>NZ_QORY01000015.1:0-197312 GCF_008368755.1 Bacillus sp. AR2-1
CGCAAAATCAAGAACAACAATATCAGCAAAATCCATATGCAACAACGCAAAATCAAGAACAACAATATCAACAAAATCCATACGACTCACGTCCAAATTATGAATACCCTCAAAATCCATATGTAGCACCACAAAATCAAGAGCAACAATTTCAACGAAATCCATACGAAACTCAGCCGCAACAACCACAATACCAACAACAAATGTACCAACCAAACTACAACGCACGTGTCTCACCGCCTAAACCACCAACAATTGATCCAACACAACCACAAATTTTACCACCAGGACCAACACTCGATATTACACAACCGCAAATCTTACCGCCTGGACCAATTACAGAACCAACACAACAACAAATTCAACAAGTTGTCGGTACACAGTTTTTACCTTTAAAGAAACCTGTACTAGATTTCGTAAAACCTTGGGTAGATTACGGTTTAAATGAAGCAAAACATACATCACACAAACACGCTTTAACAGAAGTTGCTGCGATTATGTTTTTAGTTGGGAAAGGGTTCAACCCGACGATTGCACATTATATTGTGGAATCTTGGGAGAAGAATGAGCAGTTTTAGAGGTTTTTATTCTCACAAAACTATAAAAGTGTCACAAATGCCTATTTCATAAGCATTTGTGACACTTTTTGTTTGTTATGTTAAATTTCATTTCAATACTGAATTACTGCAGTTACCTTTTCCTTCTAGGACCTACAATTAATTTAATCGCCGTTCTTTCTTGATCATTAATAGTAACCTCTTGAAATGCTGGAACAAAGGCCAAATCAATACCACTTGGAGCAACAAATCCTCTTGCGATTGCAATTGCTTTAATCGCTTGATTTATAGAACCCGCCCCAATCGCTTGAATTTCCACATTGCCACTTGTTCTTAGTACACCAGCTATTGCACCTGCTACTGAATTTGGTTTTGATTTTGAAGATACCTTTAATATATTTTCCATGTAAGTTGCTCCCTCTATTATTTAATTGCTCTTTTGTTACGGTTTAAAATATTTCAACGTATCTTTTATTACTATTCACACCAAAAGCAAACAATGCTACATATGTACATTCATTCGATACTTTTCGTCTTCTTCCTGCCCCACTATGTAAATAAAAGATAATAACCATAAACTCTAATATACAAACACTTCAAAATAGACATTCACTTAAACGATCACATCATTGCAACTGAGGATAATGGTTTTACTTTCACATGTAAAATATGAGTGCCCGCTTTACTTCAATCTTTCAAGATATTCCACTGATATTTCCACCAAAACATCAACCTTTTCTTCTTCAAAATCGTTACAACTACTATTCTATTACTACATTTCATCGTATTAGCACTTTATACTCCAAATCTATCACCTTTTATATAAGACAAGCATAAAATACTATGAGTATACACTTCATTCATAATAGGAGGTAATATATTGGGTTCATACTATCATTCTTCAAATTCAAATAAAAAATGTTCATGTAACTCTTCTTCCAGTTCATATAAAAAATGTTCATGCAACTCCTCTTCTAGTTCCTATAAAAAATGTTCATGCGACCATTCACATAAAAAAAGCTGTCCAGCATACGGCACTTTTTGGCAAACTGAGTTTATAACTGTTCCTTTTGGAGATCCTTTTCCATTTAATCACGTTGGCCCTATAGCAGGAGGAGTTTCCTTACTAAATCCTACTACTATACAATTTAGTCAAGCTGGTGATTATAGAGTTTCTTTCATTTCAACGATTAACACTACTTCAAATCCTGTATTTCCACATATTCCAGTCATGACTATATTTTTAAATAATAATCCACTCGCTAATAGTCAAGGTGATTTCGCTTTCCAAATGAATACTTCATCAAATAACGAATGTCTTCAACTAGCAGGCGAAACGATTGTTACAGTGACAGCTAATTCCACTCTTCAACTGAAAAATAATAGTGGTTTTAATCGTCAAAGTATTGCAACTTGTGATAATGGTATTAATTCAGTTGAATTAACAGTTATAAAACTAAGTTAATAATCCTCTTCACATTCAGATGCTATTTCAGCATCTTTTTTTATTGAATAATGCTCTTTTGATTCCTATAATCAAACATAAATTCCATTGTACGTTTCTGTTAATCTAATAAACATGAAAAAAGTACCGAACTCTTCTACTACAAAAGTTCGGTACTTTTTATATTAAAAACCCCTCATTCTTTCTTACTTCTCCACATAAACCGACTTAACAATTGTACGATTATACGGTTGTCCTTCTTTATTCGTCCCTTTTATATCCATCGTAACGTTATATACTCCTGGTTGCTTTATGTCCTTCAAAGCACCAGTAAACGTATTGTTATTACCCTTTTGTAATTCATTGTATTCAGAGACTAGTTTCCCTTCTTTATTAACTACTCTTACTGTTATAGAAAGATCCCCTTTCATTTCAGGTGCCACAGGTGATTTTTTCAGTTTATACTCAGATTTATTCACTTTAACTTTTGTAGGCATTTGGAGAACAAATGGTGCACCATCATTGTAATCGCTTACAATCAGAAATGCATCTTTCGACTGCTTCGCCATCATTTTAACTTTCCATTCTCCTACATCCATTTTATCAAATTTAAATGTTCTAATTGTCGCACCACCAAAGAAAGATTCACCTTCACCAGTAGTAATAACGCTATCCTTATTTGTATACATTTTTCCTTTTGGAGACATCATTTGTACTTCTACATCAGAAGACGCTGTTAAGATAGAAACTATTCCTTCAGCTTTTTTATCAACCGTAACAGTTTGCTCTATCCACTGATTTTGTGGCAATTCTCCTCCTAATATGTTTTGATTTGAAGTTGTATTTAATTGTTCTATATTTTCATTTGAACTAGTGCTGGATGCTACTAAAGCTGGTACGGCTACACTTGCTGTACGTAAATATGGTTCAATTCGAGAGAAAACAGCAGATCCTTTTCGTATATTATCATGATCAAATCTGGAATCTGTAAATAAATGCGTTCCATATGGCAGCTTAGCACTCCACTCATTTACTAGTCCATCATTTGAACCGTATGATGACAAATATAACCCGCCCATAGATAGCGCAGAAAATACTGGTCCCCAGCTAGTCCCAGTAGCCGTATAGTAACGGTTTAATTTAGCTGCTGGATTATTATCAATCGTTGAACGAAATTTTGCCATTTCGCCCATTTGTAATGAGTACGTACCATCATCTTTTTGACCTAAAATAGAAGCAAGCCATCCTGCCCACCAACTATATGATAAGTCCGCTAAATTTGAGCCATGATGTGGCGTCGCAAGCGTTATAACATTTCCAACAAATCGATTTGCACCATATCCTACTAATGCAGCCTGTGTATCGATACCGCCTTTACTATGTGCTACAATATTAACTTTTTTACCGAAGTGATTATATATTTCTTCTAACTTTTGTGCTAACAATTTTCCGTTGTCCCACTGACTAGCTGACCCTTTCCCAGCAGCATCATATAATTGTATAAATACTGTTTGATATCCTGCTTTCAAAGCATAGTCATACATATCATTTATATCGTGATACACTGTCTTTCCATACCAACTATCAGCATTCCCATTCCTTCCTTGTACAAAAAGAATTGGAGGCTTATTCTCATCATAATTAGCAGGTTTTTGACCTAAAAACCATTCTCCAGGTGTAAATACTTCTGTATCAGGAAATCCCTTTCCAAGCTCTTTTACAACTTCTGCCCGTACATTCGTGCTAATCATTGGAGCCATAATTAAAAATACAATCAGTAAGGCAACACATCTTCTCATCAATCGCATGTTACTCCCCCCACTTTTTTTGAAAGAAGGTGCTCTTTGTAATATTTTTTTATCTTCTCTCTTAATACTAGATAATCTTTTTACTTAAACAAAATCTTGTCCCTATTTGCAAGAGATTACTAGTACACCTTCTTTCTTAACTCACGTTATTCTCTTTGTTTCTATCTCTTCCTTTTGAGAGAACACTATAAAAAAGTTTCTCAATAATTGTTAACCGTACTAAATCCAAATATCTCTAAATCATTATTGTCTATATAAAGTATACAAATCTTGAAAAAACTTTAGGAAAAAAACACTTTATTACCACCTAGTTATAAAAAAGATTAATGAAGATATGTACTTTTATTTAATTTTATACAAAACAAACGAATAGAGGCTTATACTGTAAGACTTTCCTACCATTAAATTTTAAACTGAAATTTCCGAATAGAAAATAATATTTCGAGAAACATATATTATGATAATTTTCGCAGACTTGAATTAAACTTTTATAAATACTAACCTATCGGTGAGCAGAAGAAAATTCTGTAAAAAGAAAGGAGAATGCTTTATGATGACCAATTTACAAAAGGAGTTTTTTAAACGACTAAAAATTCCTGCAAAAGAAATAACATTTAATGATTTAGATGAAATTCTCTTGAAAATGGGCTTGATTCTCCCCTATGAAAATCTCGATATTATGGCTGGTACTATTAAAAACATCTCAAAAAATAACTTAGTAGAAAAGTTACTAATTCAAAAACGAGGCGGTCTTTGTTATGAATTAAACTCCTTATTGTATTACTTTTTAATGGATTGTGGGTTTCAAGTATATAAAGTAGCTGGTACTGTTTATGATCTTTACGATAATAAATGGAAACCCGATGATGGTCATGTCATTATCATATTAAATCATAATTATAAAGATTATGTTATAGACGCAGGTTTTGCATCTCATCTACCTCTACATCCCGTCCCTTTTAACGGAGAAGTGATTTCTTCTCAAACGGGAGAATATCGAATTCGCAAACAAACTACCCGAAAAGGTACACACATTTTAGAAATGAGAAAAGGAGCTAACGGGGAATCTACAAATTTCTTGCAATCTGAACCTTCACACGAATGGAAAATAGGCTATGCTTTCACTTTACATCCAATAGATGAGAAAAAAGTGAATAACATTCAAAAAGTGATTGTAGAGCATAAAGAATCGCCTTTTAATAAAGGGGCTATTACTTGTAAATTAACTGATTATGGTCACGTATCATTAACAAATAAAAATTATACAGAAACCTTTAAAGGCACAAAAAATAAACGACCAATAGAATCAAAAGATTATGCTCGCATTCTTCGTGAATCTTTTGGAATAACACAAGAAAAATATGTAGGAAAAACACTAGAAAGAGGATAGTTGACTAGAAGTATTTCATAATAAAGCAGATTCCATATTTAGAATCTGCTTTATTTTATATTTTGTTATAAAGAATTTTTTTGCTGGTATCCTTTAATTTTCAATGATATACTCATCATCATATTTATCATATTGGAGGCCTGATCCTATTTTTGATTCCGTAACTTGATCTCTTAAAAACGGTGCAGCTTCCATTTTGCTAGTTGCAATTTCAATTCCATATTTTTTCGTTAAATGGGCTAATTCTATTAAAAACCACTCTCTTCGCAATGTAACTGGAATATCCAATGTTCTTCTTTTCATATATAATAGCACCTCTTTAATTTCATAACTTAATGAACATCACTACATGCACGTGTGAAAACTACCTTTCATCACTAACATCCAATGAAACATTATAGTATATGCATGTCCATTTTAAACGTGCTATTACAAAACAATATTTTAGTTTACATAATCATATTATGTAAGAGTAGAAGAGAAAGGTATATCCCTTCCCTTCTACTCTAGAAACTTAAATTAAGAACATCTTGGTACACCTAAAGCTAAGAATAAACCTGCTACTCCCGCAGTAATCGGTACTTTTAACGTAATAACATCGTCTACTTTCGTTACTAAAAAGAAAGCATTACCTTCTTGTAATATACAAGTTACCAATAATTGAAATTCCATTTAACCCCCTCCTTTCAATCGTTATATTATACTTTATGAATTCTTCTTAAAAATGTAATAGGAAATATATCTATTTTTCCTTATATATAAAATAAATATTTATAAATCTATTAAAAATACTAATTTTCTAAATTTATATAAATCGTGTAATATCCAATAAGTTCCTATATAATCAATAGTGAAAATCTTACAAATGGAGGTATAAAAATGGCGATTTTGAGTAATATTGGTGCAGCTTTATTTTTTATTGCTTTTATTCTTTTAATTCTATGTATCATTTCATTCTTTAAGAAAAATGGAAAAGCAAAACAATATGGTCGTCCTACCGTTATTCTTTTTATGATTTCAATTCTCTTAACAGGAATGGGCACTACAAAATCTGAACACCCAGTCATCGATTTTTTTGCTACTTTAAGTTTAATTTCATTTATTTTTTTCCTTATTCTAGCAATCTTATCCGTAATTAAAAAGACAGGTGTAGCAAAAAAACAATTTATTATCACTGCTATTTTATTTGTCATTTTTGTTGCATTATCAAGTATTTCAGCTCCTTCTTCTGAAAAGACGACAGCAACAAATAAACAAGTCGCTTCTAATAATGCAGAGAAAAAAGATGATAAAAAGAAAGAAGCGGACGAGAAAACTCAAAAGCAAGAAGATGAGAAGCGTCTAGCCGATGAACAAGCTCGTAAGCAAGAGGATGAAAAACGTCTAGCCGATGAACAAGCTCGCAAACAACAAGAAGAGCAAAAACGTCTAGCTGATGAGCAAGCTCGCAAACAACAAGAAGAGCAAAAACGTCTAGCTGATGAGCAAGCTCGCAAACAACAAGAAGAGCAAAAACGTCTAGCTGATGAGCAAGCTCGTAAACAACAAGAGGAACAAAAACGCCAGGCTGATGAGCAAGCTCGTAAACAACAAGAGGAACAGAAAAAAGCACAGCAAGCTCAAACACAACCTGCTGTAAGTATCAATAGTAATGTAACTTACGCAAATTGTGCCGCAGTTAGAAGTGCTGGGAAAGCTCCTTTATATAGAGACCAACCAGGTTATAGTTCTAAACTTGATCGTGATGGTGATGGAGTCGCATGTGAAAAATAGTAATAAAAAAAGAAGCTTCTAGTAAGCTTCTTTTTTTATTACATAGTATTGCAACTATTTACCTCCCCTCCCTCTTCCTTTTATAAAACTCATTTTATTATTCTCAAATCAGACACATAATAAGTGATTTCAATCACCACATTGTTTTTCATTTATCGCTATTCTTAATTTAGATATTACATTTAAACTTTATGGAGGCATTCATATGGAACATACATTTACTGAAACTTCAATTGTTGGTGAGATTGTTACACAATTTCCGAAAGCTAGTGATCTTTTTAAATCTTATAGAATAGATTTTTGTTGTGGTGGTAATAAGCCGCTTATTGATGCAATTCATGAAAGAAATTTATCGGCTTCTGAAGTAATTACAAAGTTAAATACACTTTATCATAATACGAAACGATTAAATGAATCTGAAATTGATTGGAAAAATGCTTCTTATCGTGAATTGATTGATTATGTAATTCATAAGCATCATCGTTATTTAAATGAAGAGTTACCGCAGTTAAGTCCATATGTGACAAAAGTATTACGCGTTCATGGAGCAAATCAACCTCATTTAGCTCAAATTCATAAGCTGTTTCATGAACTTAAAATGGAATTAGAACAGCATTTAATTAAAGAAGAAACGGAAGATTTTCCATTAATTTTAGAATTTGAACAAAATCCAACTGATGAAAACTATGAAAAGTTAAGCAAGGTAGTAGATGAGTTGGAAAATGAACATAGCCACGCCGGAAATATTATAAAAGAACTTCGTAAAGTGACAAATGACTTTACGCCGCCAGAAGGAGCTTGCGGCACTTATCGACTTGTTTATCAACGTCTTGAAGCGCTAGAGTCTGATTTATTTGAGCATATTCATTTAGAAAATAATATTTTATTTCCACGTGCAATTACAAGAGCATAAATAAAAGCAGGACATGAGTATTTCTACTCATGTCCTGCTTTTTCATTACGTGAATAACATCCACACTTCTCCCCTTCACATTAACCCGAATTTTAATAATTTGTGAATCATTATAGAAGTGTGATAAATATCACATCTCCCCCTTTTTTGATTTTCTATAATAGAAATATAATCCTTTGTTCAACATTTCACATAAAAAGGGGAAACGAAAATGAAAAAACGTTTAGTGATGATCGGAAATGGTATGGCTGGCATACGCTGTATGGAAGAAATATTAAAACATGATAGTGATTCATATGAGATTACTATTTTTGGAGATGAACCGCATCCAAACTACAACCGTATTATGCTCTCTCATGTTTTACAAGGCAAAACAAATATGCAAGATATCATTATGAATGAATATAGTTGGTACGATGAAAACGAAATAACTTTGTATACAAACGAAAGAGTTCAAAGTATTAACCGAGAAGAAAAAATTATTACTACAGAAAAAAATCGTACTCTTACATATGACAAGCTCATTATAGCAACAGGTTCTAGTGCTTTTATTTTACCTGTTGAAGGTTCCACACTTCCTGGTGTAACAGGATTTCGAACTATTGAAGATACACAATTTATGATAGATACCGCTAAAGAAAAGAAAAAGGCCGTTGTCATTGGTGGCGGGTTACTCGGTTTAGAAGCCGCAAGAGGTCTAATTGACTTAGGAATGGACGTACATGTTGTTCATTTAATGCCTAGCTTAATGGAGCAACAACTAGATACGAAAGCAGCTTCTCTATTGCGTGAAGATTTAGAAGCACAAGGCATGAAGTTTTTAATGGAAAAGAAAACTGTAAAAATTCTTGGTACAGACTATGTTGAGGGCATTCAATTTGAAGATGGTGAAGTTGTAGATTGTGATTTAATCGTAATGGCTGTCGGAATACGACCAAATACGAAAATAGCAAGAGATGCTGGTCTCATTGTCAATCGAGGCATTGTAGTCAATGACTACATGCTTACAAATGATGAATCCATTTATGCAGTTGGCGAATGTGCAGAACATGATGGTATCGCATATGGACTTGTTGCCCCTCTTTATGAACAAGGCGCAATATTAGCGAAACATATAACGAATTTACAAACTGATGGATATACGGGCAGTATCGTCGGTACGCAATTAAAAGTTGCTGGTTGTGATTTATTCTCTGCTGGCCAAATTTATGAAGATGATCAGACGAAAGCAATTTCAATATTTGATGAATGTAAACGTTCCTATAAAAAAGTATTAATTCGTGATAATAAAGTCGTCGGTATCGTTTTATATGGTGACACAGCTGATGGCACACGCCTCTTTAGCATGTTAAAGAAAGAAGAGGATATACAAGAATATACAGCCGCTTCCCTTCTTCACAAAGCTGGTGAAGAAAGTGAACTTGACGTTGCTACAATGAGTGCAGATGACACGATTTGTGGATGTAATGGTGTTACGAAAGGTACAATCGTTCATGCCATTTTAGAGCAAGAGTTAACTACTTTTGAAGAAGTAAAAGGCTGCACGAAAGCCGCAGGATCTTGTGGTAAATGTCGTCCGCTTGTGGAACAAGTTTTATCTCATACACTCGGAGATGCTTTTGATGCTTCTGCGCAGTCTGCTGGTATGTGCGGATGTACAACTTTATCACGTGATGAAGTCGTAGCCGCCATTCACGAGAAAGGCTTAAAATCTCCAAAAGAAGTACGCAATGTTCTTGGTTTTGCATATGAAGACGGCTGTTCAAAATGTCGCCCTGCTTTAAATTACTACTTACGGATGGCGATTCCAGAAGAATATGAAGATGATAAATCATCTCGTTTCGTTAATGAAAGAATGAATGGTAACATTCAGCACGATGGTACATTTTCTGTTATTCCACGTATGTACGGAGGCGTTACAACAGCTGATGATTTAATGAAAATTGCTGAAGTTGCGAAAAAATATGACGTCCCTCTTGTGAAAATTACAGGTGCGAGTCGAATCGGCTTATATGGTGTTAAGAAACAAGATTTACCTAACGTATGGGCTGACTTACATATGACTTCGGGATATGCGTATTCAAAATCGCTTCGTAATGTAAAATCATGTGTTGGTTCTCGCTTCTGCCGTTTCGGTACGAAAGATTCATTAGGACTTGGTATGCTCCTTGAACAATCATTAGAAATGGTAGATACACCCCATAAAATGAAGATGGGTGTAACGGGTTGTCCGCGTAACTGTGCGGAAGTACTGACGAAAGATTTTGGCGTTGTTTGTGTCGAAAATGGATACCAACTTTATATTGGTGGAAATGGTGGTACAGAAGTACGCGAAGCTGATTTTGTAATGATTGTCCCTACTGAAGGTGATGTCCTTCGCATCGCTACAGCTTACATGCAATATTATCGTGAAACTGGTATTTACGGAGAGCGTACTGCCTACTGGACAGAACGTTTAGGTTTCGATCACATAAAAGAAATACTACAAGATGCAAGTATGGTGACTACGCTAAATGAACGCTTCCAAACAGCTCGTAGCACATATACGGAAGCGTGGGGACAAGCACTAGAAACGAAGTCATTAAAAGCGATGTATGAAGTAGAAACTGTGAAATAAGGAGCTGTGATCTATATGATACAAACGAAAGAAAAAATAAAAGTTATGCGTGCGGAAGACCTTCCTATTCAAATCGGTAAAGAAGTGCAAATGAAAGGTATGTCTATCGCCCTATTCCGCCTTTCAAATGGAGATATTCGAGCTGTAGAAAATCGTTGTCCTCATAAAAACGGACCGTTAGCAGAAGGAATTGTATCTGGAGAATTCGTCTTTTGTCCACTGCATGATTGGAAAATTTCATTACTAACAGGTGAAGTTCAAAAACCTGATGACGGCTGTATTCAAACATACGAAGTAGAAGTTATTGATAGTGACATTTATTTATACATGTAATTTTCGAAAGGAAGCCTCCTCTGGCTTCCTTTTAAATAAAAATAGAAGAGGTGCGATGATGAACGGATATGTATATTTAGTTGGTGCAGGACCAGGTGATGAAGGGCTTATTACAAAGAAAGCGATAGATTGTTTAAAGCGTGCAGATATCGTTTTATATGACCGTTTATTAAATCCTACCTTTCTTAGTTATACAAAAGAAACATGTGAACTTATTTATTGCGGCAAAATGCCAAAGAATCATATTATGCGACAAGAAATGATTAACGCCCACCTCCTTCAATTCGCACAAGAAGGAAAAATCGTTGTCCGATTAAAGGGCGGAGATCCATCTATTTTTGGCCGTGTTGGTGAAGAAGCAGAAACTTTAGCAGCAGCGAACGTTCCATATGAAATCATACCAGGTATTACATCTAGCATCGCCGCTAGTAGCTATGCAGGTATCCCCCTCACCCACCGTAACTACAGTAATAGCGTCACTTTATTAACTGGGCATGCAAAAGGGCCTTTAACCGATCATGGAAAATATAATTCATCCCACAATAGCGACACAATTGCCTACTACATGGGTATAAAAAACTTACCTACAATTTGTGAAAACTTACTACAAGCAGGAAAGAAAAAAGATACGCCAGTAGCCGTCATTGAATGGGGTACAACCGGAAAGCAGCGCGTTGTCACAGGAACACTTTCAACCATTGTTCCTATCGTCAAAAACGAGAATATTTCAAATCCATCCATGACAATTGTTGGTGATGTCGTTTCCTTACGTAATCAAATTGCTTGGAAAGAACGTAAACCATTACATGGTAAAAAAGTTTTATTTGCATCCGCAACGAATAAAACAAGTTCAATGAAGCAAAAGTTACAAGAAGCCGGTGCAGAAATATATCAAATTCCTACTTTCAAAAAAGCAGAATACACATTAATACTTGAACAAATCAATGAAATTTTTAACGTTGATCGCCTTGTTTTTTGTTCAGCTGAAAGTGTAGAAATATTGATGCGATCATGTAGTAAACATCAGAAAGATATTCGTTCCTTACAGGCGAAACTGCAATATTTGAACGTTGCCACTCAAGAAAAACTTATGCAATATGGGCTACTAAGTAAACAAGCAGAGTTCTCTTCCGATACAACTGTTTATTTAGGTAGAAATATTAATCGAATTGCTTTTATTCAAGAGAAAATTGGTGCCGGTTCATATATGATGACTCATGCGTATACAATTGATCATCGTTTCGATGAAGTCCATTCTCGTATGCTTTCTGAATTCTCATGGGATAGCATTGTGTTTGAAGGGCGTGCCTCAATTGATACATTTTTATCAGAAATAAAACGACTTGGCTTTATCGATATTCTTACTCTTCCCTTCTCGTATACCGATATTCCAACTTTACACTATGCGAATAAAGTCGGTTTTCATAATGTAGATGAGCAATTACAAGACATGATTATGAAGAAAGATTTGGTGGTACGATGAAAGGAATTGTATATGTTGGACACGGTAGTCGCCTGCGAGAAGGTAATGAACAATTCATTCACTTTATTCAATCTGTTATGAAAGAACGTAACGAAAGGAGTCAAAAAATAGCTTTTCTTGAACTAACGACACCTACCATTCAAGATGCCATTACAGAAACGATACTAGAGGGAGCAACTGAAATAATGATTGTACCTGTTTTATTATTTGCAGCAGCTCACTATAAACGTGATATTCCTTTTGAGATAGAAAAAATACAAAAGCAATATCCACATATAACATTTTCAGTTGTACAACCTTTTAGTACACATCCACATATGGTTGAACTTGTAGTAAAAAGAATACGTGAAACTATTCCAATGCAAAGTAGTAGCGTTTTACTCGTAGGGAGAGGTAGTAGTGACCCCCAGCCGATACATGAGTTACAACAAATCGGAGCAGCTGTCGAACGAAAACTCAGTATGCCAGTATGTTGTTCCTTTTTAACGAAAGGAACGCCCACTTTTACTGCTGTGCTCAAGACTATAACATCGACTGCATCCCATGTATATGTCATGCCGTACCTTCTCTTTACTGGATTATTGCTTCAAAAAATTAAGTTGCATACAAAAAAATACGATCACGTTACAACTTGCAATTGCCTTCAGTTTGATACATATATGAAATTAACATTATTAGAACGAATGGAGGAATGTGTGTATGTATAACATGTACCCTCTTATGTTTAATCTACATAATAAAGTGGTCGTTATCATTGGTGGAGGTAAAATCGCATATCGAAAAGCGTCTGGATTAAAAGATACAGGCGCTTTTGTCACCGTTGTCAGCCCAGAAATTTGCAAGGAAATGAAAGAACTTCCTTATATTAATTGGAAGCAAAAAAATTTTTCTAATGATGATATTAAAGATGCTCATCTTATTTATGCAGCTACAAATCAACATGCTATAAATATGATGGTCAAACAGGCCGCCCATGATTTCCAGTGGGTTAACGTTGTAAGTGATGGTGCAGAATCATCGTTTCACACACCTGGTGTCATCCGACATGATGAATATGTTGTCACTATTTCAACTTCAGGTAAAGATCCATCGTTTACGAAGCGTTTGAAGCAGGAACTAACATCTATACTTCCTAAACTTGTAAAAAAGCTTTCTCGTACTCACAAATAATAATCTATTTCTTAGCTAAAATAGTAATTACCTTTGGACAAACGTTTTTTAGAAGCGTTTGTTCTTTTTGTTTTGGTTTCTTTTTTGAAACTGCACAGGCAATCTGCGAAGAAATTGAATGGTGTTGGCAACTTGTAAACCAGTAAATGTTATGATAACTGCAACATTACGAGCAACTCGTTCCATTCAGTTTTTTATATTGAGTATTCATCCAACCAAATTAGCGCTTGTTCATAATCATCAAAAAATTTCACAGATTCTTTCGTATTGGATTGTTGCAAATAATTCAGTATCTCCCCTTCTTCAAGAAGAAATGCAATTGCCTTACTATGATTCAAAATGGTTTCATTGAAGAACTTATCTTTCCATGCTTTTTGAACAGAAAAATGAGTTGGCTTGTATCCTTTTCTATCTACCAATAATTTGTATTTCCGCCCCTCAGAAATAAATTGCTGACAAACCTGTTCAAAACCATTAAACCATTCATACACATCCTCTGTATTAATCTGGCCAATTAGATGGGTAACAATCAAATCTCCTGAAACTGTCGTTCTAATATTCCGTTTATTCAACTTAGAATCATCCCCCTTAGCGTAAAAATCTCATAACACTCTTACTTAATACTCCCATCCCTACAAAAGCAAGCTGACCAAAGGAAGCCTCTTTCTAGTACGCTAAACGTGTAAGAAGCGGAATGCCTTTATCTACTCGTTTCTTTAAAGTTCCTGATTGTAGAATTAGGTTTAAGGTCATACATTTATCCCTTAATTTCTTTATCCGTAGGCAAAACAATTGCAGCAATTATATAAAGTAACACTGTAAATCCACTAGTAAAAAAAGCTGATAATGCAGTTACTATGCGAAGAATACTTACATCAATTCCATACTTGTCGCTTAAACCACCTAATACACCTGATACTTGTTTATCTTGAGTGGACTTATATAGTTTTTTCATCTAAACACCCCCGATCCGATTAAATATTTGTATGCTAAAAATTAGTTCGATCTTTGGAAGAGATTTAAAATTTCTTTAACTGACCCTTTAATTGAATAACTTCTGATATCTATATTTTAACATAAAATTCCATAAAACTTCTGTTTTTCATTTTCAAACCACATTATTTTAGAATACAAGTGTTTGTTAAGCTAGCAATAAAAAACATAGCGAAGCCTATTACTAAAAGACCCCTCCTAGATTACTTTAGGAGGGGTCTTTTTCTTTATTAATGATTCTTTAACATCACTAACAGCTTTTCTTGACTATACATCCATACTGTAATGATTAAACAAGCAAGTGCGACTTCTGATAATGCCATAAATCCAATTGCATAATGACCTGTTAGTTGGAATAGTAAAGTTAAAATTAGGGGCGGGAAGAACCCTCCTAGTCCACCTAAAGCTGAAACGAGTCCATTTACAATACCAGCTTGTTCAGAGAAGTACATTGGAACGAGTTTGAAGATTGTACCATTACCAATCCCTGCACAAAATGCGACTAGTAGGCAACCAAAAGTATACACGTTCATACTAGGCATAAATGATAAAATAATACCTGAAAGTGTTAAACCGATAAATACGAAGATTAATATTTTAAACGGGTTAAACTTATCACCAAGCCAACCACCAATCGGACGCATCATTGTTGCGAGTACGATGAATCCGGCTGTCCGCATACCTGCATCTACTTTTTCTAATCCGAAGTGAGATACTAAAAAGTTTGGTAAGTATACTGTAAATGCGACAAATGATCCGAATGTTAAAAAGTAAAAGATACATAAAAACCAAAGTTTTTCATTTTTATATACACCTTTTATTTGTTCCATTAATGGTGTATTCACCTTTTTCTCCTTACGATCACCTAATAAAAAGTTCATAAGTGCAAATGCTGCAAGTAAAACTAAATAACACTGTACTGTCGTTCTCCAGCCAACTGAAGTTGCGATAACTGGTGCTAAAAACGAAGTAATTGCTGTTCCGGCGTTACCGACACCGTAAATACCATTTACAAAACCGTGACTCTCTTTCGGAAAGTATTTCGGTAAAGAAGTTACCCCTACGGAGAATACGGCCCCACCGATTCCGACGAATAAGCCACCAATAATTAAATCCATCATTGAATTGGCAACACTAATATAAAAGACAGGAAATAATAATAGAATAAAACTAATAAAGAATAATTTTCTTGCTCCGAAACGATTTGTCCAATAACCAATTGGAATGCGAAGAACAGAACCTAAAATAACTGGTACTGCTGTTACCATAGAAATTTGTCCCGCAGTTAATGGAATATCCGCTTTAATATAAGGCATTAATGATGATAAAATGACCCATACCATAAAACCGATAACTAGATTAGAAGTTTGTAAACTTAATTGAAAATTAGGACCTTTCATCCTGTTCCCTCCTATGTATGCATAGTTATATTCATTCCCTCCAGCCTAATCACGTCCTAACATGATTAGGCTGAAAAGAATCAACCACCACTTACTGGCGGAATCATTGCTACGACATCGCCAGTTTGAATGATATCATCCTCATTTGCATACTCTTCATTTATAGCGACCATTATCTCACTTGAAATTGCTACGTTGTATTTCGTAATAAGGACTTCCTTTAGTTCAGCAACCGTAATATTTTCATAATCTATGTGCAAGGACGGCTTACTTGCTTCTTCTTGTATATGTGCAAATAATAGTACTTCAATCATATTCTCATCTCCTTTCCAGGCTCACCATTTGCATACGCTACCTTCTCTAACTGATCACCTATCCATGACTCACCATCTTCCCAAAACTCTTTTTTCCAAATCGGAACAATTTGTTTTATACGTCCCATAATATATTCGTTCGCCTCATAGGCAGCTTTCCGGTGTTGTGTAGAAACAGCCACGACAACAGCAAGATCAGAAATTTGTAATGTACCAATGCGATGTGTAATGGCGACAAATGTCCCAGGCCACCTCTCTCCTACTTCAGTACCAATTTTCTCAAGCTGTTTTTCTGCCATTGCTTTATATGCTACATACTCTAAGTATAGTGTACGACGTCCTTTCGTAAATTCTCTTACAGTACCAATGAAAGTAGTAACAGCACCACACTCACGACGAATTACTTTGTTTGTAACTTCTTCAATTGAAATAGGTGTATCAATTACTTCATAATACGTATGTGTCATCTTGCACCTCTTATCTTTGTATAAGTTAGCAATCTATTTTTCTATTCTTTGTATGATCGAAACTGTTCTTCCCACGGCCACTCACTTCCGACGTTTGATTCTAATAACAGTACCGAAACAGTCATTCCTGCTTCAAATCCTCTCGTTCCGCCCGGCAGGACGATACATGCATTCGCTTCTGCAAGTGAAGAAATGGCACTAGATTTATCTAAACCAACTGGTGTTGCTTGCAATGTTCCATCTACAATTTCCACTTTCCCTCTTACAAAACGAGTAAATGGGTTTGCTTTCAGAAAGTCTTTCTGTAAAATTGCCTCTGCACGAAATATGTGCGGATCTTTTCTATGCAAATATGTTCTAATGACTGGCCGGACATATAATTCACAACCGACATAACAAGCAGAAGGATTACCAGATAGACCAAATAATAGTTTTCCTTCTAGCTCAGCTACAGTTGTCACACTTCCTGGTCGCATCGCTATTTTATTGAAAAGTACATTAGCTCTTAATTTCTCATAAATAGCAGGTAAATAGTCATAGTCTCCTACCGAAACGCCACCAGTTGTAATTAAAATATCGACTTCTTTTATCGCTTTTTTCACAGTGTTATAACATGTCTCAAAATCGTCAGCGAATTGTCCATAATACTGTACAACCCCGCCCGCTCGTTCAACTTGAGCAGCTATCATATAGGAGTTACTATTTCGAATCTTCCCTGGCTTTAATTGTTCATGTACTTCAAGCAGTTCACTTCCTGTCGTTACAATTCCAATAACCGGCTGTTTTACAACGTGAACGGTACTATAACCAAACGTTGAAAGAAGCGCCACTACTCCAGGGTTAATAACAGTCCCTTTTTTCACAAGGATGGTATTTTGTTTTACATCCTCTCCTTTAAAAGAAATGTTATCCCCAGCAATAAAGGAACGTTTCAATTTTATATAAGTCTTTTCATTTTCTTCAAACCCTTCTGTTAGCTCTAACATAACAACTGCATTACACCCTTTCGGAATTGCGGCTCCTGTCATAATACGGACAGCTTGAAATGCTTTCACTTCTTCTGTAAAAACAAAACCGGCTCCAATTTCACCAATCACTTCAAACAGAATGGGATTACTGCTACTTGCTTCTTTTGTATCTTCTGCTCGAATCGCAAACCCGTCGTATGGAGAGCGATCAAAATGAGGGACATCATGATCTGCAATAACATCTTCTCCAAGAATTCTTCCGTAACTTTCTATAAGAGAAACCTCTTCTATTTCACCTTGATGAGCGTATTTCATTACACGTGCCACTGCTTCTGCCACCGGAATTGGTATACGTTTTTCTAACATTCTTTTTCACCTCGTTTTAATAAGGGACAACGCTCTTTCTGTTCATCCTATATATTTTGCGTATAATCGTTTTGCTATTTTCACATCATTTGTTCCATGAATAAATGCCCTACCGTCTGTAAATAAAACGAAACGATATTTATCAATTAGAAATGATAGTAAGTAAGGCGTTTTTTGGACATGTACACTTTTTTGTAATCGTTTTTGAATTTCGTTTAAATTAAGATCTCTCTTTATTCCTGAACGGATTTGAACTGTATTCCGTCCGCATAGCACTTCAGTTTTCATCTGCGCTTCAAATGCTAGACTTGGATACGTTCGTGATTTCCCACAAGATGGACATGTACTTTTTTTCTGTCTATTTACTTTTAATGAGAGATATTGATTGTTCCAAATATCAAATGATAGCATCGTTCCTCTTAGTGACTCATAATCATCCACCAATATTTTCATCGCCTCTGTCACTTGGTGAGCAACAACCATCTGTACAGCTGGCTGAATAATTCCGGCTGTATCGCATGTTGCACCGCCCATAGGATGATTCATTAGACAGCGAAAACATGGTGTTTTCCCAGGAAGAATTGTATACGTTACACCGTAACTTCCAATGCATCCACCGTATATCCAAGGTATATTTTCTTTTTGTGAAATGTCATTTATAAGTAGGCGCGTATCAAAATTGTCAGTCGCATCTAATATGAGCTCCACTTCTTTTGTTAACTCTTCTATTTCTTGCATTGTGACATCCGTTACAACTGGTACAATTTCCACTTCAGAATTAATCTTTCTTAAATGTTCTGCCGCTGCAATTGCTTTCGGTTTACAATGCTTTGCATCTTCTTCTGTATATAACTGTTGCCGCTGTAAATTACTCCATTCGACGTAGTCACGATCGGCAATTGTCAATTTCCCAATTCCCATCCTAACGAGCGCTTCCGCATTTGCAGCTCCTAGTGCACCCGCACCGATTAGGAGCACTTGCTTTTCGCTTATTTTGCTTTGTCCCATTTCACCAATTCCAGAAAACAATACTTGCCTTGAATATCGCTCTTGCATAGAGAATCCTCCTTTCGCTATCCGCCAATGTATGACATTTCAACTTTTGGACGTTTATTTGTACTTTCCACCGTTCTTTCATCTGAATATCGATCTGTTCTATATCGCCATGTATGTTGTAAAATTTTTAATAGTGAGGCATCCGAAATATTTTCTCGAAGAAGCGTTCGCAAATCCGTTCCTTTTTCTCCAAATAAGCACGTATAAAACTTGCCGTCTGCCGAAATACGAGCTCTCGTACAAGAAGAACAAAATGACTCAGATACTGAAGTAATAAATCCAACTTCGGCATCGCTCCCTACATATCGATACAATTTCGCAACTTCTCCAAAGTAACGAGATTGAACAGGCTCAATCGGATATACGCGATTAATCTTCACTATTAATTGTTCCTTCGTAATAACTTGTTCAAAGTTCCATCCGTTCGTACTGCCAACATCCATAAACTCAATGAAACGTAACTGTATTTCTTGTTCTTTAAAATACTGAGCCATAGGAAGAATTTGACTATCATTCATTCCTTTTTTTACGACCATATTTACCTTTACTTCTAATCCAGCTGCCTTCGCTGCTTCAATTCCTTTCAGTACAGGTTTTGTACTTACATTTCTTCCGTTAATTTTTTGGAAGACGTGATCCTCTATCGCATCTAAACTAATATTTACACGCTTTAATCCCGCGTCTTTTAGCGCCTTAGCTTGTTTTGCTAAATGAATTCCGTTTGTTGTGAGCCCAATGTCTTTTAAACCTTCTAGCTTTGTAAGTCTAGCGATTAACTTCGGTAAGTCTTTACGCAATAACGGTTCACCGCCAGTAAGTCTAATTTTTTCAACTCCCATACTTATAAATAATCTAGCTAGTCTTTCTATTTCATTAAAAGTTAATAAAAACTCTTCCTGTAAAAAAGCGTAATCAGATCCGAACACTTCAGCAGGCATACAGTATGTGCACCTAAAATTACAACGATCAATAACTGAAATACGTAAATCTTGAAGTGGACGTTCTAAAGAATCTTTCATTTTCTCGTGCATCTATATCCCTTCTTTTCTGCTGCAATCCTTAGTAAGTTTTCAATTTTTCATTTGCCTTTATTATAAAAAAGAAGCTACATATTCAATGTGACTTTTCTCACATCACTTTCCCCATTCAAAAATTCTTCACAAATCCGTTCGAATTTTGTTCACATCTTCAGTGCCTACTCCTTACGGTCATTGAAATTTCACTATATTTTTAAAATAGCTCTTGCATTTCCAGCATACTTACACTCAAAATAGGAAATGGATTGCTTATAAGAAGAAAGGTGATTGCTGTGACAAACAGTATGACATTATCTCAAGATTTAAAGGAATTACTTGCATCTGTTGAATATAAAATGCAGATAAAAAAAGGTAGTTTTATTTTTCAAGAAGGTATGGAGGCAACCGAACTCTATATTATCCACTCAGGAAAAGTACAAATTAGTAAACTTAGTGCTGACGGACAAGAATTAACACTTCGAATTTGTTCAGCATATGACATTATTGGAGAATTAACATTGTTCACGGACGATGCGAAGTATTTATTAAATTCAAAATGCCTTGAAGATGTTGAAGTAGGCGTTATAAAGCGTGAAGCGTTAGAAAGAGAATTACTCCAAAAGCCTGCACTTGTATTTGAATTTATGAAATGGATTAGTGAACATTTAAGAAGAATGCAAACGAAGTTCCGAGATTTAGTATTACACGGCAAAAAAGGTGCCCTTTATTCTACTCTCATTCGAATGACAAATAGTTACGGTGTATTAAAAGAAAATGGTATTCTCATCGATTTACCGTTAACGAATCAAGAACTTGCTAATTTCTGTGCAACTTCACGCGAAAGTGTAAATCGAATGTTAAATGAATTAAAAAAGCAAGGTACAATTTCTATTCATAAAGGAAAGATTACAATCCACGATTTACAATTTTTAAAACGTGAAATTGCTTGTGAAGATTGCTCTGCTTCTGTTTGTAGTATTGATTAGCGTCTTATTTAGATACTTATACCTATAAAGAAAGCCGAGGTCTCCAATTAGATCTCGGCTTTCTTTATAAGTTACTAAACATATAAAACAACATTATTTTTTCAATTCATTTGGAATACGTCTTCTGTAAATTACATAACTACGGCTTATATATTTAATTGGGGCACTAAATACATGTACTAGTCTTGTAAATGGCCATACTGCGAAAAGCCCCATTCCTGCAAGAATATGAATTTTAAACCATACAGGTACTTCCATCATATATTCAACTTTCGGTTGGAAAATGAAGAGGCTTCGGAACCACGGACCGATCGTTGTACGATAATCAAACCCTTTTGAGTCGATGTTTAAAAACGTTGAGGAAAGCCCTGCTAGCATTACGATAAGTAATAAAATAAGCGCAATATAATCTCCCTTTGTGCTCGTTGCAATGATACGTTTTACTGTTACGCGGCGGTACGTTAATATAATTAAACCGATGATAGAAGCAACACCTGCCGGAAGTCCGAAACTAATCGCTATTACATGATACATATGCTCCGAAATACCTATTGAACGGTATACAGCCTCTGGAATTAAAATCCCCATAACATGACCGCCAATTACGAACATGATCCCAAAGTGGAATAATAGACTTCCAATTCGGAGCATTTTCTTTTCTAATAGTTCACTAGATTTTGATGTCCATCCAAATTGATCATAGTTGTATCTGAAAATATGTCCACCGATAAAGATTGCAAAAATGATATAGGGAAACAATACCCATAGAAATTGATCCATCATTTTGACAACTCTCCTTTCTAATTTGTCTGTACACCCCATGTATCGATAGCGAGTAGAACAGCCGCAAGAATGGGTTCATACATACTATCTGCTTCTTTTAACTGAACGTGTAATGCTTGTATGTTTTCCTTGTATTTACTCATAATTTCTTCACTGTCTTGCTCATTTGCATTGGCAAAAAACTCGAGTAATAACGGTAAATAATCAGGTAGTTCTTTATCTGTTACTTCAAAACCAGATTTTTTATAATGCTGTTTTAACTCTAATAACTCAATACCTCTTTCTCTTTGTTCGCCGGTGTTCATATAAGTAAGATACATATTTGTCTTTTTACCAAAATCGAATGTATATACGTAAACATCAATTAATTGATCGTTCGTTTTATCTAGCGCTTGTTTTATAAATGCTGTAAGTGATGCTTTAACGTCTTCCTGTTCAATCGCTTCAATCTCTTCTTGCAATTCAGTTAAAGCTTCTCTCCACCCGAGTTCCGGATAGGAAAGAAGGAATGAAGAACATGAAAAAGCAGTTTGTAAACTTTGTTTCATATTTTTCCGCCCCCATTATTTAAGAAATTGTCATACAAGAACCGGGACCACCTGCGAATGATAAACCACAACTTCCTTGTTCACTATATAAATCTGCAACTTGCTCGCGGTGAGTGGCCGGAATGACGAAACGATCTTTATATTTCGCGATAGCAAGAAGACGATACATATCTTCTACGTCCTGTTTCGTTAAGCCAAGTTCTTTTAATACCGATTCATTTGGTTCTTTATTAATTTGCAATGCTCTCATATGCGTTCGCATAACAGCCATTTTTTTCAATGTAAGACGAATATGTGATTCATCTCCTGCAGTGAGTAAATTCGCTAAATATTGAATTGGAATACGCATATTATCAATAGCAGGGAAAATCTCTTCTGCTTGCCAGTTACTACCTTTCCCCTCCACCATGTTCATAATTGGGCTAAGCGGCGGGATATACCAAACCATTGGCATTGTACGATACTCTGGATGAAGAGGTAGAGCGATTTTCCAATCGATAATCATTTTATAGATTGGCGACTGTTGTGCCGCTTTAATCCATTCTTCAGGAATCCCTTGTTTTTTCGCTTCAGCTGCTACTTCTGGATCATTTGGATCTAGGAAAACAGTAAGCTGAGATTCATATAAATCTTTTTCATCTTCAACAGACGCCGCTTCTTTTACTTTGTCAGCGTCATATAGCATTACCCCAATATATCGAATACGTCCTACACATGTTTCCGAACATATTGTTGGCATACCCGCTTCAATACGCGGGAAGCACATTGTGCATTTTTCAGCTTTATTCGTTTGCCAGTTAAAATACACTTTTTTATAAGGACAAGAAGATACACAAAATCTCCATGCACGACATGCATTTTGATCTACAAGGACAATCCCATCTTCTTCACGTTTATACATCGCACCCGATGGACATGAAGATACACAAGATGGATTCATACAGTGTTCACATATGCGCGGTAAATACATCATAAAGACATTTTCAAAATCTGTTTTAATTTCTTCTTCCATTTTCTTTACGTTCGGATCTTGTAATCCTGTTATATGTCCGCCTGCTAAATCATCTTCCCAGTTTGGACCCCATTCAATTTTGTCGATAAATTCACCTGTAATTGCTGATTTCGGACGAGCAACTGGTTGATGTTTACGCTGTGGACTATTTGTTAACGTTTCATAATCATAGTTCCAAGGTTCAAAGTAATCATCAATTGTTGGTTGATCTGGATTGTGGAAAATATTCATAAGGCGCTTCATTTTCGAACCGGATTTCAGTTGAATTTCACCATTTTTCAATTCCCAGCCGCCTTTATATTTCTCTTGATCTTCCCATTGCTTCGGATAACCAATTCCCGGTTTCGTTTCTACGTTATTGAAGTACATATATTCAGCACCTGGACGATTTGTCCAGGTGTTTTTGCACGTTACACTACAAGTATGGCAGCCGATGCATTTATCTAGGTTCATTACCATTCCGACTTGTGCTTTAATCTTCAAGCCAATCTACCTCCTTCAGTTTGCGAATTACAACGTTTAAGTCACGCTGGTTCCCTGTTGGACCATAATAGTTAAATCCATAGCTTAATTGGCCATATCCACCAATCATATGTGTCGGTTTCACATGAATACGGGTTGGACTATTATGCGTTCCTCCGCGGGTGCTTGTTAATTTCGTACCAGGCACGTTAATGTGACGATCTTGTGCATGGTGCATAAATGCCATTCCTCTCGGTATACGATGCGTTACAACAGCACGCGCTACAACAACTCCGTTACGGTTAAAGCACTCAATCCAATCATTATCTGCAACGCCAGCTTCTGCAGCGTCCTCTTTATTCATCCAAACAGTTGGACCACCTCTAAATAGCGTTAACATCGGTAATGAATCGAAATACATACTATGAATTGACCACTTATTATGTGGTGTTAAATAGTTTAAAGTAATTTCTTTCCCTTCTACTTCAGGCCGTGATTTACGGAACGGCTTATGTTGCAGAATTGGTTTAAATGTTGCCATCGTTTCACCGAATTCTTTCATCATGTCATGATCTAAATAGAAAGATTGTCGACCAGTTATCGTTCTCCAAGGAATGAGACGTTCTACATTTGTAGTAAATGGTGAATAACGGCGTCCACCTTTTTCTGAACCTGTAAAGGCTGGAGAAGTAATTACTGTTTTAGGCTGCGCTGTAATTTGTTCAAATGTGAAGCATTCTTCTTCACGTTCTTCTGCTAAATCACGTAGTTTTAAATCCGTTTGTTTTTCAAGTGCTTCCCATGCTTTTACAGCCATATGACCGTTTGTTGTAGAAGAAAGTGTTAATACCGCTTCAGCAGCATTAATTGCTTCTTTTATGTCTGGGCAACCTTTCGCAATAGAATCCGTTCGAACGACTCCTAATCGGCTCTTTAATTGCTCATATTCTTTTTCTGCAGACCAAGAAATCCCTTTCGTACCAATCGGTTGTTTTCCTGCATTTGGTCCTAGCGCAGTCATTTTGTCATAAATCGTTTTATAATCCCTTTCGACAACATGAATTTGTGGCATCGTTTTACCTGGGATCGGTTCACACTCACCTTTGCTCCAATCTTTAATCTTGCCGAGTGGTTGCGCTAATTCTTGTGGTGTATCGTGAAGAAGTGGTGTTGCAACAACTTCTTTCATTGGTTCAAGATCGATTTTCTTCGCTAAATCAGACACAGCTTTAGAAAGAGAAGTGAAAATGTCCCAGTCAGAGCGTGCTTCCCACGGTGAACCGATTGCTGGATTAAATGGATGTACAAATGGATGCATATCTGTACTACTTAAATCATGCTTTTCATACCAAGTTGAAGCAGGTAAGACGATATCAGAATAAAGCGCTGTTCCAGCCATACGGAAATCTAAATTAATGAGTAAATCTAACTTCCCTTCTGGTGCTTCTTCATGCCACTTAATTTCTTCTGGTCGTAACGAATCACTATCGTCATTCATTAATCCGTTCGTTGTACCTAATAAATGTTTTAAGAAATATTCGTGTCCTTTACCAGAACTTGAAATTAAGTTTGCACGCCATACGAATAAGTTGCGCGGGAAGTTATTTTTATTATCAGGATCTTCAATCGCAAATTTCAGTTCTTTATCTTTTAATTTTTGTGCAACGTATTTTCCGATTTCTTCTTGCGTTGTTGCACCAGCAGCAACAGCTTCTTTATATAATTCAATCCCATTTTTCTCGAATGTCGGATACGAAGGCAACCAGCCAAGTCGTGCGGCTAATACGTTGTAATCACCGTGATGTTGATAACGAGAGTTGCCTTCCACTGGTGATGCTAAATGTCCCACTGGTGTATCTTCATAGCGCCATTGGTCTGTTACGAAATAGAAGAAAGATGTACCGTTTTGTAATTTTGGTGGCCCTTGCCAATCTTTTGCCATCGCGATTGTTTGCCATCCTTCCGCTGGTCGTAATTTTTCTTGACCAACGTAATGCGCCCAACCACCGCCGTTTACACCTTGTGCCCCAACGAGAAGAACAAGATTTAAAACGGCGCGATAAATCGTATCAGAGTTAAACCAATGGTTAATACCTGCTCCGACAATAATCATTGAGCGACCATTCGTATCAACAGCATTTTGTGCGAACTCACGAGCGATTTGAATAATAAGCTCACGTTTTACTCCTGTCATTTTCTCTTGCCATGCAGGTGTAAACGGTACGTCATCATTGAAGTCTTTCGGCTCTTGTCCGCCAAGTCCTCGGTTCACACCGTAATTTGCTAACGTTAAGTCGTATACAGTTGTAACGAACACTTCGCCTTCTTCTGTCATAAACTTTTTCACTGGAATTGTACGTTCTAATACTTTGTTTCCATCATCAGAGAAGTACGGAATTTGTACAGTTTGAACACTATCCTCCATTCCAAGTAAAGAAAGACGTGGATCGATCTTTTCACCTGTTTCTTCATCTTCTAAACGTAAGTTCCATTTCTTTTCATTATCCCAACGTGACCCCATTGTGCCGTGAGGTGTTGCAAAATCGTTCGTATTCTCGTTCCAAAGTACAGGTTTCCATTCTCCTAACTTCGTTTCGCGTCCAATATCAGAAGCATTTAAGAAACGATCAGCAACGAATTGATCCCCTTTTTGTTTCAATGTGACGAAAAAAGGAAAATCAGTATATTGTTTCGCATACTTTGTGAAGTATTCCACTTGATTATCTACGTAAAATTCTTGTAAGATTACGTGCCCCATTGCCATCGCAAGCGCACCATCTGTACCTTGTTTCACACTAATCCAATCATCCGCAAACTTTGTTGACTCAGCGAAATCAGGACTTACTGAAACAACTTTCGTTCCTTTATATCGAACCTCCGCTAAAAAGTGTGCATCTGGCGTTCTTGTCATCGGTACATTTGAACCCCATGTCATAATGTAACCAGAGTTATACCAGTCACTACTTTCTGGTACATCTGTTTGATCACCCCAAATTTGCGGAGAAGCTGGTGGTAAATCAGCGTACCAATCATAGAAGCTAAGCATCGGCCCGCCCATAAGTTGCATAAAGCGGCTACCTGCAGCATGACTTAACATCGACATAGCTGGAATTGGTGAAAAACCAACATTTCGGTCTGGACCGTATTTTATTACTGTGTAAAGTAAAGAAGCTGAAACGAGTTGTAACACTTCATCCCAATTCGCACGAATGAATCCCCCTTTACCACGCGCCTGCTTATACGTACGTGCCTTTTCAGGGTTTTCCACAATGCTTTTCCAAGCGTCTAGTGGTGACTCGTTATTTTGTAATTCTTCTTGCCACATACTCCAAAGAACACCACGTACATACGGATATTTCACACGAAGCGGGCTATAAATGTACCAAGAAAAACTTGCTCCACGCGGACATCCTCGCGGTTCAAAATCAGGCATATCAGGACCTGTAGTCGGATAATTAAGCTCCTGCCCTTCCCAAGTTACAATTCCATCTTTCACATAAATGTTCCAACTACATGAACCAGTACAGTTCACGCCATGTGTAGAACGAATTACTTTATCATGCTGCCAACGCTTTCTGTACACATTTTCCCATTCGCGATCTTCATATGTTTCTTGTGTATGGTTATCGTTATAACGATCTATTGGTGAAAAATATTTTAAACGTCTCATTAGTGCTGAAGGTTTCTTCTTCATACTGTTCACTCCTTTAATACGTCTCTCTTACATACCCTTACTATAAGAGAGGTTGTAAAATACAGATGTGACATTTCGCACAGTTCAAGAGATTGTCAAAAATTCCGGAACAAATATAAAAAAGTGAAAATCTAATCATTGTGGAGGGTTCACATCCTTCACTGACTGTTAAATTACTTCCTTGCTTCTAGCAAAGTTTAAGATGTAGTACAGATTAAACTGAGCGTACAAAAAATTTCTTATATAATAGCGGAAGTAATTTGGGAATAGTTAAATTTGATTTGCCTAAATCGTAAGATAAGTTTATAAATGAAAATAAAATACTTTCAATCCACCATACTAAGGGTAAATATCCTGAAAATAGTTGAACCAAAAACGCCAGGAAATCCATATGATTTGCCAGCAACTTGGATTGAATGAAGAGAAGAATACACCAGAATGGCAGGATATTAAGATAATAATAAAAGGAGTAGATTATGATATTAGAACCGCTTTATGCAGAAAACATTATAGTAGCCGTCATATATAAAAATGAGTTTAGGTGGTATGTAACAGATAAAGAACTATGGTTTTTAGATTATAATAAATTAGATAATGCATATAAAAATTTAGATATAAGCATTGAAGATAATGATGAAACGGAAGAAAGAAATGAAATAAAAGTATTAGATCATGAAAATGTAGAAGGATTTTTAGTAAGGATTAATCAATATAAAACAACTAAAGAAGAATTAAATTATTTACTACTTGAAAATATTAAAAGGAAGAATGCAGGAGAAGATCTATTAGATTATAGTCCAGTCTTATTAATTAACTTTGATAATAAAATACTATATTCAATGTTTCCAGAACCGGCATCATACGAAAACTATGTACCAAAAGATTGGATAGGTACATATGAAGATTTCACTGAACTCATACCTACATCAGAGAAATATTGGATGAATAAGTTTAATAACAATCTACTTTTACTATAAATGTAAGTAAGACAAGAATAATGATAGTATAAGAATTTATTACCTTAATAGAGCTTATGAGATTAATAGAGAAGTAAATAGAGTCACTAAAGCCAGAAATAAAGGAGTAAAATAGTCATGAAATATCCATATAGTTTTGAAGTACTTAACAGTAGTGATTTAGTTATGAGACTTCCTCAAGAAATAAAACTTGTTGAAACTTTTTTAGGAATTGAAGTTGCAGCTTTTGGAGATTGGATTTTAGAAGAAATACATAGTGTTTTAAACGGAGAAAAAAATTATGTAGTAGTAAATGGCAACATTTGCAGTTTAGAAATCCGGAACGACACAACTACTGTGTTAGACAATTTAGCCGAAGATGGGAAAGGAAAATATTGTGAGATTGAAACAATGGAATTGGTAGAATTGATTCATATTTGGTTAAATAAACGAAAAGAATATAAAAAAGATAAAAAATAAAGGAGTGTAATAATTTAAATAGATGGCCTCTTCATGTGAAGCCGACTTTATTTTATTCATATATATTTTAATCACAAGGCGTATTAATATATGTTTCAAACTTTACGCGTAGGGTTTCCTACGCTATTTATTTTGCTCATTGAGGTCAATCTTTCCTGTCCTTCTCCTCTTCTACTTTTACCCACGATACTATTCTATATCAAAACGTATTTCACATAAAACGAGAAATCATTATTTACCATATTGCCCTTAGTTACGGAAACAATTATACTAGATGTAATCAGAATAAATAATCTGAATATTCTTAGAATTAAAGATGAAATCTTTAATTCCCGCAATTAGATGGATACATACTATTTCCCACTAAATAGATTAGCAAACGATAATAACATTAGGAGGATTACGATGCACCAGCTTGATTCATTACATCCCATTATAGAAAAAATAATTAACAATATTGAAAAATTAATGGTCGGAAAAAGAAAAGAAACGATTTTAGCTTTGACAGCTCTCTTAGCTGAAGGTCATGTACTATTAGAAGATGTTCCTGGCGTTGGGAAAACAATGTTAGTACGTGCTCTTTCTAAATCCATTGATGCTGATTACAAGCGCATTCAATTCACACCTGATTTACTGCCGTCAGATGTAACAGGTGTTTCTATTTATAATCCGAAAGAGCTCCAATTTGAATTCAAGCCTGGACCAATCATGGGGAATTTTATACTTGCTGATGAAATTAATCGTACATCTCCAAAAACACAGTCTGCCTTACTTGAAAGTATGGAAGAAGGCAATATTACAATAGATGGCATGACAAGACCGTTACCAAAACCGTTCTTTGTAATGGCTACACAAAATCCGGTCGAATATGAGGGAACATATCCTTTACCAGAAGCACAGCTCGATCGTTTCTTATTGAAGCTAAAAATGGGATATCCTACACCAGAAGAAGAATTTGAAATTTTAAACAGGATGGAAAAAACAAATCCCCTCTCCCATTTACAAGCTATTACAACAATAGAAGAATTACTTTATTTACAACAGAGCGTACGGGAAATAAGCATGGACAAAGCAATCAAGCATTACATTGTAAAGCTTGTTAGTCAGACTCGTTCTTATAGTTCTATACAGCTTGGTGCAAGTCCGCGTGGCTCGATTGCTTTAATGAAAGCTTCACAAGCTTATGCATTCATCCATGGCAGAAATTATGTTATTCCCGACGATGTTAAATTTTTAGCTCCCTACGTGTTAGCTCACAGACTCATTCTAAAAATGGAGGCAAAATTTGAAGGAATAACAGGAGAACAAGTTATCGCAAAAATCGTTGCGCGAACTACCGTACCTACTCAAAGGAAGATGAACCTTTAATGAAACGGATACTACGAGCACTCTATCATTTTATTAAGTTATCACTCATTCCGTTATGCCTAGTCTTAACATTTGTATACGCTATGCTTCAAGGAGGATTTGTAAGTTGGTTTTTGTTTTACAGTGCGATTCCTATTGGCCTTTATTCACTATTGCTTCCCTTCTTTGCTTTACGGAACGCCGAGGTAAAACGAAGAACAAATCAAGACGAATATGTAGCAGGAGAACCATTTTTAAGCACGATTACAATAAAAAGAAGTTTTCCATTTCCCTTACTTTATTTAATTATAGAAGATGAACTGCCATTACAATTCACAAATTGTAAACAAACGAAAGTAAATAAGGCAATACTCTTTCCAGGATTGAAACGAAATATTTCGTTTCAATATGCAATTGACACAATACCTAGAGGAGAGCACACTTTTTCAAGCGTACGTGTCAAAACTGGTGATCTATTCGGTATGATGGAGAAAGAAGTAACTTTTTCAGTTCCAGATACATTTTTAGTCTACCCTCAGTATGTAGATATAACATATCGACAAATGGAAAATCATTTCGAACAAGGAGCACTTTCAGCAAATATAAATTTAGTAAAAGACTCTACCATTTCTGTCGGTGTGAGAGACTATAAACCTGGTGACCGCTTTTCATGGATTGATTGGAAAGCAACTGCACGAACAAACAACATTATGACGAAAGAGTTTGAACAACAGCGCAGCCATAATATTATGATATTCATGGACAGAACCCCATCCCCTCTATTCGAATCAGTCGTCACATTTACTGCCTCTATTGTCAGGTCTGTCTTGAAGCAAAATTCACCGGCGTCATTCGTATCTATCGGAAAAGAACGAACTTTTTTCCCTTTAGACAATGGGGATAGTCAGTTGCATCAAATCTTTTGTCATTTAGCGAAAGTACAAGCAGATAGTGTATTCCCGCTCTCCCGGAGTGTAGAAATGGAATTAAGAAAAATTTATGAGCCCGTCACGATTATACTCGTGACAAGCGATCTTTCTCCCGATATTCAAAAGGCGGCTGACTTTGCTGCTATAAAAAATAGAAAATTAATGGTGTTTGTCGTAAAAGAAAAAGCAAATCAACTCTCACACCGAGAACTCAGTATTCTAGAAACTCTACAAAAACGACAAATATTTGTAAATGTGGTTTATGGAAACCAGTATACAAACGTGTTTTTTGAGGTGAGCAAATGATAACATTACAGGAAAAAAAACAATGGGATATGACTAGATTTTTCATGCATGCATGCGCATTTCTACTTTTACTAGAATGGCTAAGGCCCCTCGTAGGTATTACAAACGTAGGTAGATTAGATGTTTTCGTAATATTTATAGGGATTTGCTTCACTCTCTCTTTTTTTCAAATAAAATGGCAGATTCCAATAAAGATCGTCACGATTTTATTCATCATTCATTTCCTATATTATAAAAATGCTTTTATAAATCCATCTTGGCTAACGAAATTTTTCACTGATATTTCTCGAAATTCCTCCTTGTTATTTCAGGGGAATTTGCTAGATATTTCTCCAGTTTTTCCAACACTTTTATTTTTTTTATCCTTTTGGTTTTTGAGTGCTTTCATCTCTTTTTGGATGATTCATAAAAAACGTGGGTTGTTATTTCTTATATTGACTATTATTTATATCACCATTTTTCATAACTTACATTTATACAATGCAAACTATGCTATTATTCGTACTATTGTCATCGGCTTTTTTATGCTTAGTCTTCTTCGCATAGAACGAATAAAAGAGATGGAACACCTACAAAATTTTGCTAGAGAAATCTCAAAATTACTTAGACCTCTTACAATATTTATTGTATTGTCAGCAACGATCGCATACTTCGCTCCAAAATTTGGCCCTCAATGGCCAAACCCAATGGATTTTTTAAAATTCAACACATCCGAAGCAAGTAAAAAACAAGAAGTTTCTAAAATTGGGTATGGTTTAGATGATTCGCGATTAGGCGGTCCTTTTAAGGCAGATCCGACAATTGTTTTCACAGCACAAACGCAAAACAAACAATATTGGAGAGTCGAAACGAAAGATTTTTATACAGGAAAAGGCTGGGAAGTTTCTGAAAATCAAAAAAAGGTTTCTTTTAAAAATAAAAACGACGTCGTGAGCTGGTACGAACAACATACAAAAACGGAGGCCACTGAGGCAACAATCACCATGCAAAAAAGTTATCCTCACCTTACCTATCCAGCAGGATTAGTATCTGTCGAGGCTTCATCTAATGTATCCTACAGTGTTGACCCCTTTTCAGAAAAAATCTATACGATGGATGGAGACTCTTCTACTACTTTAAATTCATATAAAGTAACATATGAGATCCCGGAGTTTTCCATAGAAAACTTGAAAGCTGTAAACACGAATGAAGGTCATGAAACAAGTCCTTATTTTATGACAAAGTACACGCAACTTCCCGAATCATTACCGCAGCGAGTAAGAGACTTAGCTATTAATCTAACAAATGATAAAGACAACCGATATGATAAAGTACTGGCTATTGAAAACTACTTCACCGACCATTCTTTCGTATATGAAACAATGAATGTCTCGTTCCCTACCAAAAACCAAGATTATGTTGATCAATTCCTTTTCGATACAAAAAGCGGCTACTGTAATAATTTTTCGACATCTATGATTGTGTTACTTCGTTCTGCTGGGATTCCTGCTCGTTGGGTAAAAGGTTATACAGAAGGAACTCTTGATAACACACTAGTTGGTGCAGAAGGTGAGGATGTTTATAAAATCGCGAACGATAACGCACACTCTTGGGTCGAAGTATATTTCCCAGGATACGGATGGATTCCATTCGAACCAACAAAAGGATTTACTAATCCCTATACTTTTACAAATAATACTCCTGCTCCTACTTTACAAAATAGCGAAGAAACTAATTCTCAAAACACGCAAATGCACCAGAGAAACAATGAAGCAAAGCTCAAAAGTTTAATAGAAGATACAGAGGAATCTTCTACTAAAAAGATTCCAAATTCGAAAAATGGATTTTCTTGGTGGTACGTATTCATCTCTACGATACCGATTAGTATTATAGGATACATTCTCTTCACCACTAGAATGAAGTGGATTACATTTTTTATTATTCTTTTCTATAAATATCGAAAAGACGATGCTGTTTATACAAAAGCTTACGATGCACTTTTAAAACAATTTGCGAGAATTGGTATACGACGAGGAGAAAGTCAAACATTCCGAGAATATGCTCTCCATATCGATACACTTTACAACTCGGCTCATATGCAACAACTTACTTTCAGTTATGAGAATGCTATGTATCAAAAAGGACAGGCCGCAGCAGAATGGAAGAAATCTGTACACTTATGGGAAGTTCTTATGAAAAAAGCAGCTTCTCCGCCAAAATCAAATGACTTCCATTCAGTGATTTAATCTTGATAATGTGAGTTGAAAGAAAACGCCTCAAAGAACAATGTAGTTCTTTGAGGCGTTTTTTAATAAAGTGAAATTCCTAGTTATTCCCCAAGTACCTTCTCAATCTCAACCTCTAAATCTACCGGCTTCGTCTGCGGCGCAAAACGCCCTACTACTTTCCCGTCTTTTCCGATTAGAAACTTAGTAAAGTTCCATTTCACTGCTTTCATACCGAGTAAACCTGGGGCCTGTTCTGTCATATATGTATACAGAGGATGAGCCTTATCACCTTTTACATCAACCTTTGCAAACATCGGGAAGTTTACACCATAGTTTAACTCACAAAAACTAGTAATATCTGCTTCTGTACCTGGTTCTTGTCCTCCGAATTGGTTACAAGGGAAACCGAGTATTTCTAGTCCTTGGTCTTTATATTTATCATATACTTCTTGTAAACCTTTATATTGCGGTGTAAAACCACACTTGCTAGCTACATTTACAATAAGAAGTGCTTTTCCTTCGTAATCTTTTAACGATTTTTCTTCTCCTATTATCGTTTTAGCTGAAAAATCATAAACTGTCATTATCCTTATCCCTCTCTTCACTATCATTCTATGTTTATACTATACTACATTTGTGAATATACAGCTCTTATTACGTACTTACACCCCCAGATGATAGCGCTTTGTTTTTGTTCGAAAATTCGACACAGACTACTAGACTTTTATGATGGAAAGTTTTACAATTGAATTGTGAACAAAATGTGACAGTTTATATTCCATTATAAAAGAAAAGGATGGTGTTCATTATGAAAACTGCACAACATGAAACGATTTCAAATCGCGAGTTTTATTTCGTACTATATATGATGTTATTGTATGTGATTGGCTGGGTAATCGATGTAAATGGTTTATTTTTAAGCTCCTACTTTAATTTAGCAGGAGAGATTATGCTTCCAATCGTTGGTGGCATAGTTGGACTGTTCGTTATGTCTATCAATAAAGAACAAATGAAATAACAACACTTTAAAAAGGCAGAAGACGAGCTTTCGTTTTCTGCCTTTTTCTATTTTAGCGTATAATAGAAACATACAGTAACTAAGGAGTGGTAACGATGAAAAAAGTAGAGCAGTTATCTTCACACCTATATCTTATTGATGATTTTGATTTACAACACAATGAACGAACTGGTACGTACGTTTTATTAGGTGACGATATTACTTTAATTGAAACTTGTGCAGCCCCTTCTCTTCCGTATATTTTAAACGGCTTACAACAATTACATATTGATTTAAACGATGTAAAAAACATTATCGTTACACATGTTCATTTAGATCACGCTGGGGCTGCTGGTTTAATGATGGAGAAGTGTCCAAACGCTACTTTATATGTGCATTCTCGCGGTGCTCGTCATATGATTGATCCAACAAAACTTATTTTAGGCGCAAAAGCTGTATACAAAGAAGATTTCGATAAACTATTTGATCCAATTCTTCCTATTGAAGAAGAACGTGTTCGTATTGTACAACATGGTGATACGTTAAAAATTGCCGAAGACCTTACACTTACTTTTTACGATACACCGGGGCATGCTAAGCACCATATTAGCATTCACGATTCATTAACAAACGGCATTTTTACTGGCGATACAATCGGAATTTATTATAGAGAACTCGCAGACCTTGGTGTAGAACTATATTTACCATCAACGTCCCCTTCACAATTCCAACCAGATGCGATGATTGCTTCTAAAAATCATATTCAAAGTATGAATGTAGATACTATTTATTTCGGTCATTACGGTGCATCATCCAATGTTACAGAAGTATATAACCAGCTTGAACATTGGTTACCTATTTTCGTTCATACTGGTAAAGAGGTCTTTGAACAGTATAATGATTTCGACGAAGCGACTAAAGCTTTACAAACTGTATTAATGGATAAGATCTCTTCTCACCTTACAAAGTTACATGTTCCATCAGATCATTCCGTTTATAACATTTTACATCTAGATATAGAAATTAGTGCGATGGGCATTATAGATTATTTCACGAAGCAAGAAAAAGCAAACTCCACTATTAAATAACCGTAAAAGAAGAGATATACAACAGTAGTTATTGTATATCTCTTTTTTCTTTGAATATATTTTGAGTAAAGGATGGTGGAATGCAATGCAAAAAGTGATGCTATACCTCTGCTTCACATTATTTATCGTCTTATTATTATTTGTCGGAGTGAAAATTCAATTTTATTTAGATACAGATGCGCAGGTGAACTTTAACGTATATCCAAGATTATTCTACTTTACACTCTTCCCTCTTATCGTTGGCATTTTATTACGATTCCTTCAATCCATTAATCGCGAAACGAGTAAACAAAACTGGCACTTTCAACCGGATAAATTTATCGCGATTACGTTGCCGACGCTATTCATTTCCTTTTCTCCAGCTCTACTCTTTTCACCAGTTGGTGCGTACCTACCATATTTAGCTAATATTATTCTTATAAATACAACTTTTGTTACGATAATTAGTTTAATAGCTGGTTATTCACTATTAGATTGTTTTATACAAAAGGACAATGCAACGATGAAAAAATATAATTGATAACCATTTTTTAAGTGTTGCTAATTAGGTCAGTTTGTTTATAAATCTAATATTACTTGTAAAAGCCGATATAAACAAAAAGGGGAATTATGTTAAAATTAAATTGGTTGTATTTAGATCAAAATGCATTTTATCCAGAGGAGACTTATTATGTATAAATTAGGGACTTTCTCGTTTCTAACGTTTCTCGCAAGTATATGTTCCTTCTTTATTTTAAGAGGACCTAATGCAAATTTAACTGTAATTATTGCGATTTTAGGCATACTTTCATTACTCGGAATTTTTTTTGCAATCGCATCAAAAAATTGGTTATTCGGAATAGTTGGTACGGCATTAAATGGAGTAATACTAGTATTTGTATATTTCTTATTACTAGCAAAAGGAATAGGTGGCTAATATATTTACGTTTCAATAAGAAAAGCTCAAAGCTAAAGCTATGAGCTTTTTTACTTATCGCACCTTTTCATCTACATACTCCATAAACTGCTCCGCTTTAATAAATCTTTCTTTGTACGCCTCAGGTATTTCTTCTACTTTCATTCCACCAGTTGATTTTGTCTTCACTCGCACTATTTCATGCGTCATTAAAGCTTCCATATAGCGATCAAACTCTTCTTGTGTTAATACTTCTTTACTAGATTTATGACCATTTAATTTATCAAAGTATGGTTGCAGGCCCATACTTACCTTTTTCATTTCTTCTCTTTTTGCTGGTGATAATTGATCATAATCAATATTACCGTTCGAATCTCCGTACGCAAGCTTTGCATTTGTTAATTTTTTTAGTTCTTTTGTAAACTCTTCATATTCCTTCGCACCCATTTCATCTTTCGCTTCCGATAACTTTGCATTAAAACGCATATACGCTTCTAATGTCATCGCTCCGGCGTGTTTTTTTACATTCTCAAAAGATCCGTATATACCATCCGCCATAATAGATTGATACGCAAAACCAGTCGTCGGGATTAAAAATGCTGCTACAAGTACTCCTGCGATAAGGCGCTTCTTCCTTTTACTTCCCCCGCTCTTCATTTTTATTTGGACAATTACTTTTTCTTTTAACTCCGGCGGGGCAATAATCCCCTTCGCTTCTTCTTGTATAGATTCTCTAACTCTACAATCTAAGCTCATTTCACATTCCCTACCTCTCCTAAAAAGATTTCTTCTACTTGTTCTTTTTGACGTAGTTTTTTTAATGCCGCGTGAATTCTAGATTTCACAGTACCAATTGGAATATGTAATATGTGTGCTACTTCTTCTTGTGAATAATCGTGTAAGTATCTTAAGATAATAACTTGTTTCAATTTATACGGTAATTTATGAATGAGTTCGATTAGTTTTTGGTTTGATATTTTACTTACAACATCGTTAGAAAAATCAATTTGTACTGGTTTTCTTTGCACTTCTGCTTTTTTTATAATTCGTAATCGCATCCACCTCTTTCTTCTATAAGAGTGAATTTGTTTAATCGTAAGTCCAATTAGCCAAGGGCGAAATGGCTTCTCGCTATCATACTTACGAAGCGATTCATATAGCTGTATGTATATTTCTTGAACGACATCATCTACATCCGTTTTATCACCTATTAAAAAATGTGCTGTTTTATATACTTCTTGAATCGTTTTATCATACAATTCGCTATACGCCTCTTTATTGCCTGATAAAGTTAATTGGATTAAATTTGTATACAATGTTTCATCCTTCATTTACCTTCCCTCCTTTGTCTTACACTTTATATTGGCAAGTAATTGATATTTCGTTCGATTTTTCAAAAGTTTTTTTATATAAATTAATATAATGATTCAATCAGTTCATAAGCTTCACTTATAATCACACATAACTATTATATAATTTTCCAATTTCTAATGACGATTTAAAATGATTTATATAATCAAATTTAGGAGGATATATAATGAAAGCTATCGTTGTAACGTCGTTCGGTGGTCCTGAAGTGATGAAATATACAGATGTGGATATGCCGACTATTTCAGAAGATCAAGTTTTGATTCGCGTTGTTGCTACTAGTATAAATTTCGCCGATATTAAATCCCGTTATGGTAAAAAAGGAAATACAGCACTACCTTTTATACCAGGGATAGATGCCGCTGGTATTGTAGAACGTGTCGGTTCTCAAGTGAAAAATATTTATCCTGGACAACGTGTCATTGCTTTTCCTCAAAATGGATCTTACGCAGAATACGTTGTCGCAAACGAAAGATTTACACGCAAGTTGCCGCTCTATACTCGGTTTTAGCTTTGGTACTACACGAAAAAAACGTCCTGAACTACTCCAAAAAACTGCAAATGAAGTTTTCCGTTATTTACGTGATGGCCGTCTGAAAATGAAAGCTGCGAAATCTTTTCCACTTCAAGATGCAGGGAAAGCACATGAATGGGTCGAAAGTAGAAAAAGTACAGGGAAAGTAATACTAACTGTTCAGTCCCCTTCCTGAAATGAATACTTGAAACCGAGGTGTCATTCATGGGATCACGAATTATGCATGCTATTATCGCTAACAGGATTGCCGAGAAATTATCTATTCAAGATAAAACTTCTTTTATACTTGGAGGCGTAGCCCCCGATGCTGTGCATTCAAAGATAGAAAAAGTCACCTCACATTTTTACGCTGGCTCAACAAAAGACTATACGAGACGAATTGATTATGAATCATTTATTCATAAATATAAAGATTATATGGAGTCCCCTTTTCTCCTAGGCTATTGCACCCACCTCATTGCCGATGATAATTGGCTAAGCGGCTTTTTTCTACCTTGGCTTAAAAACAGAATCGAAAATGACGAAACTATCGCGCCTATGTACTACAACGACTTTAAATTATTGAACGCAAAATTACTTTATCATTACGATAAAGAACAACGGCTCTTCTCTCTTCTCAATCAAGAGGCTCACATTATAGATATTGAAGAGGTTTCTAAAGAAAACGTTTTAGCTTTTCGAAAGTATCTTTTTGAAGATATGTTGTATCCAGAGCAACATTTACATGAAGACTTACAAGTATTTACGTTTAATCAAATCATTGGTTATATTGAGACAGCTATTAAAAAAGGCGTATTTTATATTAATCAACTCTCTAATGAAAAATCCACTTCAAACATGTAATCCCCCTCAATATATTTGAGGGGGATTTTCACATAGCAATATTATTATTTGTTCTTTTCCATAACCGCAAAATAATTGCCTTCACTATCAGCAAAGTTAAACACTTTACCAGAAGGCATAGTTACCATTTCGCCAACAGTAACATTTTTATTTTTTAAATCTGTATATAGTTGATCAAGATTTTCTGAGAAGAACATTAGGGACGGTGTACCAAGATTTAATTCTGGGCTCATCTTAGAAATAACTTCTTTATTATGTAATATAATGCTCGTTTCTGCACCGCTATTCGGAGCAATTTCAATCCATCTCATTCCTTGCTTGTTATCTTCCTCTGCAACTACATGAAACCCTACCTTTTCCGTCCAAAAATGTACTGCCTCATCTTGATTATTTACATATAACATAATTTGTCCGACTTTATGAATCATTGTTTTTCCCCCTAATGGTTTTAATATTCTATGTAGGTTTCTACAGGTACTATTATTATTCCTTTTTCATTCAATTACAAACAAAAAAGACGCAACTACTAGTAGTTACGCCTTCCCCATTATTTATCTAGGCTTTTTCTTCCCAGTAAATGCTGGTTTCTTTTTCTTTGGTGCTTTCGGTTTCGTTTCTACAAATGATCCGTTGAACATTTCTTGCTTCGTAAATACGATGCCTAGTTTTTTTGCAAATTGAAGTAATTTACGCTCTTCTTGTTGTGTTACAAGAGAAACGACTGTTCCTTCTTTACCCATACGTCCTGTACGTCCTGAGCGGTGTATATATTGGTCGACTGTGTCTGGTAACTCCAAGTGGATTACATGTGTTAAATCATCGATATCAATACCGCGTGCTGCAATATCAGTAGCAAGTAGAATTTCTAATTTCCCACCGCGGAAAGCACGCATCGTTGCTTCACGCTCTTGCTTACTTGCCTCTGCATGAAGAGCTGCTGCTTTCATTTTACGGAATTGCAATTTCTGAGTAATTTCATCTAAACGGAATGGGTCATTTAAGAAAGCAACTGCTTTTACATCGCCCATATGCATAATTCTTCTTACGTAATCATTTTTTTCGCGTCGCTCACAAATGATATACGTATGCTCAACTAAGCTTTTTGACTCTGCACGTGTTATACGTACTAATTGTGGTTCAACTGCTAAATCACGTGCAGCATCTTCTGCCGCTTTTGTAATTGTCGCCGAGAAGAATACTAATTGACGATCTCGCATTGTAGATTTAATTACATCTTGTACTGCGCCCATCATCTTTTGTTTTACAATTTGATCAAACTCATCAAATACAATCGTTTTCACTTCATGCATCTTTAGCTTTTTCATTCGAATTAATTCTAAAATACGTCCTGGTGAACCGACAATTACTCTCGGATGTTTCTTTAATTTTTCAACTTGGCGCTTAATATCTGCACCACCAATTAAAGATGCCCCTGAAATTTCAGTCCCTGCTGTAAACTTTTGAACCTCTTCGTGAATTTGCATTACAAGCTCACGTGTTGGCGCTAAAACAACAACTTGTGGTTGTTTTACTTCAGGATTAATTTTATGTAAAAGGGGTAATAAGTACGCTAATGTTTTTCCTGTTCCAGTTGGAGATTCAGCTATAACGTCTTGTCCTTCTAAAATAGTTGGAATCGCTTGTTTTTGAATTTCAGTTAATTCTTTAAAACCAGCCTTCTCCCAAGCTTGTTGTAAAAATGGTTGCATATCTTTTATCATTTGTTTTTCTCCTTTATCTCTATTTTTGAAGAAAATGTTGTATTGTTCGCACCGTTTCTATCATGTGTGAAATAATAGCTATTAAATCATCAACATGGTCTTCTGTAATCGCTTTTTGAAATATAACCTCTACCTTATTATGATATGAAATCGCTTGCTTATTATATTCGTATGAAATTTTCTGCGTAATCATTCTTTCTTTTCCCCATATAGAATGCATGAAATTTTCAATTTCTTCACACACTACCTCTGGCTTTTCTATCGGGAATGAAAATGCTAACTTCATTTCACAACCTGGTGTAAATTGTGGTACTTCCAATATTTCACCAGACAAGTTCTTTGCATCTACAGATAGTGAAAATGTTGCTTTTACTACCGGTTCGAACGGTTCTGTTAATTGAAACGAAATATGGTATATACGACTTAATGAGGCAAGGTCCATCATATCTTTTCGATCTGTCACAAGAATATCTCCATGTAAATCAAAATCATAAACAGCACCTTCTACGATTACTTTTAAATTATCAAAAGCAGTTGGATCAAACATAATTTCCTCCAAAAAACAGGCGCCTTTCGATGGAAAGGCGCCACTTGATGTATATATAGTTTACAGATAAACGAGATGAATTACAACCTTTTAGAATAAACCTACTGCTTTTCCATCTTCATTTACATCCATTTGTAGTGCTGCTGGCTGTTTTGGAAGGCCCGGCATTGTTAACATTGTTCCTGTTAACGCAACGATAAACCCTGCACCAATTGATGGTTTTAGCTCACGAATTGTAACGATAAAGTCAGACGGACGACCTAATTTTGTTGCATCGTCAGAAAGAGAGTATTGTGTTTTAGCCATACAAATTGGTAGGTTACTCCATCCTTCTCCTTCATATTGAGCTAATTGCTTACGTGCTTTCGGAGCAAATTCAATATCTTTTGCACCATACACTTTTTGAGCAATTGTACGGATTTTTTCTTCTAATGGTAATTCTAATTCATAAAGTGGTGCGTAGTTGTTCTCACCTTTTTCAATTTCTTTTAATACTTTTTCAGCAAGGTCAACTCCGCCTTGGCCACCCTTCTCCCAAACTTCCGTTAAGGATACTGCATAGTCACGCTCATTGCACCAATCTTGTAAGTATGCAACTTCTGCATCTGTATCTGTAATAAATTTATTAATTGCAATTACGAAAGGCACACCGAAGCTTTGAATTGTTTCAACATGCTTCTGTAAGTTTTCCATACCTTTTGCTAATGCATCTACATTTTCTTCTTTTAATTGATCTTTTGCTACGCCACCATGCATTTTAAGCGCACGAATAGTTGCAACAATAACAACTGCTTCTGGTTTAATGCCGGCTGCACGAGCTTTAATATCTAAAAACTTCTCTGCACCTAAATCAGCACCGAATCCAGCTTCTGTAATAACATAATCACCTAATTTTGCGGCCATTGTTGTAGCGATAACACTGTTACAACCGTGAGCGATATTCGCAAATGGTCCACCGTGAATGATAGCTGGTGTATTTTCTAACGTTTGCACTAAGTTTGGTTTTAATGCGTCTTTTAATAATAATGTTAACGCACCTTCTACACCTAAATCTTTAACCGTTACAGGTTGATTTGCAAAGTTATAAGCAACTACGATGCGAGATAGACGAGCTTTTAAATCTTGAATATCTGTTGCAAGGCAGAATACGGCCATAATTTCAGATGCTACTGTAATATCAAAACCGTCTTCACGTGGTACACCTTGAACTGGTCCACCAAGACCAATTACTACGTTACGTAGGGCACGATCATTTAAGTCAACACAGCGTTTCCAAACGATTTTACGCGTATCAATTCCAAGTGTGTTTCCTTGTTGGATATGATTATCAATAAACGCCGCTAACGCGTTATTAGCAGTTGTGATCGCATGAATATCTCCAGTAAAGTGAAGGTTAATGTCTTCCATAGGTACAACCTGTGAAAAACCGCCACCTGCTGCCCCGCCTTTTAGTCCCATCGTTGGTCCAAGAGATGGTTCGCGAAGTGCAATTACTGTTTTCTTACCAATTTTATTAAAAGCTTGACCTAAACCAACTGTTACTGTTGATTTACCTTCTCCAGCTGGAGTTGGGTTAATCGCTGTTACTAAAACAACTTTACCGTCTTTCTCATCCTGTAAGCGCTTAAAAATATCAAGAGATAACTTACCTTTATAATGCCCGTATGGCTCTAATTCATCTTCTAAAATATTTAATTCAGCTGCAATTTCTTGAATCTTCTTCATACTCGCTTCTTGCGCGATTTCAATATCGGATTTAACTGTTGTAGTAGTTGTCATATACCCTAGTCCCCCTTTAATTGGTTCTGATGATATTGTATCAGTTTTTTGTATTTTCTGCACTTATTTACCCCCTAAAAATTCTTTCATTTCTTTATGCGTTTTTTAACATAAATACCCATAAGAATGTTAACGATTGTTGTAACTCGATAGGTAGTTGACCTAGCATCTTCTCATTTACTCCGCGCTTATATACACCGATGCCATCTACAGCTTCAAAACCTTGTTCTTTCGCTAACTGTTCAAACTCCCAAGGCATCATCGTATTACAAACAACGTCTTTGCCATATAAACGAGGATAACTGTTCTCTCGAGGCTTTGCTGTCGGTCCTAAAATTGCAATACATGCATACCCATCTCTTTTTAAAACGCGCTTTATCTCATTTAATGCTCGTAATGGTTCCTCGGTCCATTCTAAAGAATTTATTGCCATAATTGATTCAAATTGCTCATTTTCAAATGGTAAGGAAGAAAGATCCCCTTTTATAAAAGATAAATTCGGTCCTTCTCCACGCTCCTTCCCTTTTTGAATCATCACTTCTGATAAATCTACTCCAACTGCTTTATAGCCCGCGCGACTTAATTTATATGTACCATATCCATCCCCACAACCAACATCGAGCACCTGAGCTTCTTTCTTCACATACTGTTCAAAAAACGGAATAATTGTACTCCTACTCCCGCTGTCCCACATCTCTTGACTATTTTGATTCCAAAATTCTGCACTACTATCCCATTTTTTCTCTGCTGATTCATGCCAATTAAATTTCGTCATACATTCCCCTGCCTTCACGTTTTATCATTCATTTCATTCTACATCATTTTCCAAAATTCCTGTTTATCTTCATTAGGAGATGTACAAGCTAATAACGGAATCTTTATTCTCCAATTTTTTCTTTACTTGGGTTTAACTCATACTCATGTTCTTCTCTTTGTGTAAGATACTATAGGTACACCCAATTGAAAGAGAGGGATGTACATGCGAAGAAAGAGAAATCATCATTTTAAAAGTGGTGAAAAACACGAAGAGTATGCAGCTGAAATATCACCAGCTGGCATACCAATTAGACATAAGCGTAAAGAAATTGCAAATGAAATAGAAGGTACAAACACCGGTGCAATGGTAGGCTATGTCGCTTTATTTCTTTCGCTTTTCTCAATTGCATTTTATCCAGTTACACTCGGCTCTCTTGCGATTTTAGTCGGCTTATTAGCTGTCAATTTCGGAGCAAGAACACTTGGATATACAGCAATTGGTTTTGGTAGTTTTTCCGTTTTATTTACTTTACTCTATCCGCTTTCTTTGTCAGCGTTTTAAAAAAACACACCAAGTTATACTTGGTGTGTTCATTCGTGATACAACATAATATGACCGCATCCACAGCAATGTTTCGCTGTAATTTCTTGAAACACTGGATAATTTTCTTCATCCCTATGTTCAATAAACACCTTTTCAAAACGGTACATGTTTGGCGCATATGCCCAATCTTGTTTCGTACGTGCATACAAAGTTGAGGAAAAAAACTCCTCACCACCGCAAACGATACATGTATTCTTCATTACTATCCCTCCTATGCTTGTCTTACTTCATCTATATGAACATAAGCATAAGAAAAAGACCTTCCATTACTAGAAAGTCTTCTCTGAAACAAAAAGAAATGTACCAAACATTCCTACTCCGCTATATTCTTTCGTAACACCAGCTTCTGTTTTAAATGTTTGCTTTGCAGTCATAAAGAATACGCCATTTCGTGCATCTGTACTTTCAAATTGTAATTTTTCTTTTTTACCATCTACATTTTGTGTGCATTCAAAACTACTCTCATCACATTTCAATGCATACTTATCCTCTACATATACTTTAAAATCCGATTCTTTCGGACAAGTAATAAGTAAAATCGCTACGAGAATAATACTTACAATACCCACAATTGTATAATATTTCTTCATTTGTACTCCTTTCAAATGACAAGAAAACTTGACTTCATGCGCCAAGTTTTCTTAGTCCACAACCCATTGCCATTCTTGTTCTTTCTTATCAAAAATAAGCCAGCCTGTCTCTGTTGCTTCTTCTTTCAATTCATCGATATTATCTAGCACCTCATCCGTACTTTCATACGAACCAACTACATATACCGGAATTTCAAGACCTCTTCTTGACTCAATTTTCCCTGCTAGATCAATATAAAGACCATCCTCCATTAATGGAAGAAGCCCCATGATCACTTCTTTCGAAATTGCTGGGAAAATTTTTGATTTTTGGAACAAAGAAAAACGTTTCTTACCAAAAGCACCGAGTTTATAAGGAATGACTTTACTTAACATCCCTACAAAGTCAGCAATTCTACGATAATACACTTTGTTGTACCATCCGTCATCATGTGAAAAATAAACAAATCTATTTTTCAATAGCGGAAAGAATGTTCTTGCAAGTGGTTCTTTTTTGTGAGCCAAATATAAAAGCTCTGCAATTTCTTTTGGCTCTAATTCATCTAAATCGCTTGCATCATCAAAATCTACCCAACAAAATTCATCAAATTCATCAATCTCTGCTTGAATTAGCTTATGTATATTTTCTTCCTCAACATATTCAAATAAAGTATGATAATGAAAATCTGTCCATTCAAAGTTATGCTTCAAAAGCAACACTTGATGAAGCGGTGAAGGGATGTTACTTGCAAACTCTTTAAACGTAATTCCTGATGTAATAAAACAATGACCCCGACGATTACCATTAATATATATCATATTCTTTACTTGGTCAGATCCTCCAGACAAAGCACCTAGCCACCTTCGTTTTATATGTTTCAATTCTATAGCATATTTTAACATGAAAAATTTTAGAAACATAGAAAAAAATTCAAAAACTATTTACAATTTCATGTGTTTTATTACATAGTGATTACAAGAAAAAACACCTGCTCGTGAGCAGGTGTTTTTAAAGGATTTCATCTGGGTTTTGAGGATGATGATTTTCCTCTTTCTTTTCATCTTTTTGGAACATCGATTGAATTTTATCAATTGTTTGTGGAGCTAATTCAATCATTTTTTCTGCTAAATGTGTCGCATTTTGTAGATGCAGAATATTTACTCCATCTTTATTCACTACAAGAAATGCTACTGGTGTAATAGAAACACCACCCGCGCTACCGCCACCAAATGCAGGGTTACCGTTTGCTCTTTGTCCATCATTCGTTTGGAAATCAGAACCTCCTGCTCCAAAACCGAACGCTACTTTAGAAACCGTTAACACCACACCACCGTCAGCCGTTTGAACAGGCTCTCCAACAATCGTATTTACATCAACCATTTCTTTTAAATTTTCCATTGCTGCTTTCATTAACCCTTGAATTGGATGATCCACCGTTCATAACCTCCTTTGTCATATCTTTCCTAGTTTTTCCGAAAGTTTGTGAACTAAACATAAAATTTTATATTGATTTCAAAAAACTTAAGTTGTAATATTTAGAAAAATAAAAAAAGAGGTCGATTCGTTATGATGCGAAAATTAATAAAGAAAGATCATGAACAAGTATTTTCCTTTCTAAAAGAAGAAGCAGCCCTTAACTTATTTATTATTGGAGATATTGAGGCTTTCGGTTATGATACAGATTTCCAAGAACTATGGGGAGTATTTAAGGAGGATGGAACATTACAATCGATTTTACTCCGCTTCCATGATGCATTCATACCATATAGTAAAGAAGCATTTGTTACATCTGATTATGAGACGCTTCTTTCCTCATATATGCCGCTTAAACTATCTGGCAAGTCAACTATCGTAGAAAAATTTGAAACTTCTCCTGCTATTCAACTAGGTGCCAAAAGTGATATGTATTTTTGTGAATGTCTAAATGGCAACAGCTTACCTGACACGCCTATTCATGAAACGATTAAGCTTGCATCAATAGATGATGTAGATCGAATTATGCAATTAAGAAGTAGCATCGATGAATTCCCGACTGCTCATGAATCAGAAAAAATGTTAAGGCAAGCTCTCGAAACAAATACGGGACGTACTTATTATATTGAAAAAGACGGCGTAATCATCGCATCCGCCTCTACTTCCGCTGAAAATTCATTATCCGCTATGGTTGTTGGCGTATGTACACACCCGAATTATCGCGGAAATGGCTACGCTTCACTCATATTACAAAAAATGATTCAAGACTTTACAAAAGAAGGCCGAACACTTTGTTTATTTTATAACAATCCAGCTGCTGGACGAATTTATAAACGACTAGGATTTAAAGACATTGGCATGTGGACGATGTATCGATAATAAGAAGTACTCTATAAGAGGAAATAGTTGTAACTTAGCAATAAAAGCAGATTACACAAAAACTTCACACCGTTATTATGAAGATGGAAAAACTACTTGCGGAGCAATACTCTAACTAAAACATGTTATGTATTCAAGCTAAATTTAGATAGATAAACGCCCCAATTGTTGCACCTACTCCAGCAATTGGGGCGTTTACCCTCAAATTCTTTCCACTATATTTATGAAACATTTATTCCACTTATGTCGCTATTATCATTACGTGCAAATGCTCTTTTTAATATTACTGCTTCTTATTATACTGTGCTTTAAAATCAATATATTCCTGTCTCGCGTCCTGATTATTACCTTGTTGACTATCAAAGTATGTGTGTATTTGTGATATGTGTTCTACTGACTTTCCTTCTTCATTTCTCTTTTTATAATTCACTACAATACTCACTTCCAATATCTGCTCTGAGCCCTTTGTAAACTCAATATGCAGTGCGATCGATCCACCACCATATTCATCATATTGTATTTTCAACTTATCATTAATAATATTTTGAAACTCTGATTCAGTTAGTGTATATCCAACAGTACTAGGCTGACCAAACTTTTTTATATCACCTCCTGGCTTCATCTTTAGTTTCCCTATCCCTTTTAAACGATCTACAATTAGGTTCACGTATGAAACATCCAGACTTGAATCCGTACTTTGTACCTGTCCATTCTCATAACTAATATTTGTACTATAATTAACTTCTTCTTTATAATTTTTATTATCTACTTCCGAGGTAATTTCTTGTGTTGTATTTCCATATAAACTTTTATCTTTCGTATTATATATGCCTTTCGAAGTTTGATAGATTGTTTTACTGTGCTCTCCATCTTCCTTTTGCTCATATGTACTATATATACCTCTTTGTTTCACATACGCATATCCATCATCACTCGCAGACATAACCTTTTTCATATCACCTTCATCCAAAGCTTTGACAAATGGCTCATATTCTATCTTTTTTTCAAAAAAACTACATGCTTGTAGTAGGCTGATTGTTATTATGATAGTAATCATTTTAGAAACCTTTTTTGTGTTCATTTCATCATCACACTACCCACTCTACATTTTCGATCAGATAACCTTCTAATCACTTTAATCACCTTACATAATTAAATTTTCTTTTAGAAGTTAAAATACTCTCCTGTAAATAATTACTTTTCTATCATCAAAACTTACAATACGCACTTTCTTTATGCCTTACGTTTCGATTTACTTTTTTTATTTTTCTTTTGATATCTTGGAGTTTCTCTTTTATATTGCTCCCACGTTTTATTAAATGATGGAAATTTAAATCTGCAATATGCTAATAGCTGAAATTCAGCTGCACCGATTGCTATCGTATACATTAAAAAGGTCCCTACTACATACATAAATAAATCATCAAACCCATAATCGTTATGAAAATATATCAAAATAAGAATAGTTACTGCGTATAGTGTAGCCCACTTCATCATCTTCCCTTTTGTTTTACTAAAGAAAGAAGCAGACCTCTCATCCATACTAAACGCACCTTCACTTGCCAATTTAAATGTATCTATTGTTGTTACGATATGAAAAATTACTGCTCCTAAAAGCAATAAACCCGCATACAGTATTGTAATCCAATCAATTGAATTATTAGCCATTTTGGTAACAGTCAAAGCAATAGGAGCTATTGTTGCCAATTGGAATGAACATAATAATACGACAAGGGTTTGTAGTTTTTGAAATTTAAATTGAGCTATCGGAAATGAATAAAAAACGAAAAGAATTATTTGTATAATATATAACAATACTTCTAACTTAACAATTCCTATATTAAAGAGAAGCATGCAGTAATCCCACCCAGCTGATAAAACAATAGAAAAAATTGTGATTGAACTAAATAGTATTCCTCCAAACATAAATCCTGTAGCCCCCTCAGGACTTAAACGATCATTACATGTCATCCTAAACTTATCTAAATCTTCTTCTTTTATATTCCACATCCTGGCTCTTCACCTTCTATATGTTTCAATTATTTTGCGCGCACTAAAATTCTATTAATATATTATTTATTTTTCGTTTTGAATTTCTTATTTCGCTTTCGAATTCTCCCACGCATTCTCTCATTCTCTTCCCACGTTATATGAAATGACTTGAATTTGAATCTACAGTACACTAAGAGCTGGAATTCAGCTGCTCCGATGGCTACTGCATGCATTACAATTGTCCCTACTACATACAAAATTAACGTATCAAAGTCATAATCATTATGGAAATAAATGATTATTAGAAGGACTAAGTTATATACCATGCTACCTTTTATCATTCTTTCTTTTGTTTCACTAAAAAATGATTGAGACCTCTCATCCATACTAAATGCACCTTCACTTGCTTGCTTAAACGTATCAATTGTTGTCACAATATGAACGATAACGGCTCCTATAAATAATAACCCTACACAAATTAAAGTCATTCGATCAATTGAATAGTCAGTCATTCCAGGAAGAACTAACGCTGTAAATGTTATTGTACCTAATTGAAATGCATATAATAATACAACGAGCGTTTGTAACTTTTGAAATTTATAACGTGCTTTTGGAAAGGAATATAGAATTAAAAAGATGAATTGTAAGCTATATAAAACAATTTCAATTTTAACAATTGTTTTGTCAAAGAAAGTATTATAATACTCCAAGCCCCCCATAAAAATAAAAAACATAAATACTGAAGTATAAACTATCCCTCCAATAAAGAAAACCATAGCACCCTCAGAGCTTAAACGATCTTTACATGTCATTCTAAATTTTTCTAAATCTTCTTCTTTTATATTCCACATCCTGACTTTTCACCTTCTAAACAGTTTAAATAATTCTCATACACTTAAATTCTATTGCACCCTTACTTGCTTTTCGTTTTGGATTTTGTATTTCGCTTTCGAAATCTTCCACGCATTCTCTCATTCTCTTCCCATGTCATATTAAATGATTTAAATTTGAATCTACAGTACACTAGAAGTTGGAATTCAGCTGCACCTATGGCCACCGCATACATTAAAATTGTCCCTACTACATATAAAATTAATGTATTAAAGTTATAATCATTATGAAAATAAATGATTATAAGAAGAACTGATATATATATATCATGCTACCTTTTATCATTCTTCCTTTTGTTTCACTAAAAAATGAACGAGACCTCTCATCCATGCTAAACGCACCTTCACTTGCTTGTTTAAACGTATCAATTGTTGTCACAATATGAAATATCACTGCTCCTATAAATAATAACCCTACACAAATTAAGGTCATTCGATCAATTGAATAGTCAGTCATTCCAGGAAGAACTAACATTGTAAATGTAATTGTTCCTAATTGAAATGCATATAATAATACAACGAGCGTTTGTAACTTTTGAAATTTATAACGTGCTTTTGGAAAGGAATATAGTATTAGAAAAATTATCTGCAAGCCATACAACACAAGTTCAATACTAACCAGTGTTTTTTCAAACATAGTAGTATAAAAACCCCAACCAAACTTCACCAATGCTCCTATAATAAATAGCATCATTAATGAATCGATAATTATTGTTCCTAGCATAAATCCCTTCGCACCTTCAGGACTTAAACGCCTTCTGCTTGTCATCCGAAATTCTTCTAAATCTTCCTCTTTTATATTCCACATCCTGACTTTTCACCTTCTATACAGTTTAAATAATTTTCATTCACTACCATTACATTCTTATTCACTTTTCGTTTTAGGTTTTGTATTTCGCTTTCGCATTCTCTCATCCTCTTCCCACGTCATATTAAATGACTTAAATTTAAATCTACAGTACGCCAATAGTTGGAATTCTGCTGCCCCAATGGCTACTGTATACATTAAAAAAGTACCTATTACATATCCAATTAAAGTATCAAACGCATAATCATTGTGAAAATAAATCAAAATAAGAAGGATTAATGTGTATATTGAAGCAACTTTCATCATAGTTTCTTTTGTTTTACTAAAAAAGGAAGCGGATCTTTCATTCATACTAAGCGCACCTTCACTTGCTTGTTTAAACGTATCAATCGTTGTCACAATATGAACAATCACTGCTCCTAAAAATAAGAAACCTACATATACTAATGTAATTCGGTCAATTGTATAATCAGACATTCCAGGAAGAATCAGAGCTGTGAATAATATTGTACCTAATTGAAATGCATATAATAATATGACAATCGTTTGGAACTTTTGAAATTTAAATCGAGCTTTTGGAAATGAATATAGAATTAAAAAAATTATTTGCAAGCTATATAGCACAAGTTCCATTCTAACGATTGTTTTCTCAAAGAAAGTAGTATAATAGTCCCAACTAAAGGTTACTAAAGTACCAATAAGAAAAAACATCATAACTGAAACATATACTATGGTTCCTATCATAAAACCTAAAGCAGCCTCAGGGCTTAATCTATGTTTACATGTCATCCGAAATTTATCTAAATTTTCTTCTTTTATATTCCACATCTAGTTACACACCTCTAACTACTTTTTGGGTATATATCACTATGAATCAATTAATTTCTAAATGCGATAGCTGACAACAACCAATCGTCCTTTTTACAATTTGAGTGATGCTTATTAAATTTAAAAACGATAATACTTTATAGTGAACTTTCATAATCACTACCCCTTATACAAGGTTTTAATTCTTCACAAATAGATTCTTCCACCATAAAAAACAATCTATTACTATTATCATTTCAGTTTTTATTTTGCTTCTGTTCTTTCTCCCTTATTCTTTTTCTATTTGCTATAAATTCTTGGCGATCCTTTTCATGTTGTTCCCACGTAATATTAAATGATGGGAATTTGAAACGACAATACACCAATAGGACAAATTCTACAGATGCAACGGCAAATACATATAATATAATTGTTTGTAAAAAATAAAACACCATCGGTTTTAGCGCAAAACGAATACTTGCAAAGATCAATATCAATAGGACAACTATATAAATTACCATTCCAATGAACATCCAGAGTTTTGTATTAGTAAAAAATGAGACTGATTCCCCTTCCAACTTATAGCCTCCATATTTTGCTTTTTTAAAAGTATGGATTGTAATTACAATATGGGTAGTAATCGCTCCTAATAATAATAAACCTATATAATATACGGTTAAATTTTCACAAGTATATCCAAATATCGCTTCAATTAATACATAAGCATACCCTACCGTTGCAACCTGAAACGAGTTAAACACAATTACAATGGCTTGTAACTTTTGTAATTTAAATCTTAATTTCGGAAATGAATAGATAATCAAAAAAAGGATTTGCAGAATATATAATACTAACTCTACAGAAACAAATATTTGTTCAAAAGATTTTGGATAAGCCTCCCAACCAAGTTGTAAAAAACCCAAAATAATAAAAAACATCGGTAATGAAGCGTATACAAAAACTCCAACTAAAAAGGCCATTACACCATCAGGACTTAATCGGTTTTTATTTGTAATTTGAAAAAAACCTAAATCTTCTTCTTTTATTTTCCGCATTCAAGTGCCCCACCTTTAACCACATTCATTTAAGTCATGTAGATTAAAAATAAAAACCTTCTCATTTTAACGAAAAGAGAAGGTTTTCTTGCTGTTATACATTCATGCTATATACAAAACTTTCCCTCTTCAAATAACGTATTATAGTTGTTAATCTTTGGATTTTTATTTCCGCTATTGATTTAGGCATTTTTACTTTTCTTAAAAAATACCAAATATGCAAATAATGACGAGATTAAGAGGAATACACCCGCCCCTATACCCTCATATATTTTAAAATAAACAGCAGCAATTATCACAAATATGGACATTATTATTATTAGAATCATTGTATATTTCATTATAAATTCTAACACTTTATAGATAGATACTATTGTCCTTTCAAAATAAGAACAGAGCGAACTGCAGAACGTAACTACTACCCATTCAGATTGATCCAACTGAAAAATCTCATGTCGAATTATTCAATCAATTACATATAGATCTTAGAATAAAAAACCTCCTCATTCTAACCAGAAGAGAAGGTTCTATTAATCTCAGATATTCTTACATTATAATAATGATTCTTTTTAAGCTATTTCATAATGCTCTGCTATTGTTTTACACATCTTTTTATATTCCAGCATCCACTCTGCTATTTCTTCTTTCTCTTCGTCAGTGGATTTTTTCTTATATTTAAAATCAATCACTTTCATATCCAAAAATACTTCTTCTTCCATTTCTTCATCTACCGGAATACATTGGATAATAACTTTTGTTGTGTTTGAAACCTGTACAAAAATTTCAAATGTACCAACAAACATAGCAACCGTTCGGGATAATTCTTTATTACTAATATATAAAATCGCTGCAAGTTCTTCTGCAATTTAGGTATATAAACAATATATCAAGCATTTCAACAGCTATTATGCAATCATCCACCGATACTTTATCCAATATTTTCTGTTCAATTAATCCCCCAGTTTTATCCCCACACTCTTACTGAAAGTACAAAGGTTTTTCTTTTGAAAATAACCACATATGTAGGCTAGGCCCCTTACTACTAAAAACAACAATTAGAACTCTTAATTCAAGAATACCTTTATATTCTTCTATAAAACAAAACTAAAATTAGGGTTTTACTTTTCATATCTTTATTATTAAAAGTGTACTAAATTATTATTGTGTATCTACTGCAATTTTTATTTCAACATACTGTAACTCTTCATCACCACTAAAAATATGGTAAATAGGTGAGATCATATCAAGTTCATTATCTTCCATATACTGAAGAATCTCAGCATATGCATACTCTGTTAATGTTTCAAAATCTCCTGCATATCTTTTCATTAACATGTTATCAACATAGTAATAACTTCGAAACTTCATTGTTTCTGATTTAGGAATACTACTCTCATATACTGGCATAAATAATTCAATAAACATATCTCCATCTGATGGTACATTTTTCAGGGCATAAAACATTGGGCCTTTGACCGTTAAATTCGCTTGCGCAATTTCTGTCAATAAATCTTCTATTACTTTTTCCATATCAGTATAGTGAAAAAAATATTCTCTCGATACAACATTTGTATAAGCAATGCTTTGTTCCTCAACTATCATCGCACTAATTCACCTACTTCAATAATAGGAGCATAAATATCCAACCACATATCACCATATACATCTAAACATACGTGATAAAAGCTACTATCTAATTTCATATGATTCTGTTCAGCAAATTCATTTAAAACACGATAAGCGTCTTCAATATCACCATCTTCATCTGAGAATCTAACACAAAGTGCTTCTTCAATAAGAATTGCATCAATATACTCATACGGTGAATCCTCTTCCATATTTACCCTTACATTTACTGGGACACAATACATATATTCACCATATTCTGGTTCATTCTCTAATGGTGAATACGTAAAAAGAACAGGTCCTATTGGGTATATATCGTTATGAACTACTTGATTTCTAAGTGCGATAGCTGGTAACAACCAATCATCTTTTTTTACTATTTGAGTGATGCTTATTAAATTTAAAAGCGATAATGCTTTATACTGAACTTTCATAATCTCTACCCCTTATACAGTGATTTATTTATTTCTTCACAAATAGATTCTTCCACGCACATAAAAAAAACAGTTTATGACTATCATTTACAAATCTCATTTCAATTTTTATTTTTATTTTGTTCTTTTTCTCTGATTCTTTTTCTATTTGCTATAAATTCTTGGCGTTCCTTTTCATGTTGTTCCCACGTAATATTAAATGATGGGAATTTGAAGCGACAATACACTAACAGGACGAATTCTGCTGATACTACAGCAAATGTATATAATATTATTGTTTGTACAACATAAATTGCCATTTGGCTAAATGTATAATTAAGATTTAAAAAAATTAATATAAGTAGAACCATTACACCAATTGTCATTCCAATCGATAAATATAATTTTGCGTTAGTAAAAAATGAGACGGCTGGTCCTTCCGATTTATATCCTCCATGTTTTGCCTTTTTAAAAACATCAATTGTAGTTACAATGTGAGTACAAAGCGCCCCTAACGTTATTAAACCAATATAAACTAACGTTTTATTATTACTTGGAAAATCAAACATTCCTTCAACCATCATAACAATAAATGGTAATGTTGCTAATTGAAAAGAATAAAATAAAGTCACGATGGCTTGGAGTTTCTGTAATTTAAAAGCAACCTTTGAAGACATGAAAATTATTAAAAAAATCAACTCCAAAATGTACAACTTTACCTCAGATCGTACCAAAAATGTTTCAAATGGTGTTAAAGAAATCTTATCACCGTTCAGCAAAACACCTAAAAACATGATGAGCATAGGTATAGAAGTATATGCAAAAACTCCTACATAAAAGATTCTTATATAATCCGGACTTAATCTGTTTCTATTTTCAATTTCAAAAAGGCCCAAATCTTCTTCCTTTATCTTTAGCATTCATTTATCCTACCTTCTAATTTTATATAAATTACCAAAATATTGATTTCAATTTTTTAAGGACCTTTGCATTTTCTTTCGTAAACTCTTTATAATTTCCAGACTTTAAATTATCGTTCATATTTACCGCCCATTTTACTAATTTCTTTGTTCCGCTAACTACACTTTCACCTCCTAATATACTAAGTTTCTCATTCACCAGTAATGAGGCTCCAATCCCCACCACTGCACCTATAGCTCCTCCTGCCAAGGTTCCAAGTGGTCCCACAGCAGTCCCAATCGCTGCTCCAGTTGCTGCTGCTCCCGCTGCATATGCTAAGTCCACACCTGTATCTAATGCAACATCTCTTACATCCTGTAGCTGAAATCCATCATCTTGTGACTTTATAGCATTATCTACAACTGTCAGCCCTGTTCCAATAATTGCCACACTTTTGAAGAGCGTCCCAGTACCTTTGAGTTTTTTAAATGTCTCTGGCCATTTCTTAAAATTGAATTCGTCAATGCTCTTTTGAAATTCGGTCCCAAATGAATCTGTCCATCTATTTTTAAATGCTTTTAAAAAACCTTCTTCCTTCCGAGTCATCATAAAATCTTCACCCGCTTTAAATTCAGGAAATTTATAAATATCTTTTTTTGCTTGTTTTATTACATTTCTTGTTTCGTTGTTGTACTTGACTTTAAATTTATCTTTAAAAATAAATTTAAAAATAGCATCTTCATTTGCATCTGTAGCTAAAAGTTTGGAAGCCGCTACAATATCGGCATCGTTTAAAGTTTTAAATACATATGCCCCTTTTCCTTTTCGAGCATTAACATCAAAATCAACACCAAATCCCAAATTTTTTTTCATGTAAACCAGACGTAAATAACCAGAAAATAATCCGACTACTCCTTTTTTCGCTTTACCCGTATATCCCGCAATCATTTTAGCTACCCCAACTATAGATGCGAAGGTTCCTTCAGACAGAAGTTTTTCGGTTGTATCACTAGAAAAGTTCCCTTCAGTCTCTTGTATTTGTCTCATAGCACCATCTAATCCGCGTAACATGTCATCAAAATTTTGAAGATCATTTTGTTGACTATTGTAAGCCTCTAGTTTTTCTAACGTATCACTGATTTCTTTTTGACTTTTTTCAACCCCTTCAGAAATTCCTGATGATGAGGGATAATGGATCGGAACAATATCATTAATTGAACTGATAGTCTGTTGTGCTAATTCATTTGATTGATTAAAACTGTTACTATACCCATTAATTTTTTGCTTTACATTATCTAAATAACTCCCATAAATTTTCGTATCTGCATCACTATCAACAGAACTATTAAAATCTTCTATTGCTTTTTCAAATTGCATACTTAAGCTTTCTGCTGCGACCATACACCCTGAAATAACACTTCCATGAACTCTAGATAAATGGCCTTTAATTCCATCAGCAGCAGCACCTTGAAATGAATTAATCTCACTAAAATCCGCTATCTTTCCTAATAATGATTCAAACTGTTGATTCAACTCAGTGGCACTTGCTTGAAATCTATTCTGAAGTTCTTTTACTTCTTGTAACTCTATATTTTTATCCACGTTTCTCCCTCCCTATTTTGCATGATAATTTGAATCTATCATTCTTAATTGCTTCTCAAGTTGTTCGTCTTTTTCAACTATTTTCTCCCCAGTTTGTTGTATTTTATTTAAGTCATTTTCTAATATTTGTTCGTATCGTTGCACCTTTTGAGATAACTGTTCAATTGCTTCACAATATTGAATCAGTCTAGTCAAATTTGTACGACTCAACTTCATATCATTAAATTTCGGTTTCCCTAAATCACTAGCACCACTTTTCAAATCACTTACTTTCGCGTCAAATACCCCTTTATTTAATTTAATTTCCCCCATTTATCATTTCCCCGCCTTCTGTACTTCTACTTGAATACTAGCGTCAACCATTGAAACACTTCTACTTAGAGAAAGAATACTAGACTCACATGTAGCGATTTCTCTTTCAAGCCGCTGTATGGCTTGATCGATGTCTTCTTGCACTCTTCCTAGTTCTCCGATAAATTTCCCTAAATTCGAAATGACTTGTTGTTCATACGTTTCTTTAAAAGTAGTTGCTCTTTGCCCTTTCCAACTACTTTCGTTTATTTCTAAAGACTTAAACTGCTCTTGATTTTGTTTAATTGCTTCAAGATTATTTACAAATTTCCCCTTAGCAGTTATTAGCCTTCGTAGTTTCATTTGTAATTCAGCCAATTGCCCTTGTTGATGACTTATACTACTTAATAAACCAGATTTTTGACTATTTAATTCCTCTATCCCCATGCAAATCCCCCCTTAAATAGTTGGCACTTTAATTCTAGTAGCAAAACGATTTTCAACAAAATACCCTTCAAATGGATTTAATTTTGTACTACTTAAATCTTTATTAGATACATCGAAGACCATTTGGCCTGATGATTTTCTAAGTAAAATAACATGAGATTGCGTTTTTATTGTTTTTGAAACTAAGTCGTATCGACTGTCAATCGAATCAACATCACAGCCAATTACGAAGTGGATGCCCATAAATGCACCATTTGTTATTAATTCCGCCAAACTATATATATCGCTATCTTCTAAATTACTTAAAATATCATTTACATCTGCAATTACGATTACAATCGGCTTAAATTTCTTAATAAATTCTGCCGGGTTCACTGTTTCACTTGATGCTTCCTGCTCTTCTTTAAACGCCGCTTCTCTCGATTTATAAGCATTTGTAACTTGTTTAATCGTTTTCTCAATTCCTGTTTTTTCAGCTACATATAAAGCAGCGCTCTCTCTATAGTTTGAGAAATTGCGTGTTCTTGTATCAATTAAACCTAGATCAAAGTGTCCACTATCTGCTAATTGTTGAAGGAATTGATGAACTACATTTTCAACTTCATCTTTCTTAATTCCCCCTACAACAATATTAGACGCTTCCGTTAAATCTAATTCGAGAGGCGTAACGTTTTCTGTCTCTACACCAAATGTTAGTTTGCCTGCTTCAATAATTTTTCTTGTTTCTGGCCATGCAATGAATTCCTTATATTCCAGAACTTCAGGTACCATAGGAATTGCTTTCGGTCTTTCTCCATCCCAGAAGGAATCCATCTCTTTTCCTTCTGCTTGTATATTTTCAATTCGAGTAAGTACATCTTCTCCATTTGTCGGTAAAGCTGTTTGGAAGATTGTTGGTTCGTCAATTTTAACTAAACCACGGCCTGCTAATTCTTCAATTTTTAAATCTGTTCTTCCTACAATAGCTCTAGATTCTGCCTCATCTATCATATATAGAGCAATTTGTAGTTTAATATTTGTATTTACTTGTACTCTCAATGCATTTTGACGTGTAGCCGTAAGCATTAAATGAATTCCTACCGCTGCCCCTTCACGTACAATTTGTGCAATAATGCGTTCAAAGTCTTCGACAAATCCAGCTTCTCTAACAGCATCATAGTTATCTAACGTAATTAATATTGTTGGTAATACTTCTTTACTAGCTCTCTCATACATTTCAAGACTCGCAACACCATATTTACTTAGCAATTGCTTTCTATCTTTTAATAGGTCTTCTATGCGACGAAGAAACTTCTCGCATTTTTCAACTTGGTCTAATGTAATGATGTCTGCCACATGCGGTAAAGATTTTAATGGCATTAAACCATTTGTTCCGAAGTCTAATAAATACACATGCAAATGCTCCGGACTATGCTGACGAGCTACATCCATAATGACTGATTGTAAGAATGTTGATTTTCCGTAGCCTGGGCTTGAGAAGACCGCTACGTGTCCGTCTTTACTAATATCTAGTGTTAATGGTGTTTGTGATTGTAATTCAGGCTGATCTAGTAGACCAACTGTTGCTTTTAATGGTTTCTTTTCTTTCGTCCATGCTTCTTTGAACTGAATAGCGTGTAAGTCTTGTAAATATACGCTTTCTGGAAGTGGTGGTAACCACGGTCTAGCTAACGCTTCAATTTCATTTACTTCTGCGTAATCGTGAATGTAGTCAATAACAGCATCCAGTTCAGATGGTACACTTATTACTTCTTTACTGCTACCAAGTCCACTTAAGTCTTCACTTAATATTTCATATTGTCCTAAATCATTTATTGCATAGATTGTTGCGTCTAAATGTTCTTTATCTTCTTTGTTTTCTACATAGTCTGCTCCGCTCCAAGCTGATTGGAATAGTTCATAAATTTCATTATTCCCAACTTGTAAGTAAGCACGTCCTGGTAATGTAATTTCAGCAGCATCTGGTGTTTTTAAAATTTCATTACTATCTGACGTATTTTGAACTTTTAATGCTAGTTTGAATTTCGAGTTACTCCAAATTTGATCATCTACAACACCACTCGGTTTTTGCGTAGCTAATATTAAATGGATCCCGAGTGAACGACCGATACGCGCTGTTGAAACTAACTCTTTCATAAATTCTGGTTGTTCTGACTTCAGTTCCGCGAATTCATCACTTATTAAAAATAGATGTGGCATCGGTTCACTTACTAAGCCTTCTTTATACAATTTTTGATACTGATTAATATGGTTTACATCATTTTCCCCAAATAAGCGTTGTCTTTTTTGCAATTCAGCTTTAATTGATGCGAGCGCTCTCATACTTTGTGCTCCATCTAAGTTCGTAATTGTTCCTAATAAATGCGGTAAGTTTTTGAATAAATTCGCCATACCGCCGCCTTTATAGTCAATTAGTAGAAAGGCTACTTCGTAAGGATGGAAATTGACTGCTAGAGATAATATATACGATTGTATAATTTCCGATTTACCTGAACCTGTTGTACCTGCTATTAACCCGTGTGGTCCGTGTGCTTTTTCGTGTAAATTTAAGTTTACGATATCTTCTTTACCACGTAATCCAAGTGGTACAGCTAAAGATTTATGCGCTGCATTTTTCTCCCAGCGACTTGTGATATTCAGTTCTTTTACTTTCTCAACACCGTACATTTCTAAAAATGTTACACTTTCTGGGATACTATTTTTTAAGTTTTGCAAATGATTTAACGGTGCTAATGCTCGTGAAACATCTTCTAAATTGAACCCTTTCGGTACGTGATTTAGTTTAAATTGACGGTTTACAAGCTCTCCTTGTTCTAAGATGATGTTCCCTTGTTTTGCATCTCTTATGTCTATTACCGTTTTCACATGCTCCGGTAAACTTTGCATAACATCTTGTACAAATACAAGTGATACACCTAATTGACTCGGATCATCATTAAAGAATTCCATAACAACATGGTCTAGTATTAGTTTTTCATCTGTAATGAGAACGACATAGTGCGGTGCAAAGTACATTTTTTCATTCGTTGAACTTTTTTCATCTAGTTTTAATTTTCGTTCTTTCAATATTTGATACAAACTATTTAACACTTGATCACGGCTACGATCATGGTACACAAATCCACGTACATTTATATCGCGAACACTTCCATGAGGTAACCAGCGCATCCAATCCCATTTTTCTTTCTCTTCTTCAGGAAAAATAGTAATAAACTGCAAGTCATAATAACTATGGAATAATGCTGTTTGTACAACTAATAATTGTAATTGTTCTAACACTAAAGAGCGTTGTCCAATATAGCCAACCGGTCCATTTATCAAATCTGTTACAACAGGTACATCTTCCAATGATAGATAACGCTGTCTTAGTTCACGTGCTATATCTATTAATTCATCTTTCGTTTGACTAAACTCTTCTTCATTAAATTGGATTTCAAAACTTGTATTAGCTTGTCCTGTCCCAACGCTAAATGTTAAGAAATCATGATGTAGCATTGTTTTTTCATATATACGTGGATTTACTTGCACAGCCATATTACGTATCACTTCAACATTTGGATTATGATATTGTAATGCATGACGTTGCTTTTCACTTTCTGCATGTAAATCTTTCGTTTTTTGTTTTATATACTCTCTATAACTTTTATCACGTTCCACAATGTCAATTTTATATTGCTTTAAATTTTTTATATAAGATGTGACAGAAACAATAATCGTTACTAACGTCATCGCAATCGATGCAATAATAAACATTCCATATTTCATAAAGATAGCAAGTAATACTGTTACGACAATCATGACAAGAGATGGTGCAATGATTCTTGCCAAATGCTCAGTCGGTTTTGACGGCATACTTGAAGGTTTTGCAATTGTCATTTTCTCTTCTGGTTCACGGTAAATAATACGTGGTGAACGATGATAGTCTGGATAACCACTTTGATAATTCGTTTCTGATTCTACTAAAATAGGTAACGTGGATTTAACGTTCTCTTCTGAAGACAATACTTGAATATCTTCACTACCTATTTCTACTAAAACACCATCAAAATATAATTGATCTCCAGCTTCTAACATAACGCTATCTTTTAGCTTCGTATAATTATGAAATACATCCCCGGCATATACGTTCACTTTAAAAGAATCGTACAACGTTTCACGAGATAGCATTAAATCTACATTTGTCCCAGTAATAGAAATGTCATCAAAACTGTTTTGACTCAATGTAAGAGAATGTTTCGTTCCTATATCAAACACTTTATTTGTGCCAATAATAGATATAAAGATTTTTAAACTCACATCTTTAGTTTTTCCAATCTCAAATTCCTTATTGAACTCTATTAATTGATTTTGTACCATCCAAGCATTTACTTCATTATTCCACTTTAACTCTACTTCTTGTTCTAAACTTGGATTCGTAATATCATTTGTCCACTCTTTTCCAATCGACACTATTGATTGCTCATTTGGATGTAATGTGCACTTATATATTTTGTCTCCATAAGTCAATACTAATAGTTGCTCCATCCGTGTTCACTGCTCCTTTTCAACTGTCTCATCAAGTGCTTCTTTACTCTTTTTTCTCTGTGTTCGACGAGTCTTTATCGTTTGATGATTTGCCATATTTCTTTTCGTATTCATCTAATTGTTGTTCATATGTTTTTAACTTTTGATCACGTTCTTCTCCTGACAAGTCCGGATTATTTTTCAGCGATTCAATTTGTTTAACAAGGCCGTACATAATAAGCTGCGGATCATCAAGAGTTTTAGCTAAATCTAATGATTTATCAAAATCACCTTTTCCGTTATACATCCAATACAACAAATACTTTTCATCACTTTTCAAACTAATATTTTTCATAATTGATTTCTTTTGATCTTCGCCTAGTTTTTCAGCTGTAATGTATGCAAATGCTAACTCATATTTAGATGCAATCGGTAATGATTCAAATTCCTCTTCATTTAATTGCGTAATTACTTTGTCATAATCAGTTGCTATGAAACCCGCATTTGCTTCTAATAATTTATTTTGATAAGGAAATTTTATAAAAGTGAAATATATTAAAGGAGCAGCTAAAATAACTGTCGCCGCTATGAAGGAAAAAGCTAAGTATTTAAATGATTTATAGCTCTTTTTAGGTACTAACTGCATATTTTTTTCTGTTTTTGTTTGTTCCTTCTCAAAGCTGTCATCAAGAAACTGCAGTAATGCATCTAAACTTTCCATTTGAGCAACTGTCTGTTCAAATGTTGTTTCTTTTGCATCTTTTAGTAACCCAGCATATAAATCATCAAAATTGTGCTTTTCGGAGAATAAAGCAATAATTAGACACTTGTATTGCGTTAAAAATTGCTCTTCTAACAACGGGGTTGGTGGAACAATATCTCGAATTCCTCTATGTATAATATTTGGCATTAAATTCGCATTAAAAACTATATTGTCTGGATGTAAAAAGAACGTGATTCGTTTATTTAAATATTTACGAAATTGCGCAACATTTCGAAGCAGTCTCAATTTCTCATTTCTTCCAAAACGGCCAAGGTCGTCCCACTTATATAATTTTTTGTCGACTTGAAATAGAAACGTAAACATATCATCCATTTCTTCTATCGTTAATGGTACAAAGTCAGATGATGCGCCCGTAATTATATCGAATTGACGGAAGTCTTTTATACGTGTTTGAGATTTTGTCATCTCCAATTTCCAGTTTTCTTTTTCTATTTGAAATTGATAGTTCATTGCATCAATTTGAATTGTTTTTTCCGTCATGTTTATCCTCTTCTCCTTTTCTTTATAACCAGTAATAACTTATTTTCAAAAAACTACAAGTAAGAAATATTCTTTATAAAACTTGTAAAATATCTCCGTCTGTTATTTGGTGATCAATTAAACGATCATTATCTGTTAAAACAATTGACTTATTTTTCACTTTCATTACAAAATGTGAACCTTCATGATTATCAATCTTTAACGTATCTAATAAGTTTTTCAATAAATATTTAATAGATTGATGATTCGGAATACGCAAATCATATGTATTTCCATTCCATTTACTAAAATCTACCGTTACATTAATATGCGTTTGTATTGCCATTACTTTACCTCCAACTTTTCCGAAGAACCGTATAAATACCGATGCAAATAAGTAAAACACTGCCGCCTAACAATATGATTATTGTTGTACTGATTGGCTTTTCATTTATTGTTTGATTACTTGCTACTTCATCAGCGCTTTTTCTTACAACGTATTCACTGCTAAACAAACTATTTTTCGTATCTTTAACACGAGTATTTTCTTTTTGTTTTATAAAAAGAGAATCTCTTAAGGATTCCATCTCTTTTTGTTCTTTCTTTTTCTTTTTTTGAATTTCTTCTTCTATATCTTTATTAAATAACTCAATTGATGCTTTATCTAATTCTGTTTCCTTATGTTCCTTTTTATTTTTTTCTTGGTCTTTATCTTCAAAGCGGTCTACTTTAAACTGAATCTTTCCATCATCACCAAGATAACTGTCCGCCGCGCTCCTAATCGGTAGCGCGACAAACAGTAAAAGGAAACAAATAAATGATAACTTAACCACTATGCTCCATTGTTTGATCATTTACTTCTTTTTCCTCCCATTTCTTGTGCCATACAAATAGATTACTAACTAATCCTATAATGGCAATTACAAACAATACGATAAAAATAACTTTTCCTGTATCTTTACCGCTAATAAAATCATTTAGAAAACCTTCTATATATTGAAGCGGTGAAAATTGACGCAATTTACCTACAGAAGACATTTGGTCTACTTTACTTCCAACTGCTTCAGTTAAAAATAGATACATACTTAAAAATACTAATAAGATAAACATCCCTACCATTTTTATTTGTCGTAGTAAGTATGTTGAAACTAATACGAACGCCATCATAATGATTGTGATAAATGCAATCCATAGTAAACTTTGATCCTGACCGAATTTTAAAAGACGGCCTGAAATGATTCCTATACTGATTCCTTCCACAATCGATATTCCAAATGCTACTACTGTAGTTGGTACATTCATATCAATTAAAGAGAATCTCTCTTCAAAATGATCTGATTGCGTTCGTTTCTTTTCTTGATTCGCAATTGCATATGCTGTAAATAACGCAACAATGAAACAAGTTAATACGATTAAGTATGGTGTAAAAGCATTACCAGCTACAATTACCCCATCATTTTGTTTCTGAACTGGACTAGATAAAAACTCATATAGCATCTCATTTTGACGATCTCCAATACGACTATTCGCCAAAATCTTCGTAAAGTTTTTCGAGAATGCTTTATCATCTTCCATTTTCTTCGTAAAATCATTTAATAAAGAATCTGCTTTCGAAACAATTGTCGTTCCGCTGTCTTGAATTTCTTTTGCTTGTCCATTAATTTGGTCAAATGTTTTATACACATCATCTGAAGTCGCTAAACTATGCTTTGAACTTTCTACTAATGATTGAGTTTGCATCGTTAAAGATTTAATACCAGAGTCTAACGATAATACAGCTGTTTGTTCACCTGCATTATTAGTCGTTAATACTTGTTGCTCTTCAACTAACTTTAAGCTACTTTCACGCCATTTCGCTAAACCTTTTACATACTCCCCTAAATTTTGATTCATACTAGTCGCTTGCTGCATCGTTTCATTTAACTTCTCTGCTAATAGCATTGAATTTTGATCTGCACTAGTAATGAGCTGTTGGTAAGAGTCTATTTTTTGTTTTAAACCTGTCATATCTTGCTTTACTTCACTCGTAATACTAGCTGAAACAAGATTTGAAATTAAATCAATTACACTTTGCTTATTTAACATATAGTACAATGAATGATCAGTAGCAATCGCATCTAAACTTCCCTCTTCAAGCTTAGGCCCCACATCATTCGTTCTTAAATCAATCCCATAATACACTTGATAAAGACTCATTAAACCTTGATAACTTTGAACGGTCTCCACTGCTTCTTTAATTAATACATTAGATGTATTATTTGTTAACTTCTCAGTTTTTTGATGTACAATATAATTATTTGTACGTTCAATAACTGTTGAGCCACCACCTTGATTTTGGTTTCCACCGTTTCCGTTATCTGTCCCTGTTCCGCCTCCTGGGTTTCCTCTGTCCCCGTTCCGCCTCCTGGGTTTCCTCCGTTATCTGTTCCCGTTTCGCCTCCTGGGTTTCCTCCGTTATCTGTTCCCGTTCCGCCTCCTGGTCCTGGGTTTCCTCCGTTATCTGTCCCCGTTCCGCCTCCTGGGTTTCCTCCGTTATCTGTCCCCGTTCCGCCTCCTGGGTTTCCTCCGTTATCTGTTCCCGTTCCGCCTCCTGGGTTTCCTCCGTTATCTGTCCCCGTTCCAGCTTCTGGGTTTCCTCCGGTGTTATTATTACTCTGTTCTGTTTTTTGAATAATAGGGTTTTTAGCAGTGTGTACTAGCGGCATTATTCCATACTGCGTTTTATTAACGACATTTTCTACCTTGTTATTTTCTGTTTTTGTTTCTTCATTTTCTTTATTTGGTTTTTCTTTTTTAGGTTCTTCTTTTCCAGTACTAGTTTCTTTTTCGTAATTACCATTCAATTTCCATTCCCACGTTACAGGAGAGAAAACATCTATATTGATACTTGGATCTATTAGCTTCACATGAAGACTAATTTTCAAATCTCCCTCATTACGTGCTGATATTGCAACTGCTCCGTTTTGTAGAAATTCACTTGTACGGTCCACACCATCAATTAATAGTGAATCTGTACTTCCATATAACTCAAAGCCACTAGGAATACTTATATTCATAGTTTGTGAAGAATCCATTCGAATTACTTTCGCTGTATCACTGAATATAATCCCATCTTTAGACAAACTTGCTTTTACTTCTTTAATTGAATTCCCTAAAGATATTTTATTTACTGGTTCATAATTAAAATTATTTTCTTTATTATATTTATTCGTAAATTGGATTACGTTTTTCAGTTGTACTTTCGTTACATCAGGCAAATCACTTTGAACGATTTCTTCCATGTTCATACTAGGCAACTTTGTAATTAAATTTTCAATTTGTTGCTTGATACGAATATCTGGTTGTTTCATTAACGAATTTATAACTACTTCGTGTTGTCCATCATTTGATATAGACTTTTGTAATCGTTTAAGGATTGTCGCTTGCATGTCACTTTCTAATTTCTCTGCAAGTTCTGTATCATATTCTGACACTTGTTTTTTTACATCCGTTAAATATTTTTGTATTGTTGAAGCATCAGCTAAAATATTAGGATCTTTCTCTGAAAGTGTAAATTGATTTGCGATAATTTTATTCGCAGCTTCTAATGCGCTTAACTGCTTTAAAACATCGCCTGAATTCATATCACTCATATACTGATTAAATTGATTTGTAAAATTATTCGCTAACAGATTATTATCAGTTTGTATTTTTTGAAAGTTATTAAATCCTTCTAAATACGTATTATTAGATTTATTCCCTTCATCTAATGCTTGTCCAAACCCTTTTAAAACATCTTGGAATCCTTTAAAACTATTAACAGAAATACCAGTGTAATCTTGTACCGTTTTAAATTGGTTTGTATAATTTGCCAACGGGCTATGTACATCTTTTTTATACATAGTCGTTTGATTGGTCCCTTTTTCAATTATTTTACCTATATTATCTTGTGCACCTTGCAACTTACCGATAACACTTGCAAAATAAACGTCGATGATTTGCTTATTAAAATCTTCTAAAATAGCAGAAGCTGTATTTTCTGCCTCAGCTTTCAAATCTTTATTCCCAGTTGCATTTACTTTGTAATTTAAAGTTAATTTCTCTGGAAGTTCTGAATCAATTGCAACAGCCTTTCTAGAAAAATCGTTAGGTATTACAATCATCATATTGTAATTATTATTTTTCAGACCACTTTCTGCTACACCACGACTTACTACGTACCATTCTTGTTTCGTATTTTTATTTACATTTTTAACAAATTGATCTCCAAACGCTATTTTATTACCTTCAAATACAGTACCTTGATCTTCATTTACCAATGCAACTGTCATTTTTTGCGTAGTATTCTCATTTGCTTTCTTAACATTTTGATTTAACGCTAAATAGGAGACCCCTGTTGATAACACAAGAGCTAAAATAATAAACAACAAGATGCTCCACTTGAACTTTTTCACTACCTATCACTCCTGCGACTGCGAGTCTTTTAAGTTAAAGACTTCGTATCTTACTCTAATTTTAAAGTAATTTAGCCATACAACGTATGGTTGCATGGCTAAATTATATAGTTCTTTTTATCTGTCTTATTGTAGGCCGAAATTACGAGAAAGATCTTCGTCATGTCTTGCAACAGCTTCTGCAGTTTTATTAAGCTGCATATTAATTTCTTGTAATAGCTGTGCGAAGTTTTGTACTTTTGGCTTTAATTGATTGAACTGTTGATCAAAACCTTCGAAAGCACGACCTTCCCATTCTCCTCTTAATTCATTTTGTAAGTTTTGTAGTTGACGTAAAATGTCCTCAATTTGATTTGCACCTTGTCCATATCGAGTCGCTTTCGATTTAAGCTCCTCTGGTGACATGCGAATTTGTCCTGCCATGAATAAATCCCCCTTAAAATTTAAAAATAGTAAAATTAACCAAAAATCAATTCTACAAATTGATTATATCAATAATTTAAAAATTTCTAAACAAAAAAATGATATTTTTCCAAAATTTCTCTTTTACTATAATAACACTATATTATACAATACTAATTTAGTGTTTTTTAGCATACTCTATAAATCTACTATAAATTTAAAGAAAACTTTTTATTATATATATATCTTTAAGGACTTTTCCATTTTAAATTCCAGCAATAAAGTGCTGACTAAATCATTATTTTGTCCTATCTCATTGATGTAAGTTGATTCTATTTGTAATGCCGGATACACCATTTGCAAATACGCAACATATTCTCTTTCTCTTTTTATTTTTCTCACTTCAAAGTCATAATTACCTGTCTTTCAACAAAACCAAACTCTTCGTACATCTCTTTCGCAAAATTCCCGGCAAATACATTTAAGCGAATTTCTGAATATGTCTCCTTCAATTCCTTAATACCAGCTTCCATCAGTTCTTTCGACAGTCCTTTCCCGCGATATTCTGGAAAAACGTATAACTCATATATAAATCCAAGTTTTTCATGAGAAAAATAGTCTGTATTTTCCCCTATTAATACCCATCCCATTACTTTCTTTTCTTCCTTAATAACTAAATAATATGCTCCCTTTTCCACTATTGGCTTTGTAATTTCAATCGCTTTCTCTATACTTAATCGACAATTCCCTCTTGTCCCTTCAAAAAGTGATTGAGCTGCATACTGTAAGATTTCATTCGTTTCTTCTCGATTCGCCTTTTCTATCATTTTTCACAACTCCACTCATTAATAGGCATTACTATCGCTTGTTCAAGTTCCTCCGACTCAATCACAATTGCCAGCAATCCCTTTTCCGTAATCGTTTCATGAAATTCGCCCTTCTCCCAAAACACAGCCTGTCCCGCTTCCACCTTCACATTTTCTTTATCTGCTCCGCATACATATCCTTCTCCATCCACAATAAGAAGCAGCTGTGATACAACTGCTTCATGATATCCAATTATTCCATTCTCTCGTAAATGCATAGCACCAATATGTACATTTCCTTTATGGTTTAATATTTTTGACATTATGAAATTAGATTGAAATGCTGAGATTTTCTTTCCCACTTTTTCACTAAAATCAAAAATTTTCATTACTAATCCTCCCTATACGTATAAAACCATCCTTACTGTCTGCATCATATGTCCTTCAAAATCTTCTTCAAATTCCTCTAATTGTGCAAAACCTTTCGCTTCATAAAAACGTTTTCCTTTTTCATTCGCTGCTTCTACATGAATGTATAGTTTCCGAATTCCTTTTAATTCCGTTAACCCTTTTTGTAATAAAGCACTTCCTACCCCTTTCCCTTGCTGATCTGGTAACAAATAAATCGCTCCTAATTCTGCTTCGTTTTGCAATCTAACAGGTGAAAAATTCGCAAAGCCAATTACTCCTCCCTCTTCTTCCGCAACGAATAAATGTGTATTTTCAAGACGATATTTCATTTTTTCATCAGAATAGGCCTCGTCTAAAAATCTGTCTTGAATCTCTCTCGGAATAATGCTTTCGTATGTATCATGCCAAGCTATTTTCGCTACGGATTGTACAGCGTGAATATCTTCTTGCTTCATTTCTCTAATTACATATGTCATCTCGTTGTCTCCATTCTCTTTAACTTATATTCTGCTAATATACTAGAAGAAATGGCAGAACCATTTTCATAATTCACTTTAATTAATTTTAATTTCTCAATTGAAGCTGTTGCATAATCAAATTTTTCATATATATATTCCATTACACTTAAAAACTGATTTGCATGTAACTTATTTGCAATCGTGCAATGCGGAACCCATTTTCCTGGTACATAATATGAATTTAAATTATCATGAAAAGTTTTAAAATTATCATGATAAGAATGATGAAGTTTTAACAATTCATCTGTAATGGTCGGTGCTAAAAAGATCGTTCCATTAGTAGGAAAAACTCCAACAGAAGGAAAATTTATTGCAGCCATATTTTCTTGAACAGCTACAAACTCCTCTAATTTCTTAGTATATAAGTTAACATCTACCTCATTGTAATCAGCTAATGTAATATGAGGTTCTACTCCGGCTAATTGATTTGTGCCAATGATATTTGTTATTTCATTTTGTAATTCTATAATTTTATTAGTAAACACACGATCAAATGTAGCAATAATAGCGTACATACTTCCTCACCCCTTCGTTACATATAACGCTTCCCATTCTTCACGAATCATTCCCATTCGAATAGAATCATAGTACGTCCCGTTATAATAACGGCATTTGCGCATCCTACCCTCTAAGCTCATTCCTATTTTCTCCGCTACTTTCATCATTCGTTCATTGCCAGACCAAGTCGTGATTCCTACTCTGCCAATCTCCATCTTTTCAAATAGTAAATCTCGATATAACGTTAACGCCTCTGTACCATAACCACCATTCCAGTAATTTGGATTATAAATAACAAGCCCTATCTCTAACCAACGCGTCGGTTTATATTCCCAATAAAACCCGATTGTCCCTATAATTTGACCGTTATTTTCTATAATTAAATTGGATTGAGGTTCCTCTTTTAAACGAGTTTTCATCTTCTCTTTATAAGACGAGTATTCTTGCATTGAAAACGGAAAATACGGTGCATCCCATTTTTTCCATTCTGGATTTTCTTCTTTAAATACGAGATCCCATAATGTTTTTATATCTGATTCTTCAATTGCACGAATTGTAACTTTATCCCCTTTTACTCTTACGTTTTGCATAATTTCCTCCTACACTCCTCTTTATTTCATATATAATTATAATATTTTTTCAGAAAAATCAAAACAAATATCGTTTATTATATTGTATAATTTTGTTATAAGATACCAATTATTCATGTGGAAAGCTGGTGATTCAATGAATAATCGATTTAGTATTACTTTATTTCTCACTATTATTACAACAAATATTATTCTCTATTTCTTCTTACCATTACGTATTGTTACGAAATGGTACTTCAATGGAACGCCTACATCAACAATGGATAAAAGCACTTTTGTTATCGTAAATATAATTATATGTACCTTCTTATTCTTTTTATTTTTAGCTTTATCTAAAGCAGCGAGTAACCAGAAATTTCTCCTTTGGATTGGCAACACAATTTTACTATTTTTATTTTTTGTCGATATTGTCATTGCTCTCATCGCTCTTGGCTTCACTCTTCCTCTTGATCATTTAATATTTTTAGCATTAGGGCTTTTATTTATATTAATAGGCTATTTCAGTTCCAAAATCGATACGAGTAAATCAACGGTTTCATTGGAATGGAATGATAAACATCTTGAAAAAAGAGCTTCAAATATTTGTAGTATTTCAATGATAATAGCTGGTATTTTCCTAGCCGGGCTTCCATTTATCGTTCCTGTTCCGTATAGAGGTTATGCTATAATCGCAATTATTTTAGGAATGACGCTTGCCATTTTACCGAGTACGATTTACTTACTTATGAAAGACAGCAAGCAATCTACTCATTTAAAAAGGTAATAAAAAAACAGGAGGTTCTATACCTCCTATTTCAGCTAAACGTTTTCTTTTTCATTTTTTCTATCTCAACTAAAATCCCTTTCTCTATCCAGCCTTCTATTCCATCTCTTTTCACTAAATCATATCCTGAACAGCTGCCATCAATGAGAGAAACAATGTCCCCTTTTCTTACACTTATTTGTGCACAAGAAATATCGGTTTTCACTGTGTATTCACCTGAATCAAGTTGCCTAATATATTCATTTTTCACAGAGAGTAATTTATTCGTTTCTCTTTGCTTACATACCGTATAATCTTTCATCTTCTCTATAGGATCTATGTAATAATACGGATATGTCACCCCGCCCTGCATTGATGTGTTCGCATTAAAATCCGCTATCACTTCAAACTCTGGAAAATAGTCTACATATGTATAAGAAAACGTATCACCTGCTCTTGTCCTTTGAATGATAAATGCGTTTAATTGTCCTGCTTCTTTAATTGCATTTCCACCGTCAATTGCAATAATCTTTTTCTCCTCATCAATAACTGGATTGTTAGACGGTGCCTTGTCTGAATAGTTTACAACAGGCCAATGACCGACAACTACATACTTATTTGCTCTATGTAATTTATCGAAAAACTCTGGCATTGCTATCGCATTTTTTCGTTCTGTCTCTTTCCAATCTTCTCTATCTTCAAGGCCAGCATGTACAAAGATATAATCTTCTGTTTCAAGCGCTGTTGGCAATTCTGTCAGCCACTTTATTTCTTTTGAAAAATGGCTCATTAATACTTCCCTTACTTTTTGAATAGGCGTACCTTCATGAATAGAGAAATGCACACACTCTAACCATTCATTAAAAATCGAATGCTTTCTCGTACATAAATAATTGATAAGACCAGGATTTTCATTTAAAAGCGCATCAACTAAAACTTCACAATTCCCTTCAACAACGTGAACATTTGAATTGTTCTTTACAAGATTCATAACGTAGTTTACGACGCCGATGCTGTCTCTTCCTTTCTCACAAAGATCACCATTAATAATTAAATAATCTTCATCTTTAAAGTTAACTTTCTGTAGTAATTCTTTTAAAAGAAGTAATTCTCCATGAATATCAGATATTACGATTACTCTAACATCATTAGGGATTGATAGTTTCTTTATTTTTTCCAAGTGTAAGCGCTCCAATCATTCTCTGTATTATTTACAAAAAAACAATTCAACAACATAAATTATAAACCTTTCTAAATGAAATAGGTTCTATATATTATGTCATATAGAACCTATCCTTCTTTATAATTCTTTATAAAAAGAAAAACTTACCTTATCATAACCTTCTCTTTCATAAAAGCGGTGAGCGTCTAATCTAGGAAACGCTGATGTAAGAACGATGGACTCACATTCGTTTTCTTTTCCCCAGTTCTCTATATAGGAGAGTAATACATTCCCATACCCTTTTGAACGATGTGCTTCTGCTGTTACAAGGTCATATACGAAAACATGTTTCTCATTATAAAAATTCGTACAAATCGCTACACCGGCTAGACTAACTGCTTCATCCTCTTCATTACGTAGCGAAAATAGTTTATAATTCTCTTCTTTCATTTTTTGAAACAAAGAACTTGCTTCTTCTCTTGAAAGTTTCGTTCGTAACTGCTGTAATACGGGAAATACATCATGTAAATCCGCTTCTGTTACTACTTCTCTAATATTCATTTTGATTCTCCCCTTACTATTTATAAAATTTTCTAAATGTTATATCATCATTATAGAAAGCCACTGCCCTTAGCTTAAGTGACAGTTTTATCCTTTTTTATAAGGCCAGTATGAAAAGGAGCGTCTACGAATGGATCTGACTATCCCATTATTATTACAAAGTAAAACACCCCTTTACTTACAAATTTATGAATATATGAAACGAGAAATCTCTCATGGATCACTATGTGCCGGTACACGCCTTCCTTCTCACAGAAATTTAGCAGTACAACTTAATGTGAGCCGTATTACAGTGGAATCCGCTTATCAACAATTACTAGCTGAAGGGTATGTAGAAAGCAAACCGAAACGTGGGATTTTTGTTGCAGAAGTTGATATGGATGTCATTCAAAAGAAACAGCAAATTGCGTCAAACAGTGCTAACAATAAAGAAAACGAACAATATGATTATGATTGTAGTCAAGGACTTATTGATCAAAAAGCTTTTCCGATAACAAACTGGAAAAGAGCAATACACGAAACTTTATTTCAGTATGAAAATGAATTATTTGCTAAAGAAGATCCGCAAGGTGAGCTCATTCTACGAGAACATATTTCAAAGTATTTATATCATGCTCGCGGAGTACATTCTTCGCCTGATCAAATTATAATTGGAGCAGGTACGCAGCCTCTTCTTTGGCTACTAATTCAACTACTTGGTTCAAAAAAAGAATACGGAATCGAGAATCCTGGGTTTCACCGTATACCTGCTATGATTCAAAGTTCTGGTCTTACCGTTCACCCCATCCCTTTAGATGATAAAGGAATTCATATTTCCGCTTTACGTGAATCGGGTTGCAATGTAGCGTATGTCACTCCATCTCACCAATTTCCACTTGGAATCATTATGCCATTATCTAGAAGACTCGAGTTATTAAAATGGGCGAATGATTGTAAGGACTATATTATTGAAGATGATTACGACGGGGAATTCCGTTATATAGGAAAACCTATTCCTTCTTTACAAGGACTAGATGCAAATGAACGTGTTATTTATATGGGAACTTTCTCGAAATCTTTTTTACCTTCTTTACGAATGGGATATATTGTTTTACCACCTCATCTGTTAAGAGCCTATGAAGAGCTTGGTGGTATGTTTAAACAAACTGTTTCTACGCTGCAGCAACTTACCTTTGCCACCTTTATTCAAAATGGTGATTGGGAACGTCATATTAACCGAAGTCGGATGTTATATAAAAGAAAACATATTTCTTTAATTAAATCTATTACAAACGAGATGGGAAATAACGTCCATATACTCGGTGAACAATCCGGACTTCATATTGTACTTCACGTTCATAACGGGATGAATGAACAAGAACTTATTCATGCAGCCGCAAAAGAACGTATTAAGTTATACCCTCTCTCCACATACGATTCTGTTCATAATGTAATGGATGAGTCGTATGTATTGCTCGGTTTTGGCAGTATTCCAGAGGATCGTATCGAAACTGTAGTTCAATTACTGAAAAAGGCCTGGTTCCCTAAATAAGAATAGCTCCACGTAAGTTATACTTACGTGGAGCTATTTTCATTCACTATTTTTCTGATCTCGCTGCCCTTCCTGGCCGCTTAACACCAGTTGTTTCTGTTGAATAGGAAGCTTCAATGATAGCAGTTGGATCTACAGAGAGAACGAGATCTTTCATTTTTGGATAAATGAAACGGTTTGTAATACAATAAATGATTCTCTTATGTTCTCCTAAAAAACCACCTTCTCCATGTAGATACGTAACGGATAATTGCAATTCTTTCATAAGCAGATCGCCTATTTCTTTATTTTTACCAGAAATAATCATGACGCTCTTTCCTTGGTTAATACCATCTAATATGAAATCAATCATCTTCGTAACAATATAGAAAATTGCTAATGAGAACATCGCTTGTTCGATTGAAAATAAAATCGCTACAAATGTGAAAATAACTGCATTTACAGCAAGTAAAAATGTACTAATCGGTACTTTAAAGTGTTTGTTCATCCAAACCGCTAACATTTCTGATCCATCTATTGCGCCACCCATTTTAACAACAATCCCAACGCCTATTCCAAACAGTACACCACCATAAAGTACAATTAATAATTCAGAAGTTGTAATCGCCGGAAATGGTTTTAAATAGATTAATCCGAGTGTTGTAACTACATTTGCATAAGATGTACGGATGAAGAACTTCTTCCCCATTACTTTTGCAGTAAATAACAGGATAGGAATATTAAGTCCTAAAAACACTCCGTAAAGCGGTAATCCAGCAACTTTATTTGCCATAATAGCAATGGCCGTTACCCCACCATCTACTAAGCCATTAGGTGCTAAAATAAGCTCTAATGAACCCGCTACAATAATCGATCCAATTGTTAATAATACGTATTCAAATACTCTTTTCATTCATTACCCCCAAAACTTATATATTTTCTTAGTATTATTTTAACGTAATTTTACTACTAATTCAAAGATATGAGTTTATATACACAAAAGTTTCACCTTTACAGTGATTTTTTTATGTAATTTATTTACAGAAACACACTTACGTATTACAGTAAGTGTGCTCCAAACATTTATTTAAGTTTTAAGTATGAATTCATTTTCATTTTTAATATTTCATCAACTGCCCTATTATACCCACCAGCATTTCTAAGGGACTCACCAACTTTACGACTATTTTCTTTAAATGTCACATCATCCATTACTTTTTCTACAGTTTCACGTAACAATTCAGAACTTAATTCTTTACGATTAATCCTTATTCCAGCCCCTACTTCACTCACTCGTTGCGCAACTAAAGGCTGATCTCCTGTTACCGGAATTACAACTAACGGGACACCGTAATATAGTGCTTCACTCGAACTATTCATACCACCGTGTGTCACGAATACATCAGCATGCTGTAATATTTCTAATTGCGGTACGTAATTATACAACTTAAAGTTATTCGGAATGTTTTCAAATTGATTTAAATTTATCTTCTTACCAACAACTAATACGACTGTCGCTTCTACATCTTTAAACGCTTCAAAACATTTTTCATATAGTTCAGGTTGTTCATTAAAAACTGTTCCCATAGAAATGAAAATCAATTTTTCATCTTTTAAATCTTCCATAGAAAAGCTGTCTACTTCTTTTCGAGTAGCAATTGATGGGCCGACAAACTTATACGATTCATCGAATACATCTGAACGCGGCTGGTATTCTTTTGAAGTATATACAATAGTAATATCACCAGGATGATTCATAATATCATACATACTATTACATTTCATTCCATACTGCCTATTCCATTTTTCCATTCCCGCTAAACAAGATTGATATAACGGATTCGTTTCATCTACTTGTCTTGATTCTTGTTCATCATTAAAATTAATGTACTGATTAAAAGCAAATGTTGTACAAGAAGAAACGCTAGGTAATTTTAAAATATTGGCTATAATACGTCCTACGGGAAAATGATTATCGTATAGCAAGTAATCGTACTTTTCCCCTTTTGTTTCTTCTACAATTTGAGTCACAATACGCTCTGATGCTTCAATCATATGAGATAGCATCGTCAAAGGACTCCCACCTTCATTTACTCGTTCCATAATATTAATTTGAGAGAGGAAATTCTCAAACACTCGGAATTCTGCACCTGTTGCTTCAATCTTCTTTCTATAATCTCCAATACAATACGAAACAACTGTCTCCCCTCGCCGAATTAACTCACTTACAATAGCTAAAGTCGGATTTATATGACCTTCTCCGGGAAAATTTATTACGAGTACATTTGCCATCATATTCTCTCCTATCTAACAATATTAATAGTTAATTATATTAATTAATTTAAAACTATTATAAAGGAATCTATTCTACTTCTTCATATTTTTCACTTCATTTTATTATTGAGAAATATTTTTCATAACCTACATTATAACTCTTATAAAAGTATGCTTAACCTTTCATTTATTGAAAAATACGGGAGTTACATTCAGGCATTTTTACAGATTTATCATCAGAAACATTATTTTGATAATTCATACAAAAGTAGAAAAATATAATTTCCACACTGATTTCTCACTATAAATTTATTTAAGTTCTAAGTTGTCCTCATCATTATCCACTTGGAACATATTCTGTTATATAATGAATTTATAGAATTTACAGAAAAAGAGGTAACTTCATGCTACAACAACTATTCACTTCACCTATTTTATCTATTCAAGCTTTACACCCAGGTTATGAAGACCATGCAAGCGATGTGTTTCTCGTCCGAACAGAAGATGCAGAAGTCATCGTTCGTTCTTCTAAAATGAATGAAGAGCCAAATAATGATTTTTGGTGGGGATGTAAAAACCTATTTGGAATTGATCCAAGGAACGTACATCATTTAAAAGCTGTACATACATTGCTGCAAGAACATACTAATCTTCCTATCCCAACAATATTAGAAAAACATATTTTAAATGGCCGTGAATTCGTTGTAGCCGAAAAGTTAGTAGGTAACACAGTTCAATCTTTTATCGGGCAACCAGATTCTATTTTATTCAGTCTAGGAAAAGGGCTTGCAGAAATACATACATTTAAAGCCGATTACATAGGAAATGTGTCAGGTTCCTTCCAAATTACACTAGATGAATTCCAATCACACATTTTAAATGCGAGTAAAGAGCTTGTGAATATGTTTTATTCCGATAATGAAAGCATACAAAATGCATTTCCTACTTTTGAATCACAACTTTCTTCCTTACCAGCACCAAAGGAATCAACGCTCGTTTTAATTGATATGGACCCTACTCAGTTTTTATCAGATGGTACAACTATTACGGGATTAGTAGATACAGAAGCCTATGCCGTTGCTCCCCGGGAGTTTGATTTTATCGGCTTAGAATATGTGTTTACAGAAAAAGAGGCACATGCTTTTAAACAAGGTTACGAAACCATTATGCCCCTTCCTCATCTTGCAGAATGTAGACCTCCCTATCGATATTTGTACCGGTTATTATCTGTTCAGGGCAGTGTGGAGTTAAAAAAGTGGCTTAGTCATCCATCCTATTTTTAAATACGAATGAGAGGGGTTTTGAAATGAATATTGAACAAAAGAAATCTTTAATAGCAAACGAAATTCAGCAAATGAAAGATTTAGCTCATATTTGTGGGCAACACGATCAAATTGATTACTCATCAGATTTACATATAAACTTTTTAACTGCTCGCAATAATGAAGAGGTATATGATTTCCTATTTTATGATAATACTCAATTAATCGGTGCATTAAGTATGTATGATTTTGAAAGACCGACAAAACTGGAGTTAATAGGGTTTGTTCATCCGAACTATAGGAAACAACATATAGGCACTACTCTTTTACAAACCGCAATGAAAGAAATACGAATAAGAGCGGCAGATGAAGCTCTTATTATTATGAATGGGGATTCTGCTTCTGGGAAAGAATTTGCAAGACATATGAAGTTACCTTATTTATATAGTGAATATAGTATGGAGTTCAAAGCTAAAGAAGTTCAAAAAACAACAAAGAATTCCATACAGCTTACTCTTGCATCTTCAGGGTCACTTCTTGATCTTATTGAAATTTCCAGTAAAGCTTTTGGAGATTCAGCAAAAAATACCGCTACATGGTTACAAAAAATGATGAATTCCCCTTCCTATCAAGTTTACTGTGCTCTTATCGACGAAAAAGTGATAGGAACGATTACAGTTTCTGAGCAAGAACAATCTACTACACTATCAGGATTCGCCGTTCATCCTTCTTATCAAGGTAAAGGATACGGAAAAGATATTCTTAGTTATATGGTACATACCCTTATTACAAAAGGAATTTCAACAATTGAATTAGACGTCGAAACGAAAAATAACCACGCTTTAAAACTATATACACAATGTGGTTTTGAAATGAAAAAGAAGCATGACTATTATAATGTAATGAATCTTGAGGTGAATACATATGTGTAAAAAACTAATTTATTCTGATTATGATATTTTCGCATCCATTTATAATAAACATTGGGGGCATTATGCTGAACACTCCTATCTACTTTTGGAAAAACTCGTTTTACAATATGCACCACCACATTCTCATATTTTAGATCTTTGCTGCGGGACTGGTCACCTTACTAAGAAATTAATTGATAATACTTTTTTAGTAACTGGTATAGATGGTTCTGCTCAAATGATTGAATACGCACGTCAAAACGCGCCAGACGCAACCTTTATCGTCGATGATGCTCGTTATTTCAATATAAATGAGCAATTTCACTATGTTATCTCTACTGGCGATAGCTTAAACCATATTTTAAAATTAGATGAATTAAAAAATGTTTTTCATAATGTTTACTCCGTATTACATAGCGAAGGTACATTCGTATTTGATATGAATATGGAGAAATGTTTTCTTGAAAATTGGATTGCTTCATTTCATATTTCAGCGGAAGAATATGTATGTACAATTGATTCTACATATGATAAAGAAAATAAAAAAGCAGAAATGAACTTTATACTATTTCAACATGACATAGATAATAATTGGAAAAGAAGTGACTTTTCTTTTGAGGAAGCTTGTTATTCCAATGAAGAAATAATTTCTTCATTGGAATCTGTAGGTTTTAAGAACATTCAATTACACGGTACAAACAGAACATTTTTCATTTGTCAAAAATAAAAAAACTGAATCATAACGATTCAGTTCTTTCTTAGTATATTTACGACAGCAGCCGTTTCATTATTTTCTTTATACACTCGCGGGATTCTTCTGTCTAACATACAAGTAACTTCATAGTTAATTGTACCTAACATATCCGCTACTTCTTCTACCGCAATTTCTTCTTCACCTTGTTTACCGTAGAATACTACTTCATCCCCAACTTGTACTGGCATTGCTTTTGAAACGTCTAACATAAGTTGATCCATACAAACACGGCCAATAACAGGTACTCGAACTCCATTTATTAATGCATGCCCTTTATTAGATAACTGACGATTATATCCATCAGCATAGCCAATCGGTACAGTTGCAATCCATTCTTCACCAGTCGTTACATACGTATTCCCATAACTTACACCGCGATTCTTCTTCGCATGTTTAATATGAGCTACTTTTGATTTTAATGACAACGCAGGCTGTAAAGAAACGACTGCATGATCTACCTCTTTTGAAGGATACATTCCATATATTCCAATACCTACACGAACCATATTTTGAAATGTATTGCTAAGCTCCATTGAACCTGCACTATTTGAACTATGAATATATGGAATATGAATTCCTAATTCTTTTGCTGCATTGACAGCTTTCTCAAATAAACTTGTTTGCATATTCGTATATGATTTATCAATTTCATCTGCCGTAGAGTAATGTGTAAACATTCCTACTACCTCTACATACTCCATACGGTTTAATTCTTCTAAAAATGGTTTAACCTCTTCTTCTTGTAAACCGATACGACTCATTCCTGTATCAATTTTCACTTGAATTTGCGCTTTCTTTTGAAGACGGTTTGCGATTTCATTTATACCTTGTAAATCTTCACTTCTATAAACAGTCATCATAACGTCATATTGAATTGCCTCTTCCGCAGCTGCTACTGATGTATAACCTAAAATTAAAATCGGCACGTTAATTCCTGCTTCTCTTAACTCTATCGCTTCATCTACAAATGCAACTGCAAGCTGATCTATTCCTACTTCAATAGCAGCTTTCGCAACTTCAACCGCCCCGTGACCATACCCATTTGCTTTTACAGCAGCCATCATTGCAATACTTTCATCATTCACACGCTTTTTAAATTCTTTTACATTATGTTTTACTGCATTTAAGTCAACTTCAATAATTGTATCTCTTCCATATTTCAAACTCATTGGTCTAACTCCTAACTCAATAATTGCATTCCATTCTATTTCACGTTTCATATGACCTTTTACAATATAATACTTTTCAATATGCTAGTCAAACTACTAGAATTTTCGGAATTTTGAGTATGATATAATACCCTTAAGAAACTATTATATACGGAGAAGAGGAGAATTACAATGTTTGTACAATCTGCATTGCATCAACTACAAGTTGCTGTTGATACTTCTATTCAAATGCTTAACCAATATAATGAAGATAGTTTAAAAATACAACCAATTCACTCGAAGCGAGCTTTATTTGAAATGTGTGCACACCTTTCTCTGATTTGCCATGCGGATTTACTCATTTTAAATGGTAGTACTGAAAAACAACTACACACTTTCTATAAAGAACAAACACCCGAAACAATTACGCAAATGCAAAAAACGATGCTACAGGGCTACGATGTACTTTCTAAAACTTTTTTATCCTATTCCAATGAAGAATTAGCGGAAATTAAGACTGCTTATTGGGGTATTTCTTATTCCCGTTTTGAATGGTTGCTTGAAATTGTTGCACACTTTTATCATCATCGTGGGCAAATTCATATTTTATTGTGCGAGCACATTAAAGATCCTAACATACCTTTATTCCAATAAAGGTATGTTAGACGACATGAAACTTCTCTAAAGCAAATAAAATACCACCTTCACTCGCCTTCTTTGTAACGAAATCAGCTTTTGTTTTTAGTACTTCTCCGCCATTCCCCATCGCAATTCCTAATCCTACATATTGCAACATCTCAATATCGTTTCCACCGTCACCAAAAGCAATTGCTTCTGATTTACAAATGTTTAAGTGATCCAATACTTTTTGAATTGCGGTGAGCTTCGATACTTTATTATCTTCCAATACATTTATGACATAACCATGAAAACGGTCGAATGTAAGCATTGGGTATTTTTCAATAAATTTTTGAGATTCTATTTCATCCGCATACAAACATAAACAATAGATCTCTTCAGACAAATCCTTGCTTTTTTCAGGGTACTCCCCTAAATTTAACGTCTCGCTAAGTGCTTGCATTACACGCTCATTATCTGAGGCTATTCCGTTCATTGTAAAATCCTCAGTAAAATAAGAAACGCCGTGACCATGTAATTCTGCAAACTCTGAGATATCATGAACGATTTCACTTGAAAGTACCGATTTATGTAGAACTGTTTCCCCACACTTAATATGTGCACCATTTGCAGAAATAATTGTATGTATGCCCAGCTCTTTAAATTGCGAACATAAGCTATATGGTCTCCCTGTTGTAACAACTACGTGAATTCCTTTATCTATTAATCTTTGTATCGCTTCTTTTGTACTTTCGTGCATACTTCTATCAATCTCACTTAAAAGCGTACCGTCAACATCAAAAAACACTACTTTGTACACGGGTCTTTACATCCCGTCCAAATGATTCGTATCATTAATGAAATGTACCGTTTTTTGTTCGCCATCAATTTCAATTAAGCTTATTCCCGTATCTCCCATTTTAAAATAATAGTCCATTGAAATGGGCATTTTGAAAAACGCACGTAGTAGACTATTTATTACACCACCGTGTGCAACGATTGCTATCCGTTCATACGTATTCTCTGTCACGATTTTAGAAAAGATTCCTTCTATTCTCATTCTAAATTCAATAAATGATTCCCCATTATCAAAACGGTCATGAAGAAACTTTGGCTCTGGATATTTCTTTGCTTCTTCAAAAGATAAGCCTGCTTGCACTCCGTTATTAAACTCCATTAATTCCTCTTCTAGTTGAATTGGACATCTAATTCCTTCAGCTAACGTTTCACCAGTTTCACGAGCACGCTTTAATGTACTTGCCCAAATAAAATCTGGTGGAAAATCTACTTTCACTTTCTGTACAAGCCTTTGCACTTGCTGTCTTCCTTTTTCTGTTAATTCAAAGTCAGCTCGTCCTTCATGTACGTTTAAGATATCAGCTTCTGATTCTCCGTGGCGTATTAATAATATTTGCACTTGTTTCCCACTCCCTTGTTTAATATCCACAAAATTCCATTATATCATATTTTAAATTTTATTTAACAAAAATATATTACTTTGACAGTTTTTTAACCGTCTAGTAAACGTGTTATTCCACTTAACATTTCCAAACACTCTAAACTTATAATTCTTTAAAAAGTGACAAACAAAAAAGCCCTATCCATAATGGCAAAGGACTAATATTTTTTATCCTACTCAAAAATAAAAAGAGAAACGGCATTCCATTTCTCTTTTTCACTCTTATTGTTCTTTTTGTGTATCTGAAGAAGGCAATTTCTTCGCTTGTTTTTCTTTAAAGATTTCTCCAATGGCCCCGAGAGTACCAAGCGTCTCAATTGCATTAGACGGAATAAAGACTTTATTTGCTGGCCCTTTTGCAACCTCAATCAATGATTCAAATGATTTATAAGCAAGTACGCGTTCATCTAAATCTGCTGCACGAAGTAATTCAATTCGATTTTGTTCTGCTTTTGCAATTTCCTCAATCGCTCTTGCTTCCCCTTGCGCTTCTAGTTCTTTTGCTTCCTTTATACCTTCAGCTTCTCGAATACGTGCTTCTTTATCACCTTCAGCCATTAAGATTTTACTTTGCTTTTCACCTTCAGCACGAAGAACTTTATCTTGTTTTGCAGCTTCAGCTTCTAAAATGATCGCACGTTTATTACGCTCTGCTTTCATTTGTTTTTCCATTGATGCTTGCACATCTTTCGGCGGATTAATATCAACAACTTCAACACGTTCAATACGAACGCCCCATTTTTCTGTTGCTTCATCAAGTGCTAAGCGAATTTCTGTTGAAATTTTTTCACGACCTGATAACGTTTCATCCAGTTCCATATTACCAATGATTTGACGCATCGTTGCAGAAGTAATGTTACGAACACCATATTCATAGTTTGAAATACCATATGTCGCAAGTTCCGGTTCCACAATTTGATAGAAAATAATTGTATCAATCTCTACTTGTACATTATCTTTCGTAATTACCTTTTGCGGCGGTACATTCGTTTGTTGAATACGTAAGTCATGATATACACGAACTCGATCTACAATCGGGATTAATAAATTTAATCCTGGCTGCATAACACGTTGAAACTTACCAAATCTTTCAACGACTCCAACTTTTTGCTGTGGAATAATTTTAATTGTTAACGCGATAAATGTAACAACAATTAGTGCTAAAATAATCGTTAATGTTAATGCTACTGCCATATTTATTCACTCTCCTTTTTAACTTGTAATATAGTACTATTCCTCTTTATAACAATAACTTTTTCTCCAACATCAATTGGATCATCTGCAATAGCTGTCCAAGTATCTCCATCCACCTTCACAATACCATTCGCTTCATTTGTAATCGCTTGCATAACAATGCCTTTTTTACCGACAAGCAAATCTACTGTATCAGTAAAACCTTTTGCTTCTCGAAAGTTTTTTGAAATTCTTTTCGTAAAGAAAGTCAATGTTAAACTTACAATCGCACCAGCAACAACTTGTAACAGTAGTGCTTCAGGGGCAAACAAAGCAATTAGACCTCCGACAACAGCTCCAATTCCAAGCCAAAGCATATAAAACGTAATCGACAACAGTTCCGCAATAAATAAAATACCAGCTATTATAAACCAAATTACCCAAGCAGCCATATGCAACCCTCGCTTTCTTTCTCATTTTCTATATGTATATGAAGAAAAGAATGGTTTATCCGCCCTTTCTTATACCGGGGCATTTACTACAAGCTATTGTACATATTCACTGTTATAAAAAGTATCAATAAAATACTATATTAATATATTCTTCATTATACATGACATTTCCTTTCAAAAAATGACAAAAAATTAAATTCTTTCACAATTCCAACTTTCAAATTATAATTATTCTAACTATTGGAATTTTTTCCCTCAGGAAGGTTGTGTACTTATTGCAAAATCGTTCACTAATTTACTATTTAGGCTCTAAAATATGCATTACTCTCGCTGACATCGTATACATCATGATTATTACAACTCATATGTATACCACAACGAAATCAGCTACATTAACCGCGCTTTTTCCATTAGTACAAGTCATAACTAATCTTATAGCAAATACATCTGCACCACTTATCATGAATCGTTTTTCATCTTATTCCTTACTTTTCACACTACAATGGACAAAAACTGTTCTATTATTTTTATTAATGATATTATTCCCAGCCCTTTCCTCAAACGTTGTAACACTATTCTTTTTCATTTTTTTCATTTCTTTATGTAGCGGCTGGAGCGCACCGTTATTATACGGTATCCTTCCTCGCCTTACACGAAAAGAACAATTAGTAAAAGTAAATAGTATTTTTTCCTTTTCCACACAAATTGCGCAAGCCGCTGCTTATTCATTTACAAGTGTTATAGTTCTTCTTATCGGTGCTACTTCTACACTCATGATGAATAACATTTTGATGATTTTTGGGTGTGTTGCACTACACGTTTCATTACGTTCCATACATACTGAACGAGTAATTGAACCTTCTTCTTCAAAAGGCGCTGCTTTACTGGAAGGTTGGAAACTCTTATTTCAGAACCCCTCTCTCCGTACCGTTACATGTATGGACTTAATTGAGACTTTCGCAGGGACGATATGGATCGGCGCTATTACGATGGCTTATGTAACAACTGTCCTTCATAAAGGAGAAGAATGGTGGGGATATATTAACACAAGTTATTATGCGGGGACGTTAATTGGCGGGATATTAGCGTGGAAAATGAGTACATACATTCAAAACAATTTAATACGCTCCATGGCGATAGGCTCTCTTATGTTTAGTATTCTTACATTTTTATATGGTATGACAAGTAGCGGGTTTATTGCGCTTTTTCTATGCGTTCTAATGGGGCCATGTTATCAAATTAGAGATATTTCTCAAACGACGGTTTTACAATCCAGCGTCGCTCCTTCTTTATTATCCAAAATGTATACAGCACACGGCGCACTTCTTTCAACAGCTTCTGGTCTTTCTATGCTTAGCATTGGCATTATTACCGACCTGTTCGGTGTTCGTACTATTTATATTCTCGCTTCTATCCTTATATTGTGCTCTGCTTGTTTATCATTTAACTTATTAAAATATGATAAAACAGAGAAAAAAGATATTTCACTTTAATGAATAAAATAAACAGGACAGGAATTCCTGTCCTATTTATTTTATTCATGATAAGTTAGGGATTTTCCGATGCTTTGTCGCTTGTTCAAAAGCGTATGCTAGTTTAATCAAGGTCCCCTCAGAAAAAGCAGTGCTTGCAAGAGTAATTCCAAACGGTCTTCCGTTATCCATATATCCCGCAGGTATCGCTATAGACGGATAACCTGCTTTCGCACATATAGTCGAGCCGATATAGGAAGGGAATAGAATCGCATCAAGATCATATTTTTTCAGTGCAAAATCAATACCTTGTTCTTGTGAAAAATATATATCTGCTAATCTTGCATTTAAATATTCTGGATTTCTTAACGTATTAGGAAAATCTTTTCTTCTTTCTAACTTAGTTTGTCCATATTTTAAAGCTCTTTCAGCTATGTTTTCATTAAACGCCATTAACTCTGAAATAGAATGTACTGGCATAGTAGAAGGTAATTTAGAAAGATAGTTATCTAAACTATGCTTTAATTCATAGAGCGATACTCCCCAGCTCCATTCTCTATGAAAAGACGGAATATCAATATTTTCTACTACTGTTGCTCCCTCACTACGCAATACTTCAATCGTTTCCTTAAACAATTTTTCATCATATTCACCAGTTTCATAATAATCTTTTGGTGCATTGCTATATACACCAATCTTTGCTCCATGTAAACCGTTAACATCAAGATATTTTGTATAATCATGTTCTGCTATACCTTCACTTTTATGAGTAGCTACATCCTTCTCGTCTACCCCAGTTAAACTCCCTAGCAAAATAGCAGCGTCTGTAACCGTTCTAGCAAATGGACCAGCTGTATCTTGCGAATACGTGAACGGAATAATGCCTCTACGACTAATTAGACCAACAGTCGGTTTAATACCGACTACAGAATTTTGAACAGCCGGGCTTAAAATAGAAGCATCCGTTTCCGTTCCAACAGATACTACTGTAAAGTTAGCAGCAACTGCAATCGCAGCCCCCGTACTAGAGCCACCAACAAACATATCATCCTCGCCCGTCCCATATGGATTGATTGTTTGTCCACCTCTTGCACTATATCCAGCCCACATGTCAAAAGACATTGCATTTGCTAATTCTGTCATATTTGTTTTTCCTATTATTACTGCTCCTGCTTCTCGAAGTTTCGTAACGAGAAATGCATCTTCACTACTTATATTTTGTTCCAGGGCAATCGTACCTGCACTTGTATGCATAGAGTCATTCGTTTCAATATTGTCCTTAAGTAAAACAGGTATACCATGTAATGGTCCCCGTCCACCTTTTGTCTTTCTTTCATAATCTAACGCTTCTGCAATAAAAATAGCGTCTGGATTGATTTCTAAAATAGAATTGATTTTTGGCCCTTCTTGATCATATTTCGCGATTCTATGAAGATAATACATAACTAATTCTTTTGAAGTTAATTGCCCAGCTTCCATCGCTACTTGTATATCATGAATTGTTAATTCTTTTTGTAATCGAGCATTGAACTGAATCTCCATCTTCATTCTCCTTCTTTAAAAGCTTTTATTGATAACGTGTATCTATTACTTTTTCATTTTCTCCGCTCCTCGCATATACAACTACAATCCCTTTCAAAGAATTCAACTTACCAATGTAAAAACCTTTTATTTCCTGAAAAATAAAAAAGTCTGAAACGATTAAATTTCCGCTTCAGACTCTTTTATTACTTTACATATACCTCATCTAACAAATGTAAAAACTCACCTTGTTTCCCAGCTAGTGCAGGGCATTTTGCAATATCAATCCATTCGTAGCAAAATACTAACCCTTGATCTTCCTCACCGGCACTTACAATATGTTCCCAATCATCTTTTACATCTGTTAGTAAAGTTACGTGGAAAAAATGCCGCTTTTGATATTCCTTTTTCTCTTTCACAAGTATGATGTAATCGGCTAGGAATCTTTCTATGCATAAATGACGTAATCCAGACTCTTCCTGTACTTCACGTAAAATTGCTGCTTCTAACGTTTCCCCTTCGTCAACTGTTCCCCCTGGTACTTGTATACCAGCTTCAGGTATATCACGATGTTTAAAAACAAGCAGTTGCATAACTCCTTCTTTTTCTCTTGTCACATATGCGTGTACTTTTTTCTTATATAACACCGTCATAATCCTTCTCTCCCCTCAATTGCTCACTGCGTTACTTCTTCAAGCGTCAGTTGATTTTCATATAAATATGTAGCTTGTGGGTTACCCACATACCTTACGTGCCATGGTTCATATCGATAGCCCGTAAACGATTCTTTCTCTTTTGTATATCGAATTACAAACCCAAATTTATGGGCATTTTCAGACAGCCACTGCCCTTCTTTCGTTTCACCAAAAATTGTCTCTAGCTGAAACTTAGCAGCTTGAGATGTAATATCCATAGCAAGCCCTGTTTGATGTTCACTCGTACCAGGAACCGCACTCGACATCGCTGTTTTTACTGCTCCATCTTGCTTTTTATACATCGTATTTAATGCTTTTTGTCGATCGAAAGATCTAAATCCCGATACTGCAAATAAGAAAATATGCTCCTTATCTGCTTGCTGAAACATTTCCTCTAGCGCCCCTGCTGCTTCTTTCCTCATTTTTTTCTTTTCTTGATCACCTTCACTTGAGTAGCGCACTTTCGGAATAACTAAATCTGGCGGTCTGTATCCATCTGGTAAACGTCTACTTTTATTCACAAGCACAAGCATCGAATTCGGATTACTAATTACCGCAATATCACCATCCATATTGGCAATCGTTTCTTTCGCTTTCGGAAATATGTTATTTACATTTACCTCGCGCGCCTGCTTATCCTTATACATTTTATAATTGATTCCTGCTACTCCAACAATGAGTATCATCGCTACGATACCAAGTAGTATCCATCTTTTTTTCATATAACGACCTCTTATTTTAATAATTTGGCCATTTCATACTCATCGATGTTCTCTCCACCGATAATAAGAGCTGCTCTTTTGACACCTTCTTTCTCAAATCCAACTTTTTTATATAGTGCCTGAGCTCTTGTATTGTGGGCCATTACCGTTAATTCTAAACGCCATACATCATGTAATCTTGCCCACTTCTCAGCCTCTTTAAACAATCTCGTCCCAATACCTCGCCCGCTATACTCTTGCAAAATACCAATTACAATACTTGCTACATGTCTCTTTCTTTGAATATGATTTCCATTCACTAAAATAAACCCTACTATACTTTCTTCTTCAACTGCTACGAATATTGTTGCATATTCATTTTCTATAAAGCGATGAATCATTTGTTCTTGTTGCTCGGCTGTAAATTTTCTTTCTCCTGGTTCATATAGCATAAATTTCGTTTCTTCATCTAGTTGCTTACTTAATTGCAAAAATGGTGCTGCATCTTCTATTTTGATCTCCCTAATCACTTCTATCACCCTACCCGTTTTATAATAAAAAGTTTTCCTTGTAAAAAGATTTTCTCTACTTTCCCGAAAATCCCTTTGTAAATCTCCCAGTATGATTTGACAAATTTCGATATTACTATAACAACGACAAATTATGTCTATTCTGTGACGTCTCATCATGACAAAAAACGCAAGCTTTACACTCACGTTTTTTCAGACTCTCCCACAAATTTATGTTTCATTTTATCCATTCACCTTTTCTGCCTGCCAGAAATATTCACCAAATGCTTTAGCAAGGGCATCAATCGATCGATTTAGTTCTTCCTCCGTATTATCTACGCCACCAACTTCAATTAATATCGCTTGTCCTGATAAGTCTTGATTGTAGACACCATTTCCTGTTTGGAATCCTTTTTGAATGACACCACGACTCACTCCTGGATATTTCTTATTAATTTCCTCATGAAGAGCTGTTGCTAATTGTAAGTTCTTTTCATAATTTTTATTGCCTTTCCCTATTACGAAAGCAAGCTTTGCATATGATTTATCTCCAATTGCTTTTGTCGTGACATTTTTCCGAGCACTATCACGATGCAAGTCAAAGAAGTACTGCAGTTCTTTATTACCTGTCATTGCTTCTTGTACAATTTCCCGTGACACTTTGTAAGAACTATTACTATTTAACCCTTTACTAATCAACTTTTGACCGACATCAGTCTTGTCGTTAGTAGCTCCTATCCCTTCACTTTCTAATTGTTCACGAAATCGATCGCCCACTATTGAAATATTAGTAACGGAACTTGTTGCTTTATTCGGATTTGGATCGTTTGCTAAATTTAGTAACGGCAAATAAGATTCCCAACTATGCGAATGATAAATAAGCGCAACTTGTCTTTTTCCTGTTGTTTGAGCCGGTTGCTTTTTCTCTTTGTTCGTATTCGGCTTTTGAGCCTGTCCGCCTTCACCAGTCCGTTCTTTTACCACTTCTTCAAGCGGAACGCTCGACTCTATCGGTAAGTTAGAGTAATTTGTCCCTTCACCCGCAATAACAATTTCTGTATCGTACTTTCCAAAACCAGGTAGCTCTTTTCCGACAAAACTGCGTACATCATTAAAACGAATATTCGTAGCCATAGAAAAGAGAAACGAAGAAATTGAAAAATCTTGATTTAAATTTCGATACTCCTGTGTAAAATAATGATTCTCTTTCCCAAGAACGTACATGTAACCATTCATCGATAACTCATTTAACCAATTATATAAATACGTTGACTTTGTCTCTTTCATAGAGGTTACCATCATACTAATAAGAAAAAAAGTCGCTAGTACTGTAGTAATAATAAATAAAACTAACTTACGTACACTTGTGAACTTCACATAAAAAAAGCCTCGATTCATACTATCACCCTCTCTATTTCAAGTTATGTACAAGCTCTAGAGAATAGACCGTCTAAATTCCGGCTATATTGTTAATGAGGTGAAATGAATTGAAGCTACTAATAGGAACATTACCCATTGTACTATCATTTATTTTTTATTGGCTTGCTAAGCATCCTACAATCCGTGTTGCTTTACATATTTCAGCGTACTTAGCACTTTATGTACTCGGTACAATTATTTCTATTAATATATATGATGTTTTAATACAAGATTTAGTTTTCATGACAAGCATTCATGGAATTTTACTAAATCCATTTTTTCTTATATCAGGAGGATATATAGGGATATACACCTTGCACTTAATCTTGTCTTACGTTATTACGAAAATAAAAAATGGAGCGTAATAAAATGCAACCACCATTCATCTGTCATACATGTAAAAAAAGAATTGTGCGAAAGAAAGATCTTATTATTGCCACATCGTACTTCCGCTTTTATTTATTTCACAGTGATTGCTTTAAACGACAGCAAGTGTTCATCTCACGATTTATCCCTGTAAATACGCTTTTTAATTTCTTTCTTATTATATACGGACTTATTTTTGGCAGCATGCTTATGATTACAGAACCATCTATTATTTGGGTGATTTTCTTATTTCCCATTTTATATCGGTTTCTTTCCTATTATTATGTTGAACGTTTTTTCTCTACATAACGTGCAGACTGCCCTCTAGGAATACTTAGACATTCCCACTCATTTTCTTTTAACATCTTCCCAATGTAAATAATCTGTCCAATATGCAAAGCATAATGAGAAATTTGTCTTTCAATTGCTTGCATGACAGTATGTGCTTCACCGCGAATATATACCGTCTGTAATAAATCTTCTGGCGTTAGCACATGCATCGTTTTCAAAACATATTCCCATCCTTCATTCCATGCTGCGAGAACCTCTTCCTTAGAATGATAACCATCTTCAAATTCAGCGTCTCGGTTACGATTTATTTTTTCACCATCAGATGTTAAAAAATCCGTCCATCTAGAACGCATATTACCTTGCAGATGCTTTATAATAACCGCTATACTATTTGTTGCTTCATGAGAAGACCATTCAATCTGTTCATATGATAATTGAGAAAGCACCCGTTCCCCTTGTTTCTTTGTTGCTTCAAAATTCGAAATGGCACATTGTAAATATTCTCGTCCAATATCCATGTTCCCCCGCCTTTACACTAACTAATTTTCGTTCCATTTGGTAATTCCATATTGGGCTGAAGTAATACGACATCACCGGCTTCAGGTACTCCCCCTAAAACAAGCACTTCTGATTTAAATCCAGCTACACGTTTTGGCGGAAAATTTACAACAGCAACGATTTGCTGACCGATTAAATCTTCTGGGGTATATCTCTTCGTAATTTGAGCACTTGACTGCTTAATTCCAAGCTCTCCAAAATCAATTTCTAGTTTAATCGCTGGAACTCTTGCTTCTTTAAATTCCTCTGCATGTGTTACAGTTCCAATTCGTAAATCCAAAGCTAAAAAATCTTCAAAATTAGCCATTTTATCATTCCTCCCATTTATTACTTAGACAAAACAATAAAATCCCCTTTAAAAAAAGAAAGGCGCCTAAGCACCTTTCTTTTGTAGTTCACTTGATTCATTTGATTTATAGAAGAAACCAAGAATCCCGCCAATACATGATGGGATTAACCATCCTATTCCTTCATTATATAATGGTAACATTTGTAGTACGTTAGAAATCGCGTCAATTTTAATGTTCGCACTTTCTAAACCGTTAAAGAAACTAATTAACAATGCGCCTAGAATAGCTCCAATATAAATGGTATTACGCTTCCCAATCCATTTATGGAAGTAAGAAAGTACGATTAATACGATTGCAACTGGATAAATGATCATTAACACTGGTAAAGTAACTGTGATTAATTGTGTTAAACCTAGGTTAGATACAATTAAACTAAACACACATACCATCGTTACAATCGCTTTATGCGAAAGTTTAGGGAATAAGTTTGTAAAGAAGCCAGCACAAGCTGATGTTAATCCAACAGAAGTTGTTAAACAAGCGAGTATAATAACGAGCCCTAATAAAATTTTACCACTTGTTCCATATAACTCATTTACAACATTCGTTAAAATAAGTCCACCATTCTCTGATACACCAAGTGATGTACTTGTTGAACCAAGATAAGCAAGTGATAAATAAATTAACGTTAAACCAAGTACTGCAATAATACCTGATACTACTGTTATTTTTGCAACTTGACTACTTTCTTTTATTCCTTTAGAACGGATAACTTGTACAACGACAATTCCAAATACAAGGGCACTAATTGCATCCATCGTTAAATATCCTTGTATAAATCCACCAAAGAAAGCATTTTCTTTGTATGCTGCTAGCGGCGCAGCTGGTTCTCCAATTGGATCAATAATTGCCTTTCCAACAATAACAGCAACAATCAATACTAACAATGGTGTAAGAAATTTTCCGAACCAATCCACTAATTTAGATGGATTTAATGATAAATACCAAGTTATTCCGAAGAAAACTATCGTGAAAAGAAATAGCATGTACCATTCGGAAACCAATGCCTCTGATAAAAATGGCTTCATACCCATTTCAAATGAAACGGCTCCAGTACGCGGAATCGCGAAAAATGGTCCAATTGCTAAATAACTAATCAATGGGAAAATAAACGCGAATATTGGGTGAACTCTAGAAGATAGCGCTTTCAAGTCCCCCTCTACAAACGCGACAGCTGTTACAGCTAATAGGGGTAATCCGACTCCCGTCACAAGGAATCCAATTGTAGCAATCCAAACATTCTCTCCAGCTTGTTGCCCTAAAACTGGTGGGAAAATTAAATTTCCTGCTCCTAAAAATAGTGCAAATAACATTAAACCGATTGCTACCGTATCACCTGGCCTTAAACGTCCCTTCATACTTTTCATTTGCATAGCACTTTTTCATTGTTTATCTCTATTTTCACAATATGCTATGCATCCTCCTCTCTGCTCAAGCTGATAAAATATGCCCCTTACAAAGCAGTGTCTTTCTCCATAATTTCTCCATTCCCCTTATTTTTACTCTAATTATTAATTATTAATTTTTGATTTTTTTGAATATTTAACTCATTAGAGTGGTATTGCGTGGAGTATAGTTGTCAGACCTCTTTGTTTTTATCACACATATAGTAACATATTTAGTTGAAAAATAAAAACATATTTTCAAATTGATTTTTTTGAAAATCAAAATTATCTACATTTTTTATTCTTTTACACAAATATTGTTACAATCTCGACTTTTATCCTATCATTATTTTTAAATAACTTTATTCAAGTAACATAACAAAAACCATCCAACATAATTAGATGGCTTTTGCATGTTACTCTATCGTTTCAACTTCGCGTGGATTTTTCATCTCTTCCACATACACAACTCTAAATCCGTGATCTTCTAAATCTTTCAGTAACGTCTCTAATTCACCGTCGTTAAACTCTTCTCCTAATGTAAACATAATTCTCCGAACTAATAAGGCATCATTATCAAAAGTCATTAAACTTTGGATACCTGTATATTTCTTTAATACTGTCGATAATTTTTGAATGGCCCCATTATAATCTTGTGTCCCAATCATGACAGAATATTTACTAGAATGAACGCCCCAAGCATCTTCTAATAACTCAAAAACCTTTTTATGCGTTAAAATTCCAAGAAAGACTCCATTTTCATCAACTACTGATAAATAAGGTAATTTTTTTATTGTAAAAAATACTTTAAAGAACGAAGAATCTTCTCTAACATAACCTTCTTTATCGTTTAATAATTGTACTACACTCTCTTCCAGCGAACCTTTATATTCTAAAATATCTACTTTGTATACATTCCCTAAATACTTCTCTTTTTTTTCATCTAAAACTGGTACACAACGATACCCAGTTTTATTTAAATGCTCCAGTGCTTCCCCTATCGTAATTGAACTTGAGCAAAATAAAACTTCCTTTTTCGGCACATAATTCCCTTTAATCCTCATAAACAGCCTCCTTATGTTAAAATACTTTCTGTGCCATAACTATATTATATTTTCAGAAAAAAATAAATAATTTATTTTACTTTTCTGAAAATTATTCATTTTCTTGTCATAATTTATTCACGTTTCATTCACTTATATTCCCTACAATACTAAATTTCTTTAAGAAAAATATATTGTAACTTACGCCGAAAAAAGCTAAAATAAGAATAAGAATTTTCTGAATATTCTAAGAGTAGGTGATTACATGTCTTTATTGCGCTCACATATATGTAAATTTATTGTTGGTGTTCTCATTATATTTATCATTAGTCCTATTCCTGCATTATTCATTACACATAAATACTCATACATAACTGGCTTTATAAGCATTTTTCATAACTTCGCACAACTTTCTTCTATGACAATTCCAAAGATTGATTGGATGCACGAATCTATCTTTTTCTCAGCAAATCAAATGGTTCATACTTCTAATCATTCAACACCGTTATTCCCTTACATATGGGAAATATATTTTTTATCGATTGTTCGTTTTACCTTTACTCTTGCGATTGGATTCTTTATCAGCTTAGGGATCGGCCATTTATTTTTTAAAGCACCTCAATCGGTTAAGAAGTTCACTTATTTATTAAAATGGATACCGTACTCTTTTTGTACTGTATTATTACAATGTTCGGTCTTATTACTACTCCTATACATCGCAAAATTGATAAAGCTTCCTTACTACTCATCTTTTATCATCGTTTGTAGTACTTCCATGATTATCGTTATGCAAGCAATAAAAAAGTGGGTTCCTTTCTTAAGTAACACCAATGAATATGAAATAAAACAATCTTCTTTCCTTGTAGATACATTGTTTTTAGCGCTTACTTCGAATCATAAATCTATTCTAGGTTCCATTATTCTTTCATTCGTTATTATGGAATGCGTTTTTCATGCAAGCGGACTATTGCAATTTGTCGTTCAATTCGGTGGAAATGCACCTGTTATTGTTACAATTAGCTTATTACTTTTGTATATCCCGTATTGCATACTCTCTTTCCTTCAAACACTATGGACGACAAATCACGTTAAACAACAATCATACGCTTTAACGAGAAGTATTCCAAAACCTTAATTTGAAATAACCCTCTATAATATGAAAGTAGGGGGTTATTCCTTTTGTATAGCGGACAAAATAACAGCAAATTCAAAAACTATTGCAGAAACATACCAATATTTACCCTTTTTCTTTGACTATTCTTTTCGTTTGGATTTATTATAAAAGTATAACATAATCGCAGGAGGTGACATCTTTATTCCAAACTACGGAATAGAGAACACACTTGGACATATTAAATATTTTTCTCATCTTTGTGCTCATCCTTATTTCCGGCTTTTTCGTTGCATCAGAATTCGCTGTTGTAAAAGTACGAAAAAGTCGCATTGACCAACTTGCAAATGAAGGCAATAAACAAGCTTTAGCTGCAAGAAGTGTCCTATCTAATTTAGATGTTTATTTATCAGCTTGTCAGCTCGGGATTACGATTACTTCTTTAGGGCTTGGTTGGCTTGGTGAACCGACTGTGGAACATTTACTACGACCGCTCTTTGAAAAGATTAATATTACTGGAACAATGGCGAATACTTTATCCTTTATTATTGCTTTTAGTGTTATTACATTTTTCCATGTTGTATTAGGTGAATTAGTTCCAAAGTCTTTCGCCATTCAAAAAGCTGAAGCAATCACACTTAAGTTTGCACGACCACTTATTTTATTTGATAAAATTATGTATCCATTCATTTGGCTACTTAATAGTACGGCAATCTTTTTCACAAAACTACTCGGTTTAGAGCCTGCGAAAGAAAATGAACTTGCCCATTCTGAAGAGGAACTACGACTCATTTTAGGTGAAAGTTTCAAAAGCGGCGAAATAAACCAAACCGAATATAAATATGTAAATAATATTTTTGAATTTGACGACCGGGTCGCGAAAGAAATTATGGTCCCTCGTACAGAAATGATTTGCTTATCTACTGAAAATACGTTAGAAGAGAATATGGATATCGTCGCAACTGAAAAATATACACGCTATCCGATCATCGAAAAAGATAAAGATGATATTATCGGTATGATCAATACGAAAGAAGTATTTCACGATCAAACGAAAGGCATTCATAAACCACTTGAATCTTACATACATCCAGTACTAACTGTATTTGAAACTGTTCCAATTCGCAAAACATTAGTACATCTACAAAAGAATCGCGTTCAGATGGCAATCATTATGGATGAATATGGTGGTACTGCTGGACTTTTAACAATGGAAGATATTCTTGAAGAAATCATTGGAGAAATTCAAGATGAGTTTGATGCGGATGAATCACCTATGATTGAAAAACGTACGCCGAAGCTTACTGTTTTAGATGGGAAGGTGCTCATTTCTGAAGTAAATGATATGTTTGGCCTGCATATTGATGATAGCGATTTAGATACAATTGGAGGCTGGCTCCTCTCTCAAGCAGTTGATTTAAATATTGAAGCTGGTTATTCCATTGAATTTGCCGGTTTTCAATTTAAAGCACTAGAACTTGATGGACATCAAGTGAAAAAAATTGCGGTACATAAATTAGACACGAAGAAGGAGTTATAAAGTGACAGTATTATTAACAATCTGTATCATTGCCTGTTTCATTGTTTCATTTCTCGCCTTTATTTATCCTATCATTCCAGGCATCCTTGCTGTTTGGGCTGGATATTTCATTTACCATTTTGGTATAAATGGCGGAGAACTAACAACTTCCTTTTGGATTATTCAAGTCATTTTCACACTATTTATTTTCGTGGCTGATTTTATTGCAAATGGATATTTCTTAAAGAAATACGGAAGTTCTAAATGGGGAGAACGTGTCGGTATGATTTCTATCATTGTCGGATCTTTCTTCTTCCCACCATTCGGTTTAATTATCATACCGTTCTTATCGGTATTTATTACAGAACTCATGCATAAAAAAGCGCCAAAAGACGCCTTTCTAGTAGGAGTTGCTACTGTAGTTGGTTTTTTAAGCAGCACAGTAGCGAAAGCTATTCTCCAAATCATTATGATTCTCATATTTGTATGTTATATCATCTTTTAACCATCCCAATTTCGGGATGGTTTTTTTAATATGAAATACCTACTCGGCTATTCTCATATTTGTTTTCACTACACAGATTCCACGTAAATTGCGCTGTATCACCAACTGTTATTTTCGCTCCCCCTTCTGGTAATACATCTTTTTCAGTTCGATACACTCCTGTCACATCACCGTCTATTAAATGCGTCGGACAAACGACCGTCCAACATAAATTACTACTACTAAGTATCTTATATGCAGCTAAATGATCTTCTGCTGCTGTTGTCATTTTCCTTTTTGATTCAGCTGATTGAAAACGATATAAATTTAGATTTGTTCTTGCTTGTAAAATACCTGCTGTTCCTATTGTAATGATTTTATGAACCCCTACTTCTTCCATTTTCTTTATAATATGTGGCATACTCTTCGCCAATGTCCCATTTTGATCCGTTCCAAGTGCACTAATTACTATATCGCTTCCTTCTATCGCTTTCTTTATATCATTTTCATTTAGTACATTACCTTCTATTACTCGTAACCTTTCATGTTGTATTTCTATTCTATTTAAATCACGTGCTAATGCAGTTACTTCAGCTGCATCCTTTAATGCTAATTTTATTATATTTGAACCTACTCGACCTGTTGCTCCTAATATACATACTTTCATTTGTTTTCCTCCTATTTCATTCTCCCTCTATTTTTCAATAATCTCAATCAATTTACAACAAAAAAGCTTCCTCATATATAAGAGGAAGCTCTATTATTATTTTACCCCGCTTTAACGGGCAGTAAGACCCCACCTCAAAATTCAGTAAAAACAAAGAAGTTAGATGGGGATCAACTGCCCGTAAAAGCCCGATTGGTTCAACTAATAATCAGTGGGGGATGCCTCACTGATTAAAGTTTCACTTTATTTCTTTTCTTTAGAATCTGTAGACTTCTCAGTTCCACTTGTTTCTTTATCCTTTTTGTCCTCTTGTTGTGTTGTTGTATCGTCTTCTTTCTTCTTGTCCTCACCTTTACTACAACCTACCATTAATAAAGAACTTGCAAGTGCCATAGCAGTTAATGATTTAACCCATTTGTTCATTTGCGTTTCCTCCTTTAGATAGAATATGTACAACCCCCATATTACTCTCTATTTTTAAAGGAAAGATTGAAAAATAGTAAATAAACGGTAAATATTTGTAAATTTTCTAATAATAGATATGTACACCTCGTCTTTTTTCTCCATGAAAAGTAAAAAACTAAGGCGCCTATCTTTCCGCCTTAGTTTCTTATGCAAACTTCTCATTTTCATATACATGTTTAATCTTATACTCTTTCTTCACAACATATTGCCATACACTATAGGCATAACGATTCATTTTCAGGAAGCAATTTTCTAAGAACGAGCGGAATTCTGGATTCGCAACTTCAACTGCCACTTGAGCGAACTTTAGTGCTAACCGTTTTAAATGCGAAATATAACAAGTTGCAATATGGATATCCCCTGTATATTTACTATCAGTTTCCTTTTCCATTTCATGAAAATGAGATGAAATTGGTTCACAAGTTATATGCTGTACATTCTCTCCTTCTTGAAAATTCACTTGTTCATTATACGCTTGCAACATATATGGTAAATGATGCTGTAATAGCTCTTTTAATTCTTCGTCTCTTACCTCCCCTGTATACTCCCCAACCTTATAAATAAGCATATAACTATACCTCATTAATTCTTTCATACAATCCATGAAAATACCTCCCTCCTCTTTTGTCTATATGTTATAAATATGATGCTATAACATTTGCTATTCTTGCTAAAAACCAATCCCACTTACTAATTTTCTCAAAGTCTTCTTCTGAAAATCTTTTTGATTTATGAAAGTCTTCTTTTAATCGGTTCCATACGTCAGCAACAACTGTTGTATCATATATGATACAGTTAGATTCACAATTTAAATAAAAACTTCTATTATCAAAATTCGCTGTACCTATATCAACAATTTCTCCATCAATGATTGTTACTTTCCCGTGAAAAAAACCATTCCGATATTGATAGATCTCCGCTCCAGCATGGTTCATCTCTCTCAAATACGGATAGGCAGCTTGTTTTAACAATACTGCGTCGCTTTTAAATGGTACGAGAATTTTCACATTGACACCTCGGTTTAATACACCTTTTAACTCTTTCATCATTTCTTTACTTGGTACAAAATATGGCGTAGCAATAATTAAAGACTTTTTAGCCTGCTTTAAAAGCGCTCCATATTTTTCCCATAACCCTTTTCCATCTGAAAATAAATATTGATATTTCACATGCCCAATTGCAGGTAGACTTTTATGTATAGGCATTTTTTCTCCCGTATCTTCTTTCCAGTCAGCAGCAAATTTTCTTTCCATATCCTTAGCACCATTCCCATTTACTCGCACATGATAATCACGCCACGGACCAAATTTCGGATCTTGTCCAAGGTACTCCTTTCCAATGTTAAAGCCGCCGATATATGATATTTTTCCATCTATCGTAACAATGCGTCTATGGTTTCGTTGATGCAACGAATAAAATAAATGTTTCAATTTAGGTTTTTTACTAAACGTAAACTGGACACCATTGCTTTTTAGTTGACGAATTATCTTTTTCTTCAGCTTATATCCACCTATTCGATCAACTGACAATTTTACTTCTACTCCACTCGATGCCTTTTTCTCGAGTAACTGCAAAAACTCTTTGCTTATTTCATCTTTACCTACAATATAAAAATGGATATATATGTACTTTTCTGCATTACGTATATCCTCAAATAATTTCGTATATAACTCTTCACCGTTCGTATATAGTTGAAATTCACCTAATCGAACTTGCCCTAATTCATATTCACTAGCCATTTTTTTCCCCATTTCCACATCGATGTTCATCCAAATGAATACACCTATTAAACAAAGGATTACAACGAAAAAGTGTTTCATGGATATTTTCCTTCCTCCAATTACTGTTATTTCTATATCTTCCCTTTTTTAATACAATATCATTCAAGAAAATATGTCATTACATGATATATGTCCATATCAAACGATAGCTCATTTGCATATTGTATGTTGTATCTTAAAATAAAAGGAGGAAATAACAATGGGCTTCGCACATGGTAATGGATTCGCGCTATTAGTCGTATTATTTATCCTCTTAATCATCGTCGGTGCTGCTTGCTTCTGCTAAGTAGTTATCGTCATATGATATGTGGATGAAAAAACTATAAAAGCGGACACCTATTTTTAGGTGTCCGCTTTTCATATGAAAAACATTTCCGTTTGTTATTGTACCTTTAACGACTACATATTCAACTCAAAAAGTTAATAATGTAGCTACTTTCTTACTCTCCGCCTTACGTATATGGCGTTGTTCTGCACGTAACACTGCAATGCGATGTAATTCTTTCTCTTCTTCTGTTTCAGGGATAACTCGCGGCACAGGAACCGGATTATTTTCCTTACTAAGTGCAACAAAAGTAACAAATGACGTTGCTGCTATACGTTTCTCACCCGAAATTAAATCTTCTGCTACTACCTTCACAAATACTTCCATAGAAGTTCTACCCGTCCAAATTACAAAAGATTCATAACTAACACAATCTGAAGAGCGAACAGGATGTAAGAAATCTACCCAATCCATAGATGCTGTGACACATTCTTTTCTTGCATGCCTCGTTGCTGAAATAGAAGCAACCATATCCATCTCGGCTAATATCTTCCCACCAAATAGCGTATTATGATCGTTTAAATCTGTTGGAAATACTCGGCTCGTTTTAAACACTCTAGACTCATTAGCTGTTTTCCCTTTTACTTCAGTCATTGTTATCACCTCTTTGATTATTTAACCCGCTATTTGCAGACATTAAGACTCCCACCACAAAATTCGGCTGGAGCAAAGAAGTTCGGTAAGAGTTCCATTTCCCATTAACACTAGAACGGTATGAGCTTACTATCACTACACGTTTAATATTAACAACATTCAGAACTCTTAGTCCACAAAAAAGAACCGATGTTATCAATCGGCTCCTCTAAATACATATTGTTCTTTTGGCGGTTCAACCTTATTCCATTTCGTTACTTCTAATACAGGGATATTCGCATGGAATGGCTGATAAAATTCCGTTGATATTTCTCCTTCAACTTGAATCCAATCATCATTTTTCCATTCTACACCTTCTGGTTTTTTCACTAACATACCATATACACCAGAATCCGCTACACAATGTATAATCCCGAAACGGAATAAGAAATATTGTTCTTTTTGAGAAGAGTCATCTTTGAAAACAAACCCTTTAAAAGATAATTTTTTCCCAGTAAACTCGCCAGGATAATTATAAATTGTTTCCATCCCTTTTAGAAAATCTTCATCTTTTAAAGTAATACTATCTTTCGTAACAAACTCTTTTTTCCCCTTTTCCATTACACCACGGTATCCTTCTTTCCCGTAATAAATGCTCGTATCAGGTCTTAGAAATTGCCTTGTCATAAATGGATCTGTACTTTCTGCTTGTGCAACAGGAAAATGAAATCCTTTCGCCTTAACGATATCTGAATCTAACGTTGCAATCGGGAAAAACAGCCCTGAGACAATCGGAAAACAAAACAATGAGTACGAAAATGCTTTTTTCCACCATGTATTCTCATCTTTTGAATGATCATGCCCGCAATGGCTATGATCACAACCACAATTGTGCTGTTCTTTTTCTTTTTGATGTTCTTTTTGGAAAACGATAATAATTTGAACGACCGTTAAAAAACCTAAAATAATAGCTGCTGTTTTTGATAAATAGGCATACTTCATATTGATATACTTCGTAATATTACCTGAAATATGAAGCTGCGCAATTAAGATTGTAAAACCTAATAATATATATGCTCGAAACATAACCTACCACCCCATCGCATAAATGAGTAGTGAGCTTGCATAAACAACAAGTGTAACTGTAACTGTAACGACAATTACAAATTTCGTTTTAAATGTCGCAAGCATCATAAACATATTTTTAATATCCACCATCGGTCCATATACGAGGAACGCGACAAGTGATGCTGTTGAAAATGTACTTTGGAATGACGAAGCAATAAACGCATCCGCTTCTGAACAAAGTGATAAAATGTAAGCTAGTCCCATCATAACAGCTGGTGAAGAGAACGGCCCTTGTCCTATAGCAAGAAGTGTTGAAGTTTGTACGAACGTTTGAACTGCCGCTGCAATTAACGCACCTAATACTAAATATTTTCCCATCGAGAAAAATTCCTCAACAGCATGCGTACATACATCCCACATTTTTTTACGTAATGGACGCTTATGATTCACTTCTGGGAAGTGATCATCTCGTAATTGATGTTCTTTAAACATAAATGATAATATAATTCCAACGATAATTGCTACGATAATCGCTACGATAGAACGATACCATACCATGTGCATACTACTTCCAAAGGCAACGTATGTTGCAAATAATACGACCGGATTAATAATTGGCCCAGTTAACATAAATGCAATCCCGGCATATGGTGGAACCCCTTTTCCGATTAACCGTCTTACAATCGGAACGATTCCACATTCACAACCTGGAAACATCATACCTAAAAAAGTAGCCATTAAAACAGACAGAAAACGGTTTTTCGGCATCCATTTTGCTACCATATCCTCTGTCACAAACATTTGAATGAATCCTGAAATAAATACACCAATGAGCACAAAAGGAAGTGCTTCGATCAATATGGAGATAAAGATTGTATTCATTTGCAGGAATGCTTTCGGTAATTGAAACAATTCCATGATGTATTTCCTCCAACTTTTCATTAACAATATGTAATTTTAACCCCATTTTATGAATTGGACAAGGCTTATACGGAATTCACTTCCTTCATATACATTACATTTTATAAGTTATATTCTATTCAAAACTTTCGATTTCATAGCAAAAAAGCTGCTCTAGCGCAGTTATATAACTATGCTAGAGCAGCTTTCTTCTCGTTAAAAGTAACGTTTCTTCCAAAAAACAAATGCTAATGTGAAAGATAGTGTTACACATATTATGAGTACAATTACAAAACCATGTGCTTCCCCTTCAAACGGAACCTTTACGTTCATTCCAAAGAAACTAGAAACCATCGTTGGTAATGATAAAATGATTGTAATAGACGTTAACAGTTTCATAACACTATTTAAATTATTTGATATAACGGAGCTAAAAGTATTCATCATTCCACTTAAAATGTGACTATATATTTCCGCCATTTCAATAGCCTGTTTATTTTCAATTAATACATCTTCTAATAAATCTTGATCGTCTTCATACATTTTTAAAAATGTACTGTTACGCATTAATTTTTGAATTACAATTTTATTCGCCTTTAATGATGTTGTAAAGTAAACTAAACTTTTTTCAAGGCCTAGCAATGTGAAAATCTCTTTATTTTTCATCGACTTATTTAATTGATGCTCTAAATCGATTGTTTTTCTGTTAATTTGCTTTAAGTATCTTAAATAATAAGTAGAAATCGTATATAAGAGCTGAAGTGCAAAGCGTGTCTTTTTAAACGTATAAAATTCTTTAATACGTTGATTAATAAAGCGTTCGAAAATTGGGTTTTCTTCTAAACAAATTGTCACAAAGCAATCTGGCATTACAATCATACCTATTGGAATCGTGTCATAAATCGAATTTCCTTCTTCATCATGTCTAACTGTTGGAATATCCACGATTATTAAGGTATTATTGTCTTCCTTTTCAATACGAGAGCGTTCTTCATCATCTAAAGGGTCTTTAATGAAATCTAAGTCTACATTTAAAGTTTGTACTAGATATTGAATTTCTTCTTCCGTTGGATGAAGTACATTAATCCAGCAACCCTTTTGCATTTCCTCAACCTCTTGTAGTTTTCCGTTTCGGTCTGTTAAATAAATATTTAACATACTATCACCCCGATTCTTTTTACATGTAGGAATCTACCTCTCTTACATAACAGTTTTTGAACCGCCATTCTCAGCATATGAAACATACGTTTAAATTTCAATAGAAAAATTATTTTGAAAACGTTTTTATAAGAAAAATATTCTAAACAAAGAAAAAGACAGAGTGCTCTCTGCCTTAAAAAGCTTATGTTGCCTTTATAACATATTTAGAAAGCATCCACAAGTTAAAGCCAACTGAAATCGTATAACCAGCGTATGTTGAAATAATAAAACTTACATAATCGAAATACGGAAGCAATACGATATTTAAAACTATCTTTACAATAATGCCAATTACTAATCCTAGCACTGTTTTCTGTTGTTGGTTAATTCCTTGTAACATCGCAGCTGTTACTGTAAAAAGCGAAAATAGTATACAGGCAGGAGCATAATACTGTAAAATAACTCTCCCCATCTCCGGATCATTTCCGGCACCAAATAAAAGAGTATATACTGGTTTTGCTAACAACATCATTCCAATCGCCGCTGGTACAGTAATACCTACTACTAATACATTCGTTCTCGTAAAATGTTTGTACAGTAACTTCACATTCCCTGCTGTATAGGCTTTTGTCATCTCAGGTACGAGAGACATACTAAAAGCAGTCGCAACGGAAACTGGGATGAGTACAACCATCTGAACAAGACCAATTATTGCATTTATCTTCTCCGCTTCTCCTTGCATATACCCTATTTGTATAAGTAGTTTATTAATTGTAAATGTATCAATCGTCTGATACAACGGAATTGCTAAACCAACCACAACAAACGGTATTGAATATGTAAAGAGCTCCTTATACAGTGAGAAGAAAGATTTCGTTGTTTGCGGTATACTTGCCATCTCTTTTTTCTTTAAGTGCTTTCTCCTCCTTATGTAATACGCACTTAGAACTGTTAATCCACCTATCGCTCCCATAAAAGCACCGAACGTTGAAATACCAACAGCTAGCGAGACAGAAGCTTTTAAAATATATAAAACGACAAAGCTTCCTATTAAAATGGTTAAGACCCGAAAAAACTGCTCAACAACTACACTTAAAGCAGAAGGCCCCATCGATTGAAACCCTTGAAAGAATCCCCTTAATAAACTCATTACCGGTACAAGTATTAACGCAAAACTTACAATTTGGATATTAGTAGTGACCGCTGCTACACTATTCCCTGTTTGATCATTTCCATCGATTACAAGTTTAGCTAAATGTGGAGCTAATATATATAGCGTAAAACATGAGATTACTCCCATTATTAACATAAAAAAGATACCGCTCTTTAGCACTCTCTTAACCGTATGATAATCATTCAGTTGATCATATTTAGATACCATTTTTGAAACGGCAAGTGGTAGTCCCATCGTCGCAATGCTGAGCATAATCGTATAAGGACGATATGCATATGTGTATAAAACGTACCCACTCGTACCAACCATTGCTGTAAATGGTATAACATATATAAATCCTAACATTTTAGATATCATCGTTGCCATCGTTAAAAATATCGTTCCACGTATAAACGGTGACCCTTTCATCACATTCCTCCGCTACGCTTTATTATTACACATTATGGACAACTCCTTTTTTTTAGAACCGAAACAAATAAAAAAGCCAATGAAAAATCATTGACTTTAACGCGCTGCTTTTTTCTTTTTTAAATACTTTAAACCGAAGTATAGAGCAACAAAGAGAACAGCTCCTATAATTATGTAATGTGTGTAATCAGATGCATACTCTTTAATGTGTCGCCAATTTCCACCAAGCTTTTCACCTAAGTATATAAATAGTATTGACCATGGAATAATCGCAACTACTGTATATAGTGTAAATAGTTTTAACGGCATTTTAGCTAATCCTGCTGGAATAGAGATTGCATGACGTACGACTGGGATAAAGCGTGCAGAAAAGATTACTCCTGCTCCGTAACGCTTAAACCAACCTTCCGCTATGTCTAAATGGTGTTTATTAATAAGTAGATATTTCCCATATTTCTCTACAACCGGACGCCCTCCGTAATATCCAAGCCAGTATAAAAAGATTTGGGCTAAAGTACCACCAATAGTTCCGGCGATAACTGCACCGACAAAACTAATTTTACCATCCGCTACTAAAAATCCAGCATACGAAAGTACAATTTCACTCGGGATAATTTCAATCATTAAAGCTAGTGCTACTCCAAAGTAACCTAAGCTTGCAAAAAATTGCAATAACTGATCTATTATGCTTGCTAACATTTTATTTTCTATCTCCTTTTTTCTTCACATACCATCCCATTATTACATAAAGGTTGCATTCTGCCAATATCTTCATTTCAACAATATCATCGGCATAAGCATTATTAATCTATTAATGTTTCTTTTTGAGGTTCTTTCATGTAGGCAAACATTTCTTTAATTTGCTCTTCTGTATTTCTAGCAATCGATAAATTAGGCAATTCATTCTCACCAAAAAACTCCACATCTTCTGTTTCAATACTAATTTTCTTTTCACCACCAACAATCTTACAGCCAATAAAAATTTTATATACATGTGTTGCTGAAGGCGATGGTTGATGTTTTTCTTTATCAAATATAGCCAGTAGCTTAAAATCATCTACTTCATAACCCGTCTCCTCTAAAACTTCTTTTGCTGCTACTTCTGTCGGCGTATAACCGATATCAGCCCATCCACCTGGCAATGCCCATTTCCCATCACTTTTTTCTTTCACAAATAATAGTTTTTCATTTTGAAAAATGACTGCTCTTATATCAACTTTAGGTGTTTGATAGCCTGTCTCACTTGCAAATAACTTCTCTACTATTTCCCAATCTGTCTTTGTATAATGTGACATCATCGAAATGGAAATATCCCGTAATTGTTGGAAACGCTCTATATCATACACATCTTTAGAATACGTTAAACCCGCTTGAGCTATAGATTGTATTTGTTTTACCCAATCAACCCACTTAACTGTCATGTTTCCACATCTCCATTCTTTATTAAGTAAATATTACTTCAATTCAATTGATACATCTTTATTATACAAAAAAAGAGATTGATAATGTTCCAATCTCTTTCAAAATTAATCCAATTCATGTAAGTGGTCTTGTATATACTTTCTTCTTTTATTTATATATTCATCAATCATATCAGCTTCTTGATCAAATGTTTCTAATTTTTCTTTCATATATGGATCTTGTAGTAAATATGGGCGAATCGATTCACACAAACCTTCTACTTTCGGCATCATAAATGAAACGGTAAATTGTTCTTCTAATATTTCTTCCAAAATGCTTCGGTATTGTTTTCTAAATACAGGTATATCTAACAATCTTGCACTTAACGTGTTATAACCTTGGATACGAATATACTCATGATTAAGTGGTCTCCCTTGTACATCCCGCCCCCAAGTCGCATCATAATCCCACGGTATCACTTCAAATAAATTTGTTTCATCGTTATGATATAGTGCATAGTTATGAACGAAACCATCAAAGTTTTGTGTAAAAATAACGCCAGCTAACCATCGTAAATATTTATCAACATGCAAAAACTTTCCAATTTCTTTTTCATAAGCTTCCCTCGACAAAGCATTCGCTTGAAATACAAATTCACTCAGCTGTTCTTCACTATTTTTATTCGAACATTTAAATTCATAACCCGCAAAGAGCTCAGTCTTAACATCTTTATCTCTCTCACTCATTAAAGAAAAATTCGCATCATCATCTATCGCATAATAAATAGAACCACTCGGTAATCCTCTATTTTTCAAAAAGTTTTCATCAACTGATTCTAACTGTAAATATACACCTTGAATTTGACCATTAATTTTTATAAATACATGTTGTGATTTTGGTGAAAGTACACCAATATCATGAAAAAAATCTAAAGATAATTTATTTCGTATGAGAGACGGATCCATAAACTCAGAATTTAAATGAAACTCTTTCGCACCTTGAAATTTTTTCGGTTTATAAAACATAACATGATAAGACTTTTTCTCAAATTCACGAATATGAGCGCCTCGGTATACGATATCAATGTCATACTTCTTTTTTCCATAAGTTAATTTTGCTGGCACTGGACTATCTGACCAAATTTCTTTTTTCAACTCCACTAAGTTCATTGGATGAATAAAAAAATCATATGAAGGTAGCATATTTCCCCATCCCTTCTCAGTTCTCTTCATTCAATGTATGCACCTTGCCTTGTCCATACATCCGCTATCATCTATTTATATAAAATTACACTCTTGTCCTGTTCAGAAAGACGTCATATCTCATATCATGTTAAGGAAAAAGAATACCTTTTCAACTTAATACATGATAAGGAGGATTTCTATGAAACGTGATATTAGAAAAGCGGTTGAAGAAATCAAAAGTGCTGGGATGGAGGATTTCTTACACCAGGATCCAAGTACTTTTGAATGCGATGATGATAAATTCACTCATCATAATTGTACAACTGGATGTAAATGTACAACTGGGGGTAAATGTCCAAGAACAAGATGTACTCGCGTGAAACATTGTACGTTCGTTACAAAATGTACGCATGTAAAAAAATGGACATTTGTTACGAAATGTACTCGTGTACGTGTTCAAAAATGGACATTTGTTACGAAAGTAACGCGTAGAAAAGAATGCGTTTTAGTTACAAAACGTACTCGCAGAAAACATTGTACTTTCGTTACAAAATGCATACGCTTTGAAAAGAAATTTTTCTGGACAAAACGAAGTTTCTGTAAAAAATGCGAATTCTTCCCTCACGGACACGGTCACTCTTGCGATGATTCATGTGATCATGGTAAAGACTGTCACGATGACGGGCACAAATGGAATGATTGCAAAGGCGGACATAAATTCCCATCTTGCAAAAACAAGAAATTCGATCACTTCTGGTATAAAAAACGTAATCGCTAGTTTTTATGCCTACAAAAAAAGGCCGTTTTGCGGCCTTTTTTACGTTCATTGAAAATGACTTATATCTGCAAATTGCTTCACTTCACCTTTATCTTCTTCAAATTCTATTATACTTAGACTAGCACTATGCATAAATGGATCATCCCATACATTTTCTATTTCAATACCCGCAAAATGTCCTACAAGTAGTTTTGCCGCTGCCGCATGGGAAACAATTAATATACTTTCTCCTTTATGCTTTTCTAAAAGAAGCTGTATCCCATCCATTACCCTTTTATGAACAGCCGCAAAATTTTCTCCCGATGTTGACTGGAAAAGATGTGGTTCATACCAAAACAACTGTATTTCGTCTGGGTACTGCCTTTCTATATCATCGACTGTCTGTCCTTCCCATATACCCATGTTAATTTCATAGAAATGCTCATCCGCGATTATCGGTATATCACGTTCGCCCTTTATTAACTCTGCAGTATGAAGGGTTCTTTCACTCGGACTACTATAGATCGCATCGATAGATAAATCTTTCATTCGATCTCCTAATTGCTTAGCTTGTAACATACCATTTTCAGTTAAAGCAGAATTTTTCCTGCCTTGCATTCGTTTCTCTACATTCCATTCCGTTTCACCATGCCTTGTTACATATACCGTTGTCTTCACTTCAATTCCCACGGTTCTACTCGTCCTACAATCCATTCATCACATTTACTTTCAATTCCTTTTATTACTCCATCCGATATTTCTTCATGAGTAAGCCATCTTCCGTATGTATCTTCTAATATAAAACCTAATATTATTCTATGATAGCTACATCGCGTACCGCCTATTTTTTGTGAGGCTATTCTCGACGCTTTACTGCCTAAAATATGAAAAACGTTGTATGTTTCAGACGACAAGTCTAATTCTCTACAAATGAGTGATAATGCATCCTTTGCACTTGAGTGTATCCATGCAACAACCAATGTTATTGGGCCATTCCTCTCAATTGTGTTTTTAATAGCTAACTTTACATCGTCATCATGGTGATAATCTAACGGAAGGCATGTGATACTTTCAGGTGTGGTACTCTCCCGTTTAACATTTTCTAATTTCACTTCATCTCTTCCAATAATAGAAACATGAAACCCTTGCTCACAAAGCCACATAGACACCCTCTTTAGCATTCCCGTTCCACCAATTACTAACGCATGCAACTTCTTCCCCCCTTAGTAAAATGTCATATGAGGTTTATCTTCCCTATAATAATTAATTCGGTCTTGCAATGTCCCTGAATGAAACTCAAACTTATGTCCATCAGGATCAACAAAATATATAGACTCACAATCTCTTACATCCCGTTCTCTTCCTTGTAAAATATGAACATCATTTTCTTCTAATCGCTGTATTAGACGTTCAAAGTCTTCTTGTTCAACAGAAAATGCAATGTGCGTATAAGATTGATGAATCTCATTTCTCGGAATATGTTTCTCTTCATTAAGTGCTATCCATACTCCACATATGTTAAAATACGCCAATTTTCTCCCTTTAACTAATAATTCTCCCCCTAATACTTTTTCATAAAACATAATAGAGTTTTCTAAATTAGACACTGAAAAACAAAGATGATTGATTCCCCTTAACAACTATAATTCCTCCTTATACAAAAAAAGATGAGCGAAAATTCACTCACCTTTTATTATACTATTTTTTTGTAATATATGCCCATTTATAACTGAAGTCCCCGCCAAACGTATGATTAGCAATACCTTTTACAAACGGCTTCTCTAAATAAGCTGTGCTTTGTTGATACGTAGGAGAAATGGCAGCATCTTGACCAATTAAGATTTTTTCAGCTTCCGCAAGTGCATTCCAGCGTGCTTTATCATCTTTTAATAGCTCTCCTTTTGATTTCGCTACTAAATCATCATACTTCGGATTAGAATAATTCATTTCATTAAATGAGCTTCCAGTAACAAACATATCAATATAAGTCATTGGATCTGGATAGTCAGGGCTCCATGCAGATAATGAGAATTCATATTCGAATTTCTTTTCTAAATCTAGCTTCTGCTTGTATGGTTGCTGTTTCAAATTCACTTTAATACCAGGTAAGTTTTTCTCTAATTCTTCTTTAATAAAGTCGCCTACTTTTTTACGGCTACCATTATCATCATTTAGTAATTCAACCGTAATTGTATCTTGACCAAGCTCTTTCTTCGCTTCTTCCCATAATTTTTTTGCTTTCGCTGCGTTATCTTTACTATCACGGAAGTTTTTATTTACAGAGCGGAAGTCTTTTCCATCCGGACCTGTCGTGAATTTTTCAGGTACTAAGAAATATGCTGGCAAAGAACCGTCATTTAAAATGACATCAGCAATTCCTTTTTTATCGTATGCTAAATCAATCGCTTCACGTACTTTTTGGTTTTTAAATGTTGCATTTTTTTGGTTAAAACGCAAGAAATACATACGTGGATCTAACTTCGTTTTAAATTCATCTGGCTTATTCTTTTTATATTTATCAACAAATTCAGAAGTTAAAATAACTCGATCTGCTTGATCACTATCATATAAATTTACTCCAGTGCTTGTTTCCTTCACAATACTTACATTAATTTCGTCTAACTTTACAGTATCTTTATCCCAATAATTAGGATTTTTCTTTAACTGATAATTTTGTTCATGTTTCCATTGACTCATTGTAAATGGTCCATTATATAATAATTTATCTGCTTCTAATCCGTATTTATCTCCTTGCTCTTTCACATATTTTTCATTTAATGGGAAAAATGTAGGGAACGACGTAAGCTCAAGAAAATAAGGTGCTGGTTGCTCTAATTCTACTACCAACGTTTTATCATCCTTCGCTTTAACACCCAATTGATCTGATGGTAATTCTCCTTTATTTACTTTCTGTGCATTTTTCACATCAAATAAAATGAATGCATATTCTGCCGCTATTGCTTTATCTAATGTACGTTGCCATGCATATACAAAATCTTGTGCTCGAACTGGATCACCATTTGACCATTTCGCATCACGTAATTCAAATGTATATGTCTTTTTATCTTCACTAATCTTCACATCTTTTGCCATGCCTGGTGTTGGTTTATTATCTTTATCTAGACGATATAAACCTTCCATTGCATTTACAAAGGCACGGAAAGATACAGAATCCGTTGATTTAGATGTATCCATTGAAGGAATTTCAGCTGTTTCTAGCAAATTTAAAACTTGTTTATCTGCCATTTCCTTATTCGATTCTTTCTTCGTTGTCGAAGCCTTCTCACCATTCCCACATCCTGCAACCAATACACTTGTCGTTAACGCAAGTGCAGCAATTGTTGTTGTCTTTCTCTTCATTCTTCCTTCCCCCAATCTATATGTATAAGTTAAATCTTGTATAATATATTTCATTATACAAAAGATTCTGATTATTTTAAATATTTATTTTAACAAACATAGAAAAAAGCGGTCGGAAGTTTCTTTCCAGCCGCTTTTTTGAATCGCATTTACTTGTAATCCATCCTCTATATCAAATGGATTTTGAACCTTAAATATTTCGTCCATCATCTTCAAAAACTCTTCTTCATTTTTAGATTCACCATTAACCGTAAGCGAGTACGGTTCCACTTCACCCAATTTATAATCGACAACAAATTGAATCGTCACCTTTTGTCTTGGTGATCCCGCGTTATATCCTTGGAATTCTACTAATTCTAACCCTTCCGTTCCACGATAATATATCCAACCTGAATTTTGAAAATAATTTTCGAAAGATTCACCTATTGAAAAGAAAGGATATTCATAAAGCGAGCTTGTACGAACCTTTTGTATAACGTCTCGATCAGTCGGAAAAAAGAAATGACTAAAAAATATGCTAGCAACTGCTAAAATAGTAACAATTGTCGCTCCCATTTTGCTCGTTCCGCCGCTATCATGGATAAGATAGTTTTCAACTGATTTATCTTTTATTTCTCTTGCTTTTATTCGGTATATACGTCTTTCCGCAAATTGATAGTATAATCCATTTGCAAAAATCCCCATTCCAAACAGAATAAAAATGAGTAATAAAAACGTAAGAGGCACCATATTAATGATTGGCAGTGCTACATTGAAACCCATATAATAAGAAAACGCATCACACGCTACTAATAACAATACAAATAATGCTGCCGGTAAATAGTACTTACGATATCCAAGCCAACCTATATTGAAAATAGTTGCCCAACCATTCCAGCTCCACCTAGCAATCCGCTTATTCTCAAGCTCCCATTTCCTTTTGTAATACGGATATTGTCTCCCTACATATACTTCTAGTTCTTTATCTATTAACGAGCTACTTTCACCTTGTTCATTATCCAACTTTCGCTGACAACTTGCACAATTTAACTGTTCCTCCTCGCAAGGTTGCCCACAATTTATACATTTCAAAACAATCCCTCTTCCCATCCATACGTCATTTCATAATACCTTCGTGTTTTAATAACCACTCTTTCCTCCATAAACCACCAGCATATCCAACAAGCTTTCCACTCTTTCCTATTACACGGTGACATGGAACGATTATTGAAATTGGATTCCGACTATTTGCCCCTCCTATCGCCCGTACAGCTTTCGTATTTCCAACCTTCTCTGCAATATCTAAATATGAAGCACTTACGCCATAAGGGATAGTATAAAGCGCATCCCATACATTTTTTTGAAATACTGTTCCCTCAGCAGATAGCGGGACTGTGAACTCTTTTCTTTTCCCCTTAAAATATTCATCTAGCTCATTTATACATTGATCTATTATTTCATTTTTATGTTCTTCTTGTCTCTCATCAACAAATATAACAGACGTAATTCCTTTATCGTTCGCTGTAATTTCCAGCAAGCCTAATTCACTTTCATAATAAGCCTGGTACATATGTCATCCTCCAATTCAATTCATATTAATTATTGTAACACGAATAGACAAAATTTTTCGTATAAGCGTTTTATTAGGGAAACAAAAACAAGAATGATACAATGTAAGAAAATTCAATCTAGGAGGCTATTGGATGAATTCTGAACTTTTTTCACCTTATACAATTAAGGACGTTACATTAAAAAACCGTATCGTTATGTCACCTATGTGCATGTATTCATCAGAAAACGAGGATGGCCAAGTAACTAATTTCCATCACGTTCATTACGGAACAAGAGCTGCTGGTCAAGTTGGTTTAGTTATGATCGAAGCAACAGCCGTGTTACCTGAAGGAAGAATTTCTAATAAAGACCTAGGTATATGGGATGATAGCCTAATTGAAGGCTTACATAAAACGACAACTTTTATACATGATAACGGCGCAAAAGCCGCCATTCAACTTGCTCACGCCGGAAGAAAAGCTGAATTAGAAACGGATGCTCTCGCTCCATCCGCAATTCCGTTTAATGAAACTATGAAAATCCCAGTAGAAATGAGTATACAGCAAATAAAAAAGACCATATTAGCTTTTCAAGAGGCTGCAATACGATCCAAACAAGCTGGATTTGACGTTATTGAAATACACGGCGCTCACGGTTATCTTATTAATGAATTTCTTTCTCCACTTTCTAATAAACGGACCGATGAATATGGAGGTTCACCTGAAAATCGCTATCGTTTCTTACGTGAAATCATTGACTCAATAAATGAAGTTTGGAACGGACCGTTATTTGTTCGTATTTCAGCAAACGATTATCATCCTGACGGTTTAACGGTTCAAGATTACGTTCCATATACAAACTGGATGAAAGAACAAGGAGTAGATTTAATTGATTGTAGTTCTGGAGCTGTTGTTCCGGCACACATCGATGTATATCCCGGGTATCAAGTGCAATATGCTAAACATATTAAAGAACATGCTAACATTGCAACTGGGGCTGTTGGTTTGATTACGAATGGAGTACAGGCAGAACAAATTTTAAATAATAACGAAGCAGATTTAATTTTTATCGGACGTGAGTTACTTCGCAATCCTTACTTTCCAAGAATAGCCGCCAATGAACTTAGTTTTGAGTTAGAAGAACCGTATCAATACAAACGAGCACCGGGGAAACTCCATACAAATAAATAAAACCGAGAATAATATGTACTACTGAATCTAGAGGAATAAAAAGTATACTATAAGATAACGTATGTTATTTCATAATATCGTTTTAAGGTGGATCAACATTTTGCTTGATACACCTATTTTTTTATGTATTTATCTCCCTTTCTGAATATGTGACAGGGTTAAAAATCGAATTCCACAATCATGATTACGAAAAAAAACAATTCCTCAGATTAAGTGAGAAATTGTTTTTTCATATAGTAGTATTCTACATATTAATTCGTTTGTTTCGTTTATAACTCCAACAATTTTAAGTATCATTTACAAATAAGAACGATGCGCTGGCCATGAACCTTGAAGCTTGCGAAGTTGCACAATTTGCCCGGTATGATAAGCATCGTGCAAAAGGATGTTCATATATTGTTGCCAAATTGGTAGAGAAGGAGTTAATTGATTTAGTTCTGCTTCTTGAAGGGATATTAATGCAGATTGTAAGGCATCATGCACTTGAATTGTTCGCAACACTGTTTGTTGCCAAGCATCCTCATCATTACGTCCACCTTGGACAAACGTTTCATCATTATTTTGTGGCGCCACAAATGTTTCATCTTGATGCAAGCGGGCAAGTAAGCGTTCTTTAAAGATAAGTAAATGGTTTACATTTTCCCAAATCGTATTACTAGCCTCTCCTTCTGGTTGCCAACATGCTTGTGCAGCAGTAAGGTGCTTTAACGCGTCTGATAAAGGTGGATACCATTCTTCTTCGTAAAACACTTGCTTAATTCCATTTTGCAACATTTCTTTTTTACTCATTCTTATATCCTCCTTTTGCAAATCTCCCAAAAATACGGAGTAGTACATATAGGACTTTTATATCTTCGGAACCCAATTCCCTTCAGATTTTACTCAAACAGATTATTTCCAAATAGAAAGTATATTCTATTTGATTTATTGGCATTACAAACAATGGATATATGATAGTAGTATATTTTCAAATGAAGTGAAACATTCTTATAAGACGAAATCATCCGTTAGTATAATACGACTCTAAAAATAGCATTGCAATAAACGAGGTCACTTGTCGTACTAGAGTTGGAGACGTATAAAGTGAAACTTTAATCCGCGGGGGTTTTGCTGTCCACAAATAGCGGGATAAGAATGCGATTTGCATAATAAATTATCGTAAAAAAGGAGTGGGATTCCCACTCCTTTTTTACTTTCTTATAATTGCTAAACTACATGTATTTACTATTCATTCAAGATTCAAACTTGATTTTTAATACATGCCATTTTTCACGTTTTTTATTCTATCGTTGTAATTTCATTTGAGTTATAAATATAAATACCCGTTTCTTCTCTCAATGCAGTTATATACATCCCTTTCGCCACATCTTTCGCTGAAATTGGTTTATACTTTTTGAAAGCCCCTTTAAATATAAAAGGAATGATACGAGATAACTTTTCAGCCATTCGTTCACCGAAACGAAATTCTTGTCGATTTCCTACTAATAAAGATGGCCTAAAAATGTGAATACCACCAATGACTAACTTTTGTAATTCCTCTTCCATTCTCCCTTTAACTTGCGAATAAAAGAAAAACGATTTAGGTTTTGCTCCCATTGAAGACACAACAAGGAAATTTTGTACCCCTTGTTTTTCAGCTAAACAAGCAGCTCGTAACGTATATTCATAATCTACCTTTTTGAAATTTGCCTTTGTTTTTGCTTTTTTGATTGTTGTTCCTAGACAACTAAATACGTCATCTACAGCAAAAAACTCTTTATATTCCTCTAACATCGAAAAATCTATTTGCTTTTGCTGTAATTTTTCATGTTGCCATTGCATTGGTTCCCTTACAAAAATAGTAACCGAATCGTAGTAATCTGATTCAAGTAATAGACGCGTTATCTCTTGTCCAACTAAACCACTTGCACCAAGTACTAACGCTGTTCGCTTATTCATATATGCATATACCTCTTATTTTACTTTTCTCTCCTTCAGTAAAATACAACTTTTAGGAGTTTCCTGCTCTCATTTTACCACAAGTAAAGCACTATGCGTACGCATAGTGCTTTACTCACTCTTTTTTCTCATCTTTCTCTCGCAATTTTGTTACTGTTGATGCACCTCCTAAATTACTTATTAATCTTCTTAAAAAAATTAAGACTAATGCTAATGGTAATACTACCGCTAATATCAATAAAATAGCTTCCATTAAGTAACCCAAACACTCATCCCCCTCTACACCCTCCTTTCAAATATATGAACGTAGCGTTGTCACATATGCATGCATTCCTAAAAATAATACATCCAAATTTGACAACTTTATAACAAAAACAAATCGGAATGATTATTATTTATTGCAACTTTATAAAAGATGTATTATACTAAGTTCGCAAACTAAAACGTAATTATTCCGTTTTGTATTAAAATGATATTTTTCTTCTATAATTGGGGAAAATATATCCGTAAAAAAAGAAAAGAGGAGAACTTCATGCCTAAAAGATTGACTATATTTTCATTCTTACTTATTTTCACTTTAATTTTTACTGGCTGCTCAAATAAAAAAGAAGGTAATGCCAAGAAAGACGGAAAGCTAACTGTTTATACTACTATTTTTCCTCTTGCAGATTTTGCAAAAAAAATTGGTGGCGACTATGTAACTGTTGAAGCGATTTACCCACCTGGTGCAGATTCACATACATTTGAACCAAGTCAAAAACAAACAGTACAAGTTGCAAAAGCCGATTTATTCGTTTATAACGGCGCTGAATTAGAACCATTTGCTGAAAAAATGGAAAAAGCATTACAAAAAGAAAATGTTAAAATTGTAAATGCATCAAAAGGTATTGAACTGCGTACTTCTACTGAAGAAGAGCATCATGATCACGGAGACGGCCATAAAGAGGATGAACATCATCACGATAAAGACCCACACATTTGGTTAGACCCTACTCTAGCAATGAAACAGGCAGAAAAAATTAAAACTGCACTTGTAGAATTACAGCCTGATCATAAACAAGAGTTCGAAAAAAATTTCGCAGCACTGCAAACAAAATTTACTGATTTAGATGATCAATTTAAAGCAGCTGTTGCGAATGCAAAAACGAAAGACATTTTAGTTTCTCATGCGGCTTATGGATACTGGGAACAACGCTATGGCCTGAAACAAATTGCTATCGCTGGTATTTCAGCTTCTAATGAACCATCTCAAAAACAGCTTGCTGACATTACAAAAACAGTAAAAGAACATAATCTACAATATATTTTATTTGAAACATTCTCTACACCAAAGGTAGCGTCCGTAATTCAAAAAGAGACGGGTACAAAAATTTTACGCTTAAATCATCTTGCTACTATTTCTGAAGATGATGCGAAGAGCAATAAAGATTACTTCACTTTAATGGAAGAAAACGTAAATACATTAAAAGAAGCTACTAACTAATCAAATTTTTAAAAGAAGCTGAATATGTCATTCAGCTTCTTTTTTATTTGTTCTTACTTGACTTGACCAAAATAACAAGTAAAATTATCCATATTAGCTTTTAAGCTATATTAATTTAGAAGGTGAGTTGGAATTATGACTCTTCACATTTGTGAAGTTACAGCAAAAAATTGGCGTTCGGTAGCTGCTTTAAACGTCGCAAAAGACCAGCAGCAATTTATTGAAAGCAATGCGTTTTCTCTAGCAGAATCATTATATGAGGGAAACGGAACGTCAGTAGGTTTATATGATGGAGAAACACTTGTAGGATACGCAATGTATGGATGGTATTGGGAAAAACGTAAAAGTGTGTGGTTAGATCGCTTTATGATTGACGAGCAATATCAAGGAAAAGGATACGCAAAACGTTTCCTTCGCATACTCATTCAATTCTTACAAGATAAATTTGAATGTAAAATAATTTATTTAAGTTTACATCCAGACAACAAACTCGCAATGGGATTATACGAGTCATTTGGTTTCCGTTTAAATGGTGATATTGATGACGAAGGTCCAGTTGTAGGTGTTGTAATGGAGTTACTATTAGATGAACATACAAGCCTGTGAAAACAGGCTTTTTATTATCCTTCGTTTTTTGCAATCTAGCATTTTTCTACAAAATACTTAGTTAAGTTAAAAAATAAGCCTGCAATATATGCAGACTTATTTCACACACTCCCCGAAATGTTCTTGGAACCATTCTTTATTAATATCTTTTCCGATAAACACAACTTCACTTACTCGTTCTTCGCCCTCTTGCCACTCTCTATCATATGATGCAGCAAACAGTGTATGCACACCTTGGAAAACGATACGTTTATCTACTCCATCAATCGATAAAATTCCTTTGTAGCGATATAAATACTCCCCTAGCTCTTGAACGACAGCTGACATCCACTCATTTAGTTTTTGTAAATCTAATGGTCGCTCTTCGCGTAGTACAAACGACTTTACCCCTTCTAGATGATTATGCTCTTTATGAGGATAAATTTGTAACGTATCTTTCGTTTTAAACGTTTGAATTTGTAGTAACGATGGAATATCTACATCACAGTTAGTCGCCTCGATTAACTTTGCAGTTGGGTTAATACCTTGCAGTTCCTGCAATAGATTTTCCTTTTCACTTTCATCCACTAAATCTAATTTATTTACTAAAACGACATCAGCAAATGCAATTTGTTCCTTTGCTTCTAGTCCTTTTTCAAAATGTTTATGTATATGATAACTATCTACTACTGTTACAACGCCGTTAATTTGGTATGCAGATTGAATCACAGGATCTAAAAAGAATGTTTGAATAATCGGACCTGGATTTGCAAGACCAGTCGTTTCAATTACTAATCCATCAAATTCCATTTTACCTTCTGCTTTTACGTCCAGTAATTGTTTTAAAGCGACTAGTAAATCTTCACGTACAGTACAACATAAACATCCATTCGTCATCTCCATAATCTCTTCTTCGACATTCATAATCAGCTGATTATCAATACCAATTTGTCCTATTTCATTTACAATCACTGCTAATTTATGACCGTGATTTTCTGATAAAATGCGATTTAATAATGTCGTTTTCCCTGATCCAAGAAAACCAGTTAATATTGTTACTGGAATCATTTCGTACATCTCCTTATAGCTATATGTTTTTACATTATAGCATATAGAGAAAATCGTTTTTGTAGCAAAACATATTTATTGTATGTACGACACTGTAACTATATAATAATATGTAGCAAGAAAGCCTTTTCAAAAAATGATTCATTCATCAAGGAGGTACTTATAATGGAACGAGTTCAAATGGCCGAAACACTAGAATTTTCTCGTATTATTCAAGGTTTTTGGCGTTTAGCAGAATGGAATATGCCAAAGCAAGAGTTACTTTCTTTTATGGAAGCTTGTATGGATATGGGAATTACTACTTTCGATCATGCTGATATTTATGGCGGATATACGTGTGAAGGATTATTTGGAGAAGCGTTACAACTCAAGCCTTCCTTACGCGAAGACATGCAAATTATCACAAAATGTGGAATCGCTCCCCCATCACCAAAATTTCCAGAGAGATATGTTGCGCACTACAATACGAGTGCTGAACATATAATAAAAAGCGCGGAAGACTCACTACAAAACTTACATACAGATTATATTGATGTACTGCTCATTCATCGCCCTGATCCATTTATGGATCCAAATGAAGTAGCAGAAGCGTTCTCACGCTTAAAGCAAGAAGGAAAAGTCCGTCACTTCGGTGTATCTAACTTTTTACCTTCACAGTTTAATATGTTAAGTTCTTATTTAGATTTCCCGCTCATTACAAATCAAATTGAAGTATCTGCGATGCAGCTTGAACATTTCGAAAAAGGGACAATTGATTTATGCCAAGAAAAGCGAATCAATCCTATGATTTGGTCGCCTCTTGCTGGCGGAGAAATCTTTACTGGTCAATCAGAACGTGCTGTACGTTTACGTGAAACTTTACAGAAGGTTGCTACTGAACTAGATGTTACTAGCATCGATACAGTTATGTATGCATGGCTGCTTGCTCATCCAGCTAACATGATGCCAATCGTTGGATCTGGTAAATTAGATCGTGTTAAAACAGCCGCCCTTGCTACAAAAGTTAATTTAGATCGTCAACAATGGTTTACAATTTTCGAAAGCTCTAATGGACATCCTGTACCATAATACACAAAAAGAAGAGCTGTTTCTTTACAGCTCTTCTTTTTCATATGTATTTCTAGTCATGGCAAATACACACATATCCCTTAATCCATTTCCATCTACCGCTACACTCGCACTTTCCAATGTACCTTCTAACTTAAATCCTAATTTCTCAGGTATCGCTCTACTCTTCTTATTTAAAGAATCACATCGAATTTCTACGCGATTTGCTTTCAGCTCAGAAAAAGCATAATCTGTTATACCCTTTGCAGCCTCTACCATATAACCCTTTCCACTAAACCTTGAATCAATCCAATACCCAATTTCAAATTGAGGTATATCCCAATTAATACGATGCAATCCAGCTGATGCAATAAATTCACCTGTTTCTTTCGAAAAAACTAGTAATCTTAAATCCTCACGCTGTAAAAATTGAATATGCGATTTTCTAATGCTCACTTCTACTTCTTCCTCTGTTTGCTCTTTTTGTGCAAAAACCATCCAAGGTTTTAATTCTTTCATAGAAGCTTGAATTGCATCGTATACAGATTTACCGTCACCCGGTTTCGGCATTCGAATAAATAGCCTATCAGTATAAAATTCAGAAGGAAAATCAAATAATAACGGATTCACTTTCAACACTCCTTTTAATTCTTTTATATATAATAATATCCATCTCAAACTATACAGTAAAGAAATTTCTGAATTTTATACATTTTAATTATTTACCTCTACCGCTACACGAACTCCAGATTCAATTGCACCTTGTATCCATCCGTGATATAACGTTGTATGATCACCTGCAAAGTATAATCTCCCCTCTGGTTTTATAATCGCTGGTTGTAGCTCAGATTCTTGACCTGCCTGAAATAGCGCAAATCCTCCAAGTGCATATGGATCCAATGTCCAACTTTTTGATATGCCAGACATGAACTCATCATATACTTGACCGCCTAATATGGTCGCTAAATTTTGTAGTGTGTAATAAATACGATCACCTTTTGATAACCCATCCCATAACAACGCATCATAAGACCATGTATAGCTTCCTAACATCATAGCAGGTCCTTTTTCTCCAATTCCGTGACTTGGATAATAGGCGTAACGAATTGGTAAATCCGTTATAATTCTGCCACCTAATTGTCCTTGTTCTTCCCAAAATCGACTTTTAAATTGAATTCCTATTTTCGTCGCTGGCATATAATGCAATTCACGAATCGCTTTCCATTTTTCATGAGATATAGAATTAAATGGATCTACTTCCACAAAGCGCATTGTCGAAAATGGAATTGTAATAATAACTAAATCCCCTGTAATACTACTATACTCAAAAGTTTCCTCGTTTCGATAGAAAGCTGTCACACCATTATCATGTTGTTGTAGCTTCATTAATTTTTGATTATATATAATATTTTCTTCTAATTGTGGTAAAAAGGACTTCGGTAATCTATCATTCCCGCCTACTATTTCACAAAATCCACTCTCCACTTGCATAATATATAAAAAGCGTAACGTCTCAACAAATGACCTTTCCAAAAAACCTTCTAAATCTAATAAAACACCAATCATCTCGATTGTTACTGGTGAAAAGTAAGTATTATATTGATAAGGGTAATACTTTAAAAATTGTCCTGTAGAGTATCTCCCAAAATCCTTTACTACAATATCCCAATTTTTCTCTGGGCTCTTTTTTATAAAATTTATAATGGGCTGCACCGCTAACATTAATAGCTCCTCAGACGTTTTCCCAACTTCATTCATTTCCACAGGATACTTTAATATACTTGGATCTTTTTCATATTGTTTTAATGTCGTTTTTCGGCCATTTACGTAAACGATATCTGTCTCATTCCTATTAATAAAAGGGCTTACCTGTAGCCCGAATTTTCTTATATATGCCATCGTTAATGTGTGCGAATACGGAATTCTCATTGCCCCAACATCTAAATATAATCCGGTATCTTCCATTCTAACCGTCTCTATGCGGCCACCTACCCGGTTGTTTGCTTCAAAAATCTTCACATCATGTCCTGCAGCTTTTAATAAAGATGCCGAAACCAACCCAGCCATACCGGCCCCTACTACTATAATTCGCTTCGGACGAGTCGTCTTCTTTAACCCTTTATTTATAACTTTTAACGTTTCATCCATCTCAGTGTTATACATTATATCTTTCTGCACAATTCCACCCCTTACTTCATAAAGTGAAACTATAATCAGTGGGGGGTCTTCCCCTACTGATTATTAGTTGAACCAATCGGGCTTTTATGGGCATTAGTGGTTTAGTGCATTTTATTCATAAATTCCTATAAACATAACAACATAGAAAGAGGAATATTCACTAAAAGTACATAAGAGTTAGCTTTCACACCTCTTCACGCTTCGTATAATATAGCAACAGCAAAGAAGGAGTGGTTAAAAATGAAACAAACTTACGACTACCACGCTACAAAGAAGTATTTAGAAGAAAAGAAACAACAACTATGCAACAAACTTAGTTGTAAGCATCTATCTAAAAAAGAGCGTGAACAACTAAAACTTGAGATTGATAACTACGAATATATATTAAATTTAGCCGAAATGAATCATTATGAACGAGGATTTTCTCGTTAAAAGTAAATATAGAATTTATCCACTTTTTATTTTGAGCATTTTATTACGCATTTTTCGTAAGTAAATATATAATAGGATGTACATTAAGATTGAGAGGTATATTCTATGATCAAATTAAGCGTATTAGACCAATCACCTATTTCAGATGGTAGTACAGCAGCCCAAGCTTTTTCACATACAGTTACACTTGCGCAAGAAGTTGAAAAACTCGGATATACACGCTTTTGGGTATCGGAGCATCACAACTCTGTCAGCCTTGCTGGTTCAAGTCCTGAAATACTTATTTCACATATTGCAGCAAAAACAGATCGTATGAGAGTGGGTTCAGGTGGTGTTATGTTGCCGCACTATAGCCCATATAAAGTTGCTGAGAATTTCCGTGTTTTAGAAGCGCTTTATCCAAATCGTATTGATCTTGGTGTCGGCAGAGCACCTGGTGGTATGCCAATTGCAACTCGCGCACTTCAAGAAGGCAAAATGGTCTCACTTGATCAATACCCAGAACAAATTGCAGATGTTGCAATGTACTTACATGATCAAGTACCAGAAAACCATCATTATGCAAATTTAAAGGCTACTCCTGTCATTCCAACATCTCCCGAGATGTGGATGCTTGGTTCTAGCGGAGAGAGTGCAATGATTGCCGCAAAACAAGGTGCTTCTTTTGCATTCGCACAGTTCATTAACGGATACGGTGGCCCTGAAGTAATGAATGCTTATCAAGAACAGTTCCAACCTTCTTATTTAGGAGATAAACCAAAATCAATCGTCTCTATTTTTGTTATTTGCGGAGAAACGAATGAAGAGGCGGAAAAAATTGCTTCTAGTTTAGATTTATCAATCTTATTACTAGAACAAGGAAAGCGTACAACTGGTACTCCTTCTATCGAAACTGCACAAAATTATTCATACAGCGCTTATGATTTATTCCGTATAAAAGAAAATCGTCAACGTATGATCGTCGGTGATCCATCTTCTGTGAAAGAACAAATCGTAAACTTAAGCAAAGCGTACAATACTGATGAATTTATGATTGTCACAATTACTCATCGATTTGAAGATAAATTGAATTCTTATCGCTTACTAGCAAATGCTTTTCATTTATAATGACAAAAGGGAGATACATCAATTATGATGCATCTCCCTTTTTTACTACTTATTATTTTTGTCGTCTATATATTCAATAGCTTCTTTTAATAGTTCATCAAAATCCTTAGGATAATCATGATTTAAATTGGGTATAACTTTAAACTCATGTTCTATATTCTTATCTCTTAATAATTGTACAAATTGCTGCGTACATTCGAAACAATCTTCATCTTGATCCCCACACACTATATATCCCTTTATATTTTTATTCTGTAACACTTCCAACAACTCATTCCATTCTTCAATCTCTGGAAGCCACGGCGCCACAAAAATAAATCCATCTACATCTATATCTTTTTGTAAAATTGTATACAAAGCTACTCTTGCGCCAGCAGAAAAACCACCAATTATTACACTTTCTACTGTATGATTTTCTATAAACATAACGTAATGCTCTTTTAATTCCTCTTTCCCTCTATGTTTATCATCCCAAACAAATCCATCTGAAAACTGAATTTGCGAAGATTGTGGTAAAGCTAACGTATAATCTTGTGTCAAAACAGATTTCCAATATGGTTCTATTATTTCTATATTTTCTTGATCCCCGTGCATTGCAATAAATAGTTTTCCTTCTTTATTGCTGTCTAAATATTTCACGTCTGCTCGTTCTGTTTTCTTTGCTAATTCTTCTCTTTCTTTACATAATTGAACCATTTTATGAAACTCTTCAAATTTATGTAGTGGTGTTAAATCATCGTCCGAAATTAAATACTCATTTCCGTACCAAAATCCATTGTCTATAATAGCTTCCTTCATTATCTGTAACGCTTCTTCTTCAAGCCCCGCTGCACTCGCTAGCGCATATTTAAAATTATATATTTGCGCTTTATTCCCCACTACACCTTTAGCATGCTCCATTATATAAGTGTACGCTTCCAAACTCCCTTTATTTGCGTAACAATGTAACGTTTCATTTAATAATTGAATGTAAGTCATACTATTTTTCATACATCCATTCCCCCGTAATCTTTTATAATGTTTATTTCTCAAACCTTTATACCATTCTGTAATCACTGTATATAACTCACGCTAACAATACTTAATCATTACTTCTCTTCGTCCAATAAGTTTAGTATAAAATTTAATAAACTGAAAAATCAATATTTTACTAAACAAAAAAAGACAACAATATATTTATTGTTGTTTTCAATACATCTACCCACTCTTTTGTTTTTTTCTGTCTGGTTTACTTGAAACTAAATAGTGTTTTTCTGAAATATATAAGTCTCTTTTTAATATACGATTTAAATACGGCCCTAATTTCATCCCGCATATAAGGCGATCTTCACTACCTTCAACAATTGGAAACATTTCTTTTTCTGTTACGTATTGATCTACTGCTTTTTGTACGATATCAATTTCTTTAACTAGGTTTAGATTTTCTTCTGTATGTTCAAATACCTCAAGCGTTTCCTTCGTAATAAGAAAACTATTTGTTGGAAATGCAAGTAAATACGGCTTTAACAAATCATAATTTACTGTATAATCATCATTTACTAATACTGTATAAACAATATTAGCATTCGTTTCTAGAAACTTAGCCATCGCTTGTTCTAATTCATCTTTCGTAATTTCACGCTCTTCTTTTCCAGTTCTGAAAAAGCGAAACATTGCATCGCCTCCTTTTTACTATATTATAGCATAAAAGAAAACTGAAAAATGACAAAAAAAGCCATTGAAAGAATTTTTCAATGACTTTTTTCTTTATATACTTATATTTATTTTAAGAACGCACTTAGCATCCATACATGTTGTTCTAATGTTGTATGAATCGCTAACAACATGTCTGCTGATGTTTCATCGCCAGCTTCGCCAGCAACTTCCATACCTTCTTTTAATTCTTGAATAAGTGCAGAGTAATCATTCACTAATGTTTGCACCATTTCTTCTGCAGATTCCTTGCTTGTCCCTTCACTCACACTAGATGTTGCAAGATATTCTTTCATTGTCGCTAGCGGTTTACCTTCCAACGCTAAAATACGTTCTGCTAATTCATCAATATTTGTTCCAGCTTCATTGTAAAACTCTTCAAATTTCTCATGTAACGTAAAGAAGTGTGGTCCTGTCACATACCAGTGATAATTATGTAGTTTCACATATAACACATTCCAGTTTGCCACCTGCTTGTTTAATACTTCAACAACATTTGTTTTCGTACTCATACAATCCACTCCTCTTATCATTTCATAATGTTTATCTTTTAATAACCTAGTTACATGTTACCATACATTTCCTATCCATTCGAACGATTGGCTCATATGTAACAAAGTTTTAACACCTTTAATACTTCCCTAATATCTTTTAATTCATGTATGTTTTCAAACACTTCATACGTCTAATTGTCCAAGCTCATACATATGCATAATAGTAAATCAAGCTCATCGTAGTAGAAAGAGGGATAACATGGACAATCAACAATGGCAAGTAGCAAAGAAGGTCGCTGCTACTTATATTGGAACAGTCGTTGGAGCTGGATTTGCTACTGGACGAGAAATCGTTGAATTTTTTACAGTGAACGGATTATATGGAACAATTGGCATATGTGTAAGTGGATTTTTTTTTATTTGGCTTGGCACAAAGATGATGTTACTTTCATCACAAATCGGTGCATTTTCAGCGCAAGAATTTAACAAATATTTATTTGGGGATGTAGTTGGCAATGTTGTAAACACACTATTATTAATCGTATTATTTGGTGTAACGAGCGTTATGTTATCAGGAGCTGGGGCGGTATTTGAAGAGCAACTTCGTTTACCAAGACAACTTGGTATTTTCATTATATTGATCGCCTGTCTCATTATAGGTAGTCGCGGATTACAAGGGGTTTTTGAAGTTAATACACTTGTCGTACCTATTATGATGATTTTTATTATCGGACTTGCTATTACAACTTTTTTTCACGGTACAACTCCTATTAGTGACACTATTCCTGCAGAAAGCTGGAATATGAAGTGGATTACTAGTCCTATTACATATGTCGCCTTAAATCTTTCTCTCGCCCAAAGCGTTCTCGTCCCGTTAGCCAGTGAAGTAAAAGATCGAAAGGCCATTTTATGGGGCGGAATTTTAGGCGGTGCAGGACTTTCTTTAATTTTATTATGTAGCCATTTAGCTATTTTATCAGTCGATCAATTTTATCAATATAATATCCCAATGGCTGAAGTCATAAGAAAATTCAATGCAACTTTTCACTTTTTCTTTGTTCTTATCATTTTCGGTGAAGTGTTCACAACTTTAGTTGGTAATGTGTTCGGAATGACAAAACAAATTCAATCCATCACCAGATGGAAAAGTAACAATATTATTTTCTTCATTTTACTAATTAGTTATTGCTTTAGTTACATTGGTTACAGTGAATTACTCCACATTCTATATCCTATAATTGGATGGGTCAGCATCATTTTACTGCCAATTATTGCTTTTAAACAACTTCAAAAAACATAAAAGAAGCATCCATGTTATTGGATGCTTCTTTTATGTTCATTCACAATCATCGCATACTTCCCAGTACGGCCCCATTTCGAGTGCTAAATATGGCTTTAATTGCAACCGAATCATCCGACTAGGCATACGTTCTAAAACGAATTGAATTCCTTCTTCCTCTTCGTCTAATTCAACTTTTGAAATCGCAATTCTTTGCATAGTAGAAATAGGCATTCCATCTTTATATAAAGTGATTTTCACCTCATCATATTCATTAAAATACAATTCAACACTCATTTGATTTTTCAACAGTTCATCAACAATTTCATATTTATCATTTCGTTCCTGGATTATATATTTCCAGCCGCCTCTACCTTCTTCTTTCGGAGCTGCTTGAAATAATGTCATCAAATCCTCGTATAGCATAAGATAACCCCTCTCTTACTAAAAAACGATGAGTATTTTATATACCCTTTATCTCTATCACTATCCATATGTATTGTACCATATATCGTCGTTTTTACCGTATTCATTTGCTTCATAATTGCATGTAAAACACCTGATTCTCTTCATTATTATATGAATTGTCTCTCATTATATTTCTTAATATGCTTCTAACGCTTTCCAATCATATCAAACATAAGTAAATGCACTCTTTGTCCATCCTCCGCTTAGTATTTCCTTACAATCACAAAAAAGAAGAGTGACTTTTATCACTCCCCTTAAAAGAATTTCCCCGTAGCTACTAACGCTAATACTAGTATTAAAATTGTAAATAATAATGATACGATGAAACTAAAAATAGGTAATGCTTTCTTTTCATTCTTCTTAAAGAGTAACTTTAAACTAAGAAAGATGTTTACTGGTACAAGTATAAAATAAAAATATTTAACAATTTGCACCGAACTATTCGAAAGTGTTTTTAAAATAAACACTTCAATTAGAAAGACAATAAAAAATGAAATACTTAACCAAAATGAGACATAACTAAGCCAAGAATGTCTTTTGGTACCCCAATAAACTCCCATAGTAATCTCCTTTATTTGCATTTTATACGATTATAATTATACACAAAGCAAACAAATACCTCTATTTTTCGACAAATATCATACAAAATATACCTTTAAATATTATAAAGATACTCTCAATCTCATTTCATTTTACATAATAAAAACAGACTACTCCAATAGCATACTGCTATTTTGGAGATAGTCTGTCCTCTGTTAAACTTTAAATCTTTCAATTAACCCTTGTAACTCTTCAGCCATTTGAGATAATGTACCAGCCGCCGAACTAATCTCCTCAATGGACGCTAGTTGTTCTTCTGCTGATGCTGCAACGTTTTGAGTACTCGTCGCATTGTTCTGTGCTGTCATTGCAATTTGACCTACTGAAATAGACACTTCATTTGCACCTTTTGACATCCCGTTAGCCGTTTCAACCATCGTTTTAATTTGATCTGCAATTTCATTTGTAGATAGTAAAATCTCAGTAAAGTTTTGCTTCGTTTCATTCGCAATAACAAGTCCAGATTGAACTTCTTCATTTACATGCCCCATTGATTTTACCGTCTTACTCATGTCATCTTGTATTTCACATATTAATTTACTAATTTCACTAGAAGATACACTAGACTTCTCCGCCAATTTACGTACTTCATCTGCAACAATCGCAAATCCTCTTCCGTGCTCTCCTGCTCTTGCAGCTTCAATTGCCGCATTCAAAGCTAGAAGATTCGTTTGATCTGCAATATTTTGAATGACTTCTAGTATGTCACCAATTTGTTTTGATTTATTATTTAGCAACTGTATAACTTCATCTGATTGTGAAACAGATTCTGCAATAGACTGCATTTGATTTACTGTTTTTCCTACTAGTTTCCCGCCATCTTCTGCTTTTTCACGAGTATGAGCAGAAGCCGTACTAATTGATGATGAACTATTTGCTACATGCTGAATTCCTTCTGTTACATCAAATAATAACATTGCACCATTTTCTACGCTCGTTGTTTGCGTTGTTGCCCCGCTCGATATTTCATCCATTGCCATTGTAATTTGCTCAGTTGCTTCACTCGCTTGTCTTACACTTGCCGTTAGCTCTTCTGATGCTGCTGCAACATGTCCAGCCGACGTATTAATTCTTCCAATTAACGTTCGCAATGCATCTGTCATCTCATTGAATCCTTTTGCAAGTTGGCCAATTTCATCATTAGAATGAATCTCGATTGTTTGCGTTAAATCTCCCTCACTTATTTCTTTAGAAGTAGCAACTAATCTTTTTAATGGCTTCGTTATAGAAAGTGTCACAAAATAAATAAGTGCTCCGCCTATAACTAATGAAATGAACATAACAATTAACATATTATAAAATACAGGCTGCGCAGCTTCAATTATTTCATTTGAGTACATCGTTCCACCGATTTTCCAACCTGTTTTTACATTTGTAGCAAATACCATTTGTTTTTCGCTGCCATCATACATATATGAAAAAGCACCATGGTTATCTTCATAAATTTTCTTCGCCCAAGAATCAGCTGCTTTTTCTCCTGATTTTTCTTGAGGATGTGCAATTATTTTTTGTTTTCCATCTAAAATGAAAGCATATCCCTTTTTACCGATATTGATTAACTTTGTTGTTTTTAATAAATTATCTAAACTTAAATCTATTGCTACAACACCGTTTTTATCTTCTGCTTGTTTTGCAATCGTTACGACAATATGTCCATTTCCTTGCGCCTTATATGGCTCAGTAACGACAATACCCCCTTGTTTTGCCACTGCATCTTTATACCAAGAACGTTCTGTTGGATCATAGTCTGCTGCCATTTGTATATTTGGTTCTTGCACAAATTTCTTATCATTCCCAGCAAAGTATACTTGTTCAACATCTTTATTCAAATTAATATATTGAGATAACATTTTTCTTAATTCATCTTGATTATCCCCTTGATACATATTACCTTGAATCACCCGTGCAAAATTATTTACATCATTAAATTTCGCCTCAATCATTTGATTGATTAAATTATCTAATATTTTTATATTGTCGTGAGCACTGCTCGTAATTTGTGATTCAAAGTTCTTTTTAGCTGTTTGATAAGACATGCCTCCAATAATAGAGACAGCCGCAATTAAAATGACAAAAAACGAAATTAGTAGTTTTTTTGCTACTTTCATATCACGAAACCAATTTAATAGTCTACCCATTACAAACCTCCTGCTTTTCAATTTCAATAGTTAAATCTAGCGAGTTGTAAACATTTCCCATCCCTAAATTATTATTTTCATAATCTATTACGATGAATACTTTGTAAAGTTTAAACAATTAAATTCCCTTTGTCTATATATTTGAATAATATTATTATAAAATTTACAAATACAAAAAAAGCCAAAGGGAACCACCCTTTGGCTTTTCATATTTTTTTATGCTGTTTAGAAATCTTTTTCCACTTATCACGCTCTGCTCTCGCAAGAATAGCATCTTGTTTTCTCATAAAATACGCCAGTTCTCTTTGTAATTTTTTATAGCTTTGCAAACGATTTATCGTAATAATTCCGTTATCAATTGCACTATGCACTGCGCACCCTGGCTCATTTTCATGTTTACAATCCCTAAAACGGCACGTTTTTGCTAATTCTTCAATATCAGAAAATGTTGTTTGAATTGCATCGCTTCCTTCCCAAAGCTGTAGCTCCCTCATGCCCGGAGTATCAATAACTAAACCACCACTCGGTAATCGGAACAATTCACGATGAGTTGTCGTATGCCTTCCTTTACTATCTTCCTCACGAATATCTCCCGTTTTTGCTACTTCAAGTCCTATGAGTGCATTTAACAAAGTGGATTTTCCAACCCCCGATGACCCGACTAAAGCAATTGTTTTTCCTGAAGAAACAAATTGCTGCAGCGATTCAATACCAGTATGCTTTAAACTATCAACGACGAAGATCGGAACACCAATTGCCACAGCTTCCGTTTCAACAATTTTCTGTTCCACGTCTTCACATAAGCTACTCTTTGTTAAAACAATAACAGGCATTGCACCACTTTCATACGCTAATAGTAAATAACGTTCTATTCTTCTTACGTTAAAATCATGGTTAAGTGCATTTACTAAAAATAGATAATCTACATTTGCTGCTATTACTTGTTCTTCCGTTCGATTACCAGCCTCTTGTCTAGAAAAAGAGCTTCTTCTTTGAAAAATACGATGAATAATTGCTTTCTTTTCATTCTCTATTTTCTTTATATACACCCAATCACCAACCGCTGGATAATCTCCCTTCGTTACTGCTTCATGCCGAAACTTTCCAGACAGCTCTGCCATATATTCACCATCATTACAAATAATTCGATATATATGTTTATGCTCTAGTAAAATACGCCCTACTTCAAAGTTCTCTACAGCTTGTTCTTCAAAAAAAGAATCCCAGCCGAATGATTCTAAAATATTTTGATTCAAATTGATATCCTCCCTAGTTTAAGCTAAGCGGAAGGATCGTGCGCTCACTTATACAGTCTCGCCCTTTCCATCCACCTTTGTATTTGGTTTATGATTCATATACGTTATTTTCACCATAATACATCACCCCGTTCTCATTTTAATTACTCTCATTATATGGAATATTTATTTAAAAAGCTACCTTATTTAACGCAATTTTCAAATATTTTATTTTTCATCATTCTAATTTGTCCACGATGACTAATCTCATCTTCTAGCACATGAAACCACAGATAGTGCTGGTTATACGCTACACCGTTAGGCCACTTTCTTTCTGACATAAGCCATTCATCATCTTGTTCATTCAAATACTTCAGAGATTCTTCTCGAACACTTTGTAGAATTTGTATATAATACTGTATTTCATTACCACGGATTGTTCTCCCCGCTTTCCCTAAATACAGTGCGTCTTCCCATATTTCTAATTCTTCTTTTGTAAAGTCGCGCTCTTGAAATGAAATAAGTTGATGGGCTTTTTCTATAGCTGCTATATGCTTTAGTAACGCTCCGATGGAATTCCCTCCACTCGTCATAATGAAATCTACTTGCTCAACTGATAGATCGTTTATTTCCTGTAATGTTACAGCCCTCGTATGCTCCAGCATGCTTACTAATTCCACTATATTTTTTGTATAACCATCCATACTTCTTATTCGATAATCTATATTCATCTCACGCACCCCTTTCTACATTCATATTAAGGAATAACCGCTTCATATAATAGACTGAAATATGTCAGATCTTTCTGTTATAATTAAATTGAATACGTAATAAACCCAAACAAACTTTCTCAATATGCTTCTATGAAATATTAAAAGGAATCAATATAAAAGAATCGAATCTTATTCACTAAAAGGAGTGGATTCGATGGAAATGTATCAATGGCTAACCGCTATACTCGTTGGTGGCATTACCGGTTTCGTTTCCCATCTAATCAATAACCAAGGTAAGTTATTGCTTCCACGCCGTTTGAAAACTTTTTTTCACTTTGGGTTTTTGACTGATATTTTCACTGGTAGTCTAGCTGCACTTCTTGGACTCGTTTTATTCGATGTTACCTTAATAAAAGAAATTATTAAAGTATCCATTGTGACTGCTATTTCCGGTCAGACTTTCTTACTGCACCAAGCGCTTGGTGGTGAGCAGGCTAAAAATAAACAAATTGGGAAAGCTGATGAGAAGATTCAAGAAATTGACAAATTATTACGACGTTAGTCTATACTTTCTTTAAAAATTATTGCTATAATAAACAATAAATATTTTCTATTGCGTCGTTTGTCAGAAGAAAGGGTGTTTCGTATGACAAAAAAGAAAATAGAAGATTTCTTAACAAACACTGAAAAAGAGGAACTGCTAGAAAACTATAAATGTTTACGAGAAGCCCGCACAAAAAGCGAAGCTAATTATTTTGGTGAAGCAGTAGACCATCTATTAAATAAAGCAAAACAACGAATTATTAAAGATGCAGGCATACATGATGAAAATGCAGCAACAGTTCAATCAAAGAGAAAAGCACTGTTTTAGTTACATTAGCTAAAACAGTGCTTTTTATTTAGAATTTTTTCACATCTATTTCACAAATATAAGTAGTCCTATATGCTAAACTAAGTATATCCTTTTCCAAGGAACTATATGCCGATATATGAATCCCTATCTCTGTAGGGATTTTTTATTTTTGGATTCCTCATAACTTTATTACGATACCTTTATACTATTTGTCTATTTTCTTTAATCTCTGCACTCAAAGATCCCTTTGTATTATTACTCTTCTAATATTGATTTCATATGTGGTTTCTAACTGCTATTTTCATTGATAGACTAACTGCACTTCTTGCACTCGCTTTATTTGATGTCACCTCAAAAGAGGAGATATAGCTCTTTTTTATTTGTACAGGCTTTATGATACAATTCCTGTTTCACTATCTTCATTAAGCTTTTCACTTTTTCTAAACAAAAATAAAGCTCCTATATATAGTAACGCAGTAAAACTACCTATAAGTATAAAATTGTGAGATGCTGCAAATAGCAGTCCTGCTATTGCCGCTCCAATCATTTGACCAATATACATAGAAGCATTAGCAAGCGCGGCTCCTGTTCCTCTTGCTACACTAGATATGTTTTGTAAGTGCCTCATCATTAATACAAACAAAATTCCTGTCACAAAAAACAAAACAAAGAACAATAACTCCACCAATATAATGTTCTTTACATGAGGAAGTAATACATATAGCACTGCTGTAAATATAATTCCACCATAGAAAGAAAGGTTATAACCAATTTTATTTGTGATTCTAGGGCCAAAAATATTACCAGCTAAATTCCCTAATCCTAATATAAGCATAGTTGTACCTACTTCATGAACTTGTAAGCCAAATTGAATGGACAGCCATACACCAAAAAATGAAAATGCAGCAAAATTACCAGTTTGAAAAACAAAATATGCAAAATAAGAAATCGAAACCTTTGAATCTGTAAGTAATTGTTTATAGCGCTTTAAGATGTTTGTTTTACTTCCACCTATATGAACCGGTTGTATTTCTGGTAATACTATATAGATAAGAATTACAAGTAGTGTTGATAATATACCAATGACGAAGAATGGTGTTGTATAGTGTATCATTGCCAAATACGATCCAACTGGCAACCCTAAAATTTGAGAGATTGCTAACCCTGCTGTTACAATTCCAATTGCCTTTACAATTTGCTCCTTCTCTATAAGGAGCGGAATAGATGCCCACACTTGTGGAGATACAAAGGCTGCACTTACACCTGCTAAAAATCTAAATGCTAGCATCCATAGAAAACTCGGTGCCATTCCACATAAAAACGTACTTAACGCAAAAAAACTCATTCCTATTACCATCACTTTTTTTCTGTTTAAGCCATCTGATATAGGACCAGCAATAAGCGCAAATCCAGCGTATCCTAAAGCATATGAACTCACCATCCACCCTGACAGCTCAGTTGAAACATGATACACCTTCTGTAATGTCGGTAAAAGTGGTGAAATTAAGAAAGTATCTGTACCTATCATAAACATGATCGTAAAGAATACAGCTAGTACTCTTTTCATTTAAACCTTCTCCTTTTATATAAAAAGAGGGAAGTCCCCCTCTTCTCAACTAATCTTCTAAAATAGATTTAATTTCTTCCATAACCTTTTCATTCAATGAAACTTCCACCGCTCTTACACTTTCTCTTATTTGCTCCGCTCGTTTCCCACCAGGAATAACAGTATCAATGCCTTTTTTATTTAATAGCCATGCTAAAGCTAAATGTGATACTTCAAGATTCATTTCTTTAGCTAAACCTTTTAACTTCTCAACTTTTTTAAAGTTACTCTTATATGTATTTTCTTCAAATAGATTTACACTTTGACGCCAATCGCCTTCGTTTAATTTAAAATCTTCTGTATATTTTCCACCTAGTATCCCAAAAGCAAGAGGCCCGTATGGTATAAATGAAATACCTGATTCTATACAATACGGCAAAAGTTCTTCTCCAGCAGTACGATCCAACATATTATACGGTGATTGTACAACATCTATTTGTTCGTGCTGATTCGCTGCTTTTAATTGCTCTACGTTTACGTTAGATATTCCAATTGCACGAATTTTACCTTCTTCTTTTAGACGAGCAAGCTCTCCAATTGAATCTATGTAACTTGTTTCTGGATTTGTAAAATGTAAATAATATAAATCAATATAATCAGTTTGTAATCTTCTTAAGCTATTTTCCACAGCATTTCTTAAATAGCTTCGTTCATTATTAATATAAACTTCTCCATTTAATAACGGCTGTATTCCACCTTTTGTAGCAAGTACAACTTCTTGACGTTTTCCTTTCAATACTTCTCCTACCAATTCCTCTGATCTACCGAGACCGTATGAATCCGCTGTATCAAAAAATGTAACCCCTCTTCTTCTATTAATCGTTTTCCTTCTTCTTCGTTCACATTAGCATATAAATTATGCCCCCCTACAGCATTTGTTCCTAGCCCTAACTTCGAAATATGTAGTCCTGCCTTTTGCAATTTGGTATATTTCATTTTTTCTCCCCCTATATTTCTATTGTTCGAACATATTCGAACAATAGAAATATACCACTTTATATGTTATAGTGCAAACTATATTAACTTATACAAGCAGGTGAAAAAATGCGTACTCTCTATCATCCAAATCGAGAAGAAATTCAATTCTCTTCTGTCTTATACGCACTTAGCGATCAAATTCGTTTACAAATTGTAACGATGCTATTAGAGAAAAATGAACAATCTTGTGGTGCGTTAAACATTCCAATTGCGAAATCAACTTTATCTCACCATTTCAAGGTTTTACGTGAATCCGGTGTTATGTATACACGCATTGAAGGAACACAACGTTTCATTTCAATTCGTGAAGATGACTTACATGCTAGATTCCCTGGTTTATTAGACGTCGTATTACATGCGACAGAACCATACTAAAAAACATCTCATATTCATATGAGATGTTTTTTAGTATGGTTCTATTCTTTTAATAAAATGCAACTTTAATCAGAAGGAACTTTGTTCATCACACACTAGAAATATATACGCTTCATTCTTTTTCACTTTATTTTTGTACTGGATCCTTTGGACACTTTAATTATTTGATTACATTTTATACACATCATTAATATAGGGCCGCCTATCTGTTTCAATTCCTGTAGTTGCTTATGCTCACACTCCTCCATATTATTACCTCCCTTATCATATAATTAGGTCATTTTGTAATCACCATCACTACTAAGTTCATTCCTTATTTAACCTCTGAATAAAACGTTTAAATGCCGATATCCCTTCGTCATCTCGTTTAAAAACGCCAGCATCTTCAAGCGCCTGTATAAATTTCTGTCCTAATTCTGCTCTTACTATCTCCTGTACATTTTGTTCATGTATCCGATGGTAATATTTGATTTTTAATTGTTCAGCCCATCGTATATGAAGCGTTGGAATATCACTTGGAATGTTAAGTAAGAATTTTTCCACTTCCTGAAGTTCTGTTTTTAAACGCGCCGGAAGTACTGCTAACCCCATTACTTCAATTAGACCGATATTTTCCTTTTTAATATGCTGTATTTCCGCATGAGGGTGGAAAATACCTAGCGAATGTTCTTCACTTGTACGATTGTTCCGCAAAACAAGATCCAATTCGTACATACTATTCCGGTAACGAGCAATCGGAGTTATCGTATTATGTGGAATATCATTCGTAAATGCAAATATATTAACAGATGGATCACTATATCCCTTCCACCTCTCTAATATGTACTCCCCTGCATTTACTATTTGTTCTATGTCTTTACTTCTTAAGCGAATAACTGACATAGGCCATTTAATAATAGAACATTGCATTTCTGGAAAGTTAGTTAGTTCAAAAATTAGGTCGTTTGATGCATTTGCCATAGCAAATTCATAGTTTCCACCTTGATAGTGGTCATGTGTTAGAATAGATCCTCCTACAATTGGCAAATCTGCATTGGACCCAAGGAAATAATGTGGGAATTTTTCTACAAATTTTAACAAACGTAAAAATGTTTGACGGTCAATTTTCATATCTCGATGTTCTGAGGACAATACAATGCAGTGTTCATTGAAGTATATATACGGAGAATACTGTAGAAACCAGCTTTCATCTGTAAGATTCATCCGGATCATACGATGATTCGAGCGTGCTGGATGTCCAGTTCTGCCTCTATATCCTTCATTCTCAATACAAAGTAAACATTTTGGATAATTTGTACTTTCCAATACTCTCTCTCTAGCAATTTGTTTCGGGTCTTTTTCCGGTTTTGATAAATTAACTGTTATATCAATGGCACCATATTCCGTATTTACTTTATAATTTATATTTTTGGCAATTTGCTTCATTTGTATATAGTTGCTGTTTTTACTTAATTCATAGAAGTAATTTGTCGCAGCCCTCGGATTTTGTTCGAATTTTTTATAAAATAGAGTATTAATAACAGACGGTTTGGACATAAAAACATCCATAATTGCACTTGCTAAGATTTCTCTCTCGTCCATTACTGACTCAATGACTTTATGCATACAAGCATATTCAATTAACTCTTCCAATAACTCTGAAATTGCTTTCTTTGCAGATGCAGACGCTTCCACTACAAAGTCCTCTAAACGAAGTAAAGAAAGAATTTTATTCCTTGTATATATTTCATCTTCTTGTTCAATTAATTGAATTTCAATAGCTCGATCAATTAACTGCTGAATAGCTTGATATATCATCAGTATATACCTCCTCTAACCTTATAGCGGTTTTCGTTGTTACGATGCAAGTTCTATGTACCTTTTATAATTTTATGAACAGACGTATGGGATAACCACCGTTCTAATATACCTTTTGCTTTCTCCAAAGAAGCTATTAGCATACTTGAATCGCCCGTTTAGTAAGCTATTTTGTTACATTATACGTACGTAAAAACACTTCTACAATCAACATCTTGTCGTATTTTTTAGACATCTTGCTTTTCACTTTTAACATCTCACTAAAAACATAAAAAGGTACATTTTTTGAAGAACGATTTCTGACGATTTAATAAACACAATAATACACAGAATATAAAACTACCTTTATCTTAAACCCTAATCTTTATCTCTGTGCCCCTCCCCTGAAGGTAGCTTTTCAATAATAAACACATCTGCTCCAGTATCGCCGCCGTTTAATTTTTAATGAGCTTCTCAAATAAAATAATCCTAGATTTATAAGCCAGAATTATTTTTTATTTATCTTATTTTCAACATTACAAAAAACAATATTTCTAAAAAACAGAGCAACATCTCTCTTGTGTAAGCTTTTCACAAAAAGTAATCTATACCTGTAAAGAACCATCAATGTCAAAAGTACCAAAATGAAAACGAGGGGGTACACATGAAAAAATCAAAAAAGAAATTCAGGAGGACGATCGCAACACTTGTATCGGGTTGTGTCGTAGGTTCTACTTGTTTTACAAATGCTTCCCTAATCCAAGCTGAGGGAACCACGGATACTATACAAGCTGAAAATCAAATCATTTCTCAAAGTCCAAATGCGGTTATTTCATCTAATCAAATGAACGTTCTTGTTGATGTAAATTTTCCAAGAGTCATTCAATACGATTTAAAATCTGGAAATGATGCAGGAAAGACTTTTTACGGACAGACTGAGGCATTAGATACAATCCTTATTAATGACGTAGCAGTAAAACCAAAAGTCAAAGCAAAAGTTTTATCAGATAAAGTAGTATATGAAATGACGGTAATAGACACTAATAACAATATTTCTGCGGTTATTACTGCTGAGTTCGTTGTTAAAGAGAATATATTAGAATTCAATATTACAAAGATCGTCGACAACAAAATTGTAAAAACTATTGAAATTCCAAATCATCATTTAATTTCTGTAAATAACAGTCAAAAAGATGCAGTGCTAGACGGCGTACAGATGTCAACAAATACACGTATTAATGGTGACAGACAGGTAAAGGTTGATGAAAATTTAAATACGAAAGATGAAGAGCAAAAAGGATATATGTATGCTTTTCTTTCTACTGATGAATTAAGTGCAAGTATATGGTCTAATACGGAGAATAGTTTAGTAAAAAAATTGGCTCCAGATTCTTATGCTGCAAAGACTGATGCTCAAAGAATTACGGCAAATGCTACGACTAATAGTGCAGGAAAAAAAACAATTGGTCTAAGTAGTACCTTCTGGACGTATCAAAAGTCAGAAGAACATCGTAAAGAAGATGGCACTCTAGAGCTAAAGGACGGGACAGTTAATAAGGTAGATGAAATGCCGTCTGTGAAGGTTATCATTACTGCTGACGCTAATGATGATAAAAAAATAAACTGGCAAGACGGAGCAATTGCTTATAGGAAAATTATGAACGAACCTCTAGGAGCAGAAAAAGTTCCAGACTTAGTTGGTTACCGTGTTAACATGAACTTTGGCAGTCAAGCCCAAAACCCTTTCTTAATGGCTTTAGACGGAGTGAAAAAATTTCACCTAAATACTGATGGACTAGGGCAATCTATTCTACTGAAAGGTTATGGTAGTGAAGGACATGATTCTGGTCATTTAAATTATGCTGACATTGGAACCCGAATTGGCGGTGCAAAGGACATGAAAACATTGCTAACGAGGGGTAAAGAATATGGGGCAACTTTTGGTGTTCATGTGAATGCAAGTGAAACGTATCCAGAGTCAAAATATTTCCAAGAAGATCGTTTATTAAAAAATCCAGATGGAACTTATAAGTATGGTTGGAACTGGATCGATCAAGGAATAAACATTAATGCTGATTATGATTTAAGAAATGGCAGAGCACAACGATTCAAAGATTTATATGATGCTCTTGGTGGCAAGAAGAATGAATTAGATTTTATTTATGTAGACGTTTGGGGTAATGGACAGTCAGGTGATAATAGTACATGGCCGAGCCGTCAATTAAGTAAAGAAATAAATAGTTTAGGTTGGCGCTTAGGCAGTGAGTGGGGATATGCGAACGAGTACGATTCCACATTCCAACACTGGGCAGCCGATTTGACTTACGGCGGGTATACCTTAAAAGGTATTAATAGTACCATCACTCGTTTCATTAAAAACCATCAAAAAGATGCATGGATTGGTAACTATCCTAAGTATGGAGGCGACGCAGATGCTCCATTATTAGGTGGATACAGTATGAAAGACTTTGAAGGTTGGCAAGGTAGAAGTGACTACAAAGCGTATATTGATAACTTATTTGCGGTGAATGTTCCAAGCAAATTCATTCAACATTATAAAGTAACACAGTGGGAAAATGGAAAAGCAGTTGAAATGATAGATGATAAACAACAAACTTACAACTGGGTACCAGGTATGAAGACAGTATTAAAGGACGAATCTAGTGAAAATACACTTACAATTGAAAGAAAATCAAATGATTTTGCAAATGATAAAGATGGCTATCGAACGAGAACTATGACATTAAATGGCAAGCAAATATTTGAAGGTAAACCTGGTGACGAAAAGTATTTATTCCCATGGTCTTGGGATCAAAATGGTAAAAAATTATCAGCAGATAATGAAAAATTATATCACTGGAACACAAACGGTGGAAAAACAACGTGGACTGTCCCTACTGGTTGGCAAGGTACCGTTAAAGTGTATGAGTTAACAGAATTAGGTAAAGAGAAAATGAAAAATGTTAAAATTGAAAATGGAAAAATCACATTAGATGCAAAAAAATCTACTGCATATGTAATTTATAAAGGGCCAAAATCCAATAAAGATGTTAAATGGAGTGAAGGAATGCATCTTATAGATACTGGATTTAACAGCAATTCCCTAAAAGATTGGAAAATCAAAGGAGACTCACAAGCAGTTAAGATTACGAAGAGTGAAGGTAATAATAATATGCTAACAATCTCCAATAATAAAAAGAAAGTAAATGTTACTCAAAAATTAACAGACCTAAAACCTAATACAAAGTATGCTGCATATGTTGGTATAGACAACCGAAGTGAAGCACAAGCAAGCATCACAATTACTTCTAACGACAAACAGTATACGAATAGTACTGGTAAATCTATCGCTAAAAACTATGTAAGAGCATACGCACATAATACACTAGGCTCTGAGCAAGCAAAAGCTGATGGTCAAATGACTTCAACTGTGGATGGAACAAGTTACTTCCAAAACATGTATGTATTTTTTGAAACTGGTAAAAAAACATCCGATGTAACAATTGATTTATCTAGAGATGCTGGAAATGGTGCAAGTTACTTTGATGATATTCGCATCGTGGAAAGTAATTCCGAAAACCAAGTAAGCAATAATAAATTCGTACAAGACTTTGAAAATGTTGTACAAGGCATCTATCCGTTTGTAATTGGTAATATTGAAGGCGTAGAAGATAATAGAACACACCTGTCTGAATTACATGCACCATATACACAAAGAGGTTGGAACCAAAAAATAGTAAATGATGTTATCGCAGGTAAATGGTCACTTAAAACAAATGGATTAACGGAAGGTGATGCTCTTGTTTACCAAACTATCCCTCAAAACTTCACATTTAAACCAGGAGTAACGTATAAAATTACTTTTGATTATGAAGCAGGTAGTGATGGAACGTATGCAGTAGTGACAGGTAATGCTCCATTTGAAGAAAAAGGAGTATTGACTAAGGAGGCATTAAAATCAACCGCAAGCAGTGATAAGAATACAAAAGCTGGCACATATTCCTTTACTTTAACAGGAGATGGATCGGGGCAAAGCTGGTTTGGGATTTATTCCACTAATAAAGCAGCTAATACTAACGGTGTGAAAGGCTCACAAGCTAACTTTAACGGTTATAAAGATATTATGCTTGATAATCTAGTTATTGAAGTAGTGTCAAATAAATAGAATCAGTTGTTATAATTTGAAAGAGGTTGTCTCAAAAGGTCATTACAAATGATCTTTTGGAGACACCTTCTTTTTTTATAATCTATAAAGTAAAACTTTAATCAGTGGGGGTTTTGTTCATCCCCCACTGATTATTAGTTGAACCAATCGGGCTTTTACGGGCAGCCTGACCCCCACCTAACTTCTTTGCTTTCGCTGAATTTTGAGGTGGGGGTCTTACTGCCCGTTAAATGCGGGATAAACATAAGAGTATCGTTCCTTTCTTTCCATCATTTAGTTATGATGACATACTTAAATCAAAAAGAGGTTAACCCATATAGCTACTCAGCTACTTTTAGGTCACCCTCTTTTCATTCGCAATATTACTCGAACGATAAAACTACTTTTATCTTAATAGAGATTTTTACCTCTCTGTCCCTCCCCTTGAAGTCACCTTTTCAATACGTAAATTATCTAAAATAAACGTACCTGCTCCGGTATCCCCGTTTAAATTCGTTCCATCACTGAAAATTCCAACATAAGTTTGACCGTTCTCAGAACCTGTCACAGTAAACTGTGCTGTTTTTGTATCAGTAGATGCAGTAAGAGTGTTATTCACACTCAATCCCTTTGCACTCGCAATGTCTCGAACATCAATTTCTTGATCCCCTGAAATAAAGCGGAATGCATTTGCTGTTGTTTGGTAGTCAAATGATACTTTATAAGTTACGCCTGGTTCGAAACGATAATTTTGAGGAATAGTACGGTACAGCAAACCTTTGTTTCCAGTGTTCACTTTAACGGACCAATTCCCACCTAATACATCATCGACTAATTTTTTGCCTGCCCATCCTTTTTGCGTATATGGAGCATGCAATTCAGACAAATGAATTCTGTTGTCTTCTACCCCTTCTGTGTTCCCAATAACAAATGGATAAATTCCTTGTACTACCATTTCAAAATCTTGTTTAAATTCCGTCGGTGAGACATGATTTTTTAAGGACTTTTGAACGATCCGAATATCATCAAATTTTGTGTTTCCTTTTCCAGAATCACGGCTGAGAGTTAATTTAGCTTTATTCGTTACAACTGTAAAGCTTACTTGCATGATTTGCATTTTGCTATTGTATCCATCATTTGAGGCATGTGAATCTGCCTTAACATATTTCTTTTGCAGGCTTCGAAGTGTGTAATTGTTAACGTCTTCTTTCCCACCTGTTACTGTAATTCCGGCCTTTACATCACTATTGTTTTCAACATATACCTCTGCTACATATTCTTTACCTGGTTCCAAACCAGTAAGAACACGGGAAACAGTTGTGTCTTTCGATGGACTATCAATATTCAAGTAGTAATCTCCACTACTTACATTACGGTTGCTTCCAGTTTGATTTGTTCTGACGACGCTTACAGCTTTGTTATCCCCCTCAATAGTTGTATATGCACTTACTTTTCCTGTATTAAATCCCGCGTCATATATATGAGCACCCTTGCTCCAATCATAATCAAGAATTTCCAAACCTTTATCTCTTTTTGGTACAACAACATAAGGTGTTGCCGCACTAGCTGTCAAAGTTACCTTATTATTTACGACCTTGACTTCTTTCATATCTGCTCTACCACGATCTGTCAGTTTGTATACATATACACTAGATGCATCTTTATATTCATCTGGAAGTGTCCAAGTAGTTGTACCACCTTCCAAATTCCAATGATATAGTTTTTCAGAATTAGAAGTTGGATTTTTAAAGTCTTGTTTCACCCAAGGAATTAAATAAGTGTGTCCATCAAGTACAACGTTTCCATTCAGTGTAATCACACGTTCCCTAGAATTGTCTTTTCTAGTTACATCGACAACATCCCCATTACTTGGGTCTTTCAATTTTATTTCCTTTTCTAAGTTTGTCTTGCTTTTATCCCCTTCTACAGCTGTCCAATTCGTTACATAATATTTTTGTAAGAATTTAGTAGGTAGATTCGTATCAAATGTCATGCGAATAAAATTATCAAAATTCTTATCAGATTGCCACCCTTCGAAACCAGCTAATTCAAATCCACCAAGCAATGGATGATCAGCAGTTCCTCCTACTTCAGGCCAATTCAACACCCAAGAATCTCTTTGGTGATTGCTAATAAAGCGTAGTACTTCTGAGTTGATACCTTTGCTTTCCGGTCCACCATAGTTTTTATCGGTAGCCCAGTGTTGCCACGTTGAATAATTGGCCATAGAACCACCAAATTCCGTTGTTAGTCTCCAGCCCCTATCTTTAAATTGATCTGCTATTCTATTTGATTCCCATTGATTTTGATACCATACATCTAAATAAATAAAGTCAAGATCTGAAACAGCAGCTTTCAATTCATCTAGTCTTTTCGCACGCGCTCCAGTATACAAATCTTTTAATTTATTAATTGTATAAGATTGATCTAGCCATCCCCATCCTAAAGAATTTGGACGATCAATAAAATCATTGTTGAAAGCTTTCGCTTCAGGATAAACTTCCTGCGCATTGATATGGACACCAAATTGGGTATTATACTTATGCCCCTCTTTAATAAGCGTATCCAAATCTTTCACGCCACCCATACGCTCACCTACATTACCGTAATCCGGATGACCACTGTCATGCCCTTCGTTTGCATATCCTTTTAATAAAACAGCTTGCCCCAATTCATCTGTAGCAAGAGCAACCTTTTTAATATTATCTGCTGTTTTTAAGAATGGTTGTTGTGCTTGTGATCCGAAATTCATTGCAATACGCATTCCAACATTATTGTTTACATCTTGATATCCTTTAATGTCTTGCATAATATCACGGTATGCAATCGCCGCATCTTGCCAATCTGTCTTATTATCAGTATTCAAATCTTTAGCTATAGCTATTTTAATAGTTGGTTTATTTTTTTGTGGTTCTGACATAAAATCTCTTTGGTAATAGAGTGCACTAGAACCTATCCCCATTGCCTTAGAACCATTTTTATTTACATATCGATTTGCAACTACGTTTTTATAGCCATCCACTTCTGAACTGGACCATACACCCGCACTCAATTCGTCAGTTGACAAAAATGCAGTATAATTTTTAGTAGATGTACCTATTTCTCCCATGGAAGAATCTATGCTTACATCCACATCTCCTGATTTCCTAACATCAGTACTAATATTCGTTAATTTAGCTTTTGCACCTTTTTGCTCCGAATTTACTGAGATAACGTTCATATCAGCAAACTCAACTGTTTCAATTTTTGCACTACCATTATTTTTAATTTCATCGAAACTATAAATAACTTTATTATCATTTACTTTCAAAGATACCTTAAATACAGCATCAAGATTTTTCATTTCATCCACAACTTTTAATGTATATAGCACTTCACTATCGCTTAACTTTTCAAAGCTTACTTTAGGATAGTATAAGGAACCATTTACTTTCAATCCGTACACAGGTGATTCTTGCCCATTCATTACTTTATTGCCAACTTTGTATTTCACAACCCGTGGGAACACTTGATCAATTGTGACATCCATATATTTTGACTTTAATACATCTTCTACTGGTGGAGTATCTGGAGGTTTTGGCGCACTGTATTCTTTGATTTTGATATTAGAAATCGTAATATCAGCAGCACCTCGGCTTTTTTCAAACCCTAGCCCCCCCGCTTGATCTACACCACCAGTTAAAGTCCAAGAGTCTACCTTTTTATCATCAATGTATAACGTCGCAACATCGTCCATAAATACTAAACGTAAATGGTATGTTTGTTTTGCTTTTAACGGCACGTTTGAAGTCATCGACGTCCAATTGTTTATAGGTCCAAATGTTTCACCAAAATACTGATCGTTCGTATCCCCTGTTCCTACATATGTGTATGCAGATGCATTTTGAACACGATAAATGAATCCAAAGCGATTCATCTTATCAGTATTAGTAGTAACATCCGCTTCAAAAACACCATTTTTAATTCCTTTCATTTGGTTGTAGACAATTCGATTTTTTTGGGTAGATGTAACACCAAAAGTTGCTGAACCATCTTCATTATAGGTAACTTTTCCGTCGCCAGAGATAATTTTCAAGTCGCCTTCTTCTAGTTTATTATCCGTAATGTCGACAAGTTTTTCATCTCCTGGATTCGTGCCTCCATCCTCAGGTGCATCTCCTAATTCAATGAGAACTTGACTTTTTTTATCTCCAAAAGCACCAAGTTTAACTGCTTCCTTACCTGTAAGGAGGTTCTTTACATCATTAGGCAACGTAACCGGTCCAAATAAATCTTTTCCATCTAATGTAATATTCATAGTGGTTCCGTTATAATCGATTTTTATGGAATGTGAGGTCCCAGCCTCTGGCAGTGAAACATTTGGTCTCGTTTTTAACCAATCACCTTTTCCTTGATATTTGTATTCATAGAACCATCCAAGTGAGTCGTAGCCTACAAAAACGAAGTTATTATTGTCAATATAATGAGGATAGAAACCAAATCTAGTATCTTCTCCATTGGTTTCTGGAGTAAAGGTATACGCCATCGTTCCTGCTTCTTTAGCGACTTTATTTTGCTCTTGAAAAATTGCAGCTTTAGCCCCGTTATCATTTCCAGCACCTGCTCCAAGCCTTGCATAGGACTTCCCATTTTGTTCTATTAATGCATTAATTTCGTTTCCTCCAGATGAAATTGTGACCCATGGACTAGACACATTTGCTCCTACATGTAATGGTACAATCATGCTCACTAAAAATGTCGGCACAATTAGCACAAGTGCAAGAAGGATATTAAAAACTCTCTTGAAATGCTTACTCTCCAATTCTTCTCCCCCTTTGAAATTTAAATTTCAGTTAAAAACAATACCTGCACATTCATTTTTAAAAATATACCAAAACCTGAAAGGTACCGCTTTCACTTATGTTTAGAATAGTTTTTTTCAAGCGCCCACTCAATAAAGATATTGTTTCTTTTTTTAGTTATATTGTCTTTTTAAAACGCTTACAAAATAAGGATATTATCACCTTTTCAAGGGTGTTTTTATTAAATTTCATACGATAATTAACAATCTTTGGTTTATTCACATGTAAAGGGTGCTCCCCCTTTTTTAGTCATGATCACAACTCACTTAACTGTTCTGCGCTTTCATCCTAGCATTTGTGGCCATACTGGACGCAACTAAAAAATGAGCAGACGAATGTCTACTCATTTTTCTTCATTCCATTTAAACATGGAAGAAAAGATATTGTACTAACTTTGCAGCTCAGCTGTTACTTTCACTTTAGCAAACCATGAATTAGCCGTCTCTTTCAACACGAGATTCAATTCTTCAATATTCCTTTTACCAATATCTTTTAACCAATGACGACCTGCTTGTTCACCGCCTATAGCAAACGGCATGACACCGTCTTTCCAAGTTGCCCGACCACATAATACTCCATTAAAGGTAGAACCGGATTCTTTAGCAAATTTTAATGTTTCTTGAAATAATTTTGCGCTTACTCCTGCACTAAGGAAAATAAATGGAAGCTTCGTTGCTTCACTTTGTTCTTTGAAATAAGAAGCTGCTTTTTCTTTACTGTAAACAAATTCACCTTCTGTATATCCTTCCACATAGTTCATATCTACTGGAACTTCTACTTTTAATACATCTACTTTATATTGCGGCTTTGAGAACTCCTTCATGGACTCAATCACTTTATAAGGTTTTATTTTTGCGTATGCTTTATTTTTCACATTATCACTTTCAGCATCATAAGTAACAATCTCTAAGAAAAATGGTATGTCTTCAGCTGCACATTCAGATCCGATACGTTCCATATAAACATGTTTATAGTTATTAATTTTTTCATCTTCATCGATATCATAGTAGAGTAAGAATTTAATTGCATCGGCACCTGCATCCTTTAATCGTTTCACTGACCATTCTGGTAATAAATCTGGTAGCCGTCCTACTTCTGACGCATCGTATCCAGTTTTTTCATACGCTACGATTAAGCCTGATTCTTTATCTCGGACTTTAGCCGCTGGCAAACCGTATTCCGGGTCCAAAAGAATCGCTGTTGTAAATGGTGTTAATTCCTCAGAAACTACTTCTTTAAAACGGGTAATGCCCTCATCTCCAACTTGACTCACACCGCCAGACGCAATCATTTTTTTCAATGATCCACGCTGGTCAATAGCCAATGCACCAATTATTCCATTTTCTGCAGATAAACGTTTTAGAGCTTCCAATTTATTTTTGGTTAGTTCTAACATCAACATTCTCCTCTATCAATCTATTTGTTCAACTTTAACGAGATCAAAATATTGTTTAAACTTATTCACATTAATATAACCAGTTTCAGCTTCCATCGTATTTAACATTCCTGTAGTCATCGCCGTTTTAAGAACAGTCTCGACCGTTTGATGTTGATATAGTGCCACAGCTAATCCTGCAACTGTTGCATCACCAGCCCCTACAGGATTGACCACTTCTATTTTTGGGACCATAACTCTATAATAGTCCTCGCTATGTTTAACAAATGCACCTTCACTACCCATCGATACGATAATCCACTCAATTCCAGTAAATAATTCATTGTTTAATGCTTGCTTTAGTTCTATGATTCCCGCCTCCATGTCAATGCCCAACAGCTGTGATAATTCCGCTTTATTCGGTTTGATGGCGAATGGTTTTTCTTTATGAAGCATCGCTTGTTTCAAAGATTCCCCTGACGAATCCATAATTACTGGAATTCCATTTTCATGACAGATTTCTAACATTTGATAGTAGTAGTTAGTCGGTAATCCTTTCGGTAAACTGCCCGAAATTGTCACAAGTGAAGCTGTTGTAAGTAGAAATTCAAATTTCTCTAAAAATTCAACCCCTTCTTCTTTAGATAATGTTGGCCCCGATTCTAAAATCTCTGTTTGCATCCCTTCATGAAGAATGGCGATACAATTTCTTGATTCTTTTTTGATTTTCAAAAAGTCATTTGGAATATTGACTTTATTTAATTCTTGAATAATGTATTCCCCAATCGTACCACCAAGCACACCTGTCGCTAGGACAACTTCTTCCATTTGAGTAATTACTCGCGCAACATTCAAGCCTTTTCAACCAGCAGTTTTATGAACGGCTTCCACACGGTTAACAGCATCTAACTTTAATTCATGAATCGGATAGGAAATGTCGACCGATGGATTCATGGTGGCAGATAGTATCATTGGTAATCCCTCTTTCAGAAATTTGTTTAAGCTTGAAAACGGCATACACCGTCAAGATAGGTAGCGGTTACATCCATCTCCGGTGTCATCACAATAAAGTCAGCATCATACCCCTCAGCAATCTTCCCGCATTCGCCATCAAGCTGCATACTTTTAGCTGGTGCCGTGCTCGCCATGTAAATTGCTTCCTCAGGTGTGGCAATTCCCCAATCGACGACATTTTTGACAGCATCTTTTAATTGCAAAATACTCCCTGCTAAACTTCCGTTTTTCAAACGAGCCATCCCATCTTTTACTTTCACAGGAAATTCTCCCAGCTGATACATTCCTTCCGGCATACCTCCAGCCATCATACAATCAGACACCATAACAACCTTTTCTCTACCGCGGATATTCATTAAAATATTTGAGGCAACGGGATGTACATGATGTCCATCACATATGATTTCGGCAAAAACATCTTTTAGATTCATGGCCGCTCCGACCATCCCCGGCTCACGATGATGCAATGGACTCATTCCATTGAAAGTATGAATAAAAATGGAAGCTCCTTTTTCAACCGCTTGCTTTGCTTCTTCATAAGTTGCGTCACTGTGAGCCAACGCCACTGCAATCCCTTCTCCTACAGCATATTCAATACATTCCGCCGCCCCTTTCCTTTCAGGTGCAATCGCAATTTTTTTAATAGCATTATTTGATAATTCCTGCCAAACTTTCAACATTTCAACTGATGGGTCACAAAAATATTTCGTGTTCTGTGCTCCTTTATGCTTTTCAGTAAAAAATGGTCCTTCTAAAAAGATACCTTTAATTTTTGCACCTTGTACTCTCTTGTAATTGGCACCAATCATTTCAACGACGTTATTTAACGATTCTTTTGAGGATGTTAAAGTTGTCGGTAAAAAAGATGTAACGCCGCATGACAGGAGTCCTATCGAAATTTGGTTCAATCCTTCAAAACTATTGTCCATAATGTCGTGATTTCTAAATCCATGAATATGTGTATCTACTAGGCCAGGAGCGATCCAATGTCCTCTATACTCAATAATTTTTGCCGTTTCCTTCGGCCTATTCTCTAAGAAAACACCGAATTTTCCGTCTTTTATTTCTAAAAATCCAGGCCCTATGACCATCTCTTCAAGAAAAAACTTATCTGCAAAAATAAAAATAGTCATGTATATTTCCCCAATCCTAGTTACTCATATTCGTAGATAGTAACACCTTTAACGACTCGGTTCACTGTTCCTGTCGGTGAAGGGGTATCTGGTGTATTGCCTACTTTTACTGAAGCTAACAGAGAGACTGTTTGCCCGATAATGACAAAAGGTAACGCTAAGTAAGCATCTGGTATAGACTGAGCCTCTCTGCCGAATACAAACCTACTGCCAGTATAATTAGTTTCTCCATCAACCTCGATGGCACAAATATAACTGGCAATGTTGTCCTGCTGCATTTCTTTTAACATATCTAAATCATATTGACGTGTATACGGATGGTTAGAAACAAACACAAAAACCAATGATTTTTCGTTTAGAAATGATTTTGGACCGTGTCGGAAGCCAAGCGGTGAATCAAATGCGGTTACAATTTTCCCAGCTGTCAGTTCTAATATTTTTAATTGCGATTCTTTTGCTAAACCTTCTAAACTACCAGAACCTAAGTAAATAATTCGGTCAAAATCAAAATCTACTATCTTTTGGATAATGTCTTCTCTTTGAATAACACTTTCACCCATTTGATGGATTTTTTTCACTATCTTCGATTTTTCTTCTGTCGATATAGAATCAAAAACAAGTAATGCCGTTAACGCCATACAAGTATAACTTCCTGTCATTGCAAAACCTTGATCATTTGATTTTTCAGGCATCAATAGCAATAAATTTTTTTCATTATTCATGGCCCTTTCGGCTAATTTTCCATCTTTCGCACAAGTAATCGTTATTTGATACAAATCGGTTACTATTTGCTCAGCTAATTGTACAGCAGCAACACTTTCCGGACTATTTCCGCTTCTAGCAAATGAAACGAGTAAGGTCGGAAAATCCTTTTTGAAAAATTGATAAGGATTTGAAACTAACGTAGTTGTCGGAATGCTTAGTACTTCCCACTGTTGTTCATCGACTTTTTCTATTAAATAAGGGGTGACTGTATCACCGACATAGGCAGACGTTCCAGCGCCTGTAAAAATAACTCGAACCCGGTTGTGTTTCGTTACAATTTTTTGCAAAAACTCTTCAATTTCCTCGCTTTTCTTCATATACAGAGCAAAGGTTTCAGTCCATAAATCAGGCTGTCGTCTTATTTCCGCCGTTGTTATCGCTGCGCCTAACGAAACTAATTTGTCTTGACTTAATGTAAACATATTTGTCCACTCCTCTACCTATTTGCCATCATTCTCTCCATAAAAGAAGACCAGCACGCCCCATTACATACCTTCAAATACTCTTAATCCTGCACCAGTAACTCCATTATTTTGTGTCAACGTACTGATGCTCATCTGTTCCAAAAGATGTTGTTGCTCTGGAAGCTGATATCTTTTCAGGTTCTCTTTAATCAACTCCAGTAGAAATGGATTTTTCACAATGACACTGCCACCAAAAACCATTTTGTGCGGGTCTAATAAGGAGGAAATCGTATAAAGTCCTTGAGTTAAGTAGTCGGTTACTTCGTTGATGATGAACTGATATTCCGGTACCTCGTTTATATAACCAGCAAAAACATCCTTTGTTGAAATAGTATCTACCTGTAAGTCCCTTTCGGCTCTTCTCTGAATCCCTGGTCCAGAAGCAATTTTTTCTAATCGTTCATTGCCCCCCTTCGTGAGAACAGGAATCAAACCGAGTTCTCCAGCAAATCCTGCCCCCCTAAAAAATGAACCTTTATGAATGATAGAACAAGATATTCCCGTACTTATAGTCACATAGACAAAGGTTTCATTACTTTTTACATGCGCTGCTCTCCATTCGGCATAAGCCGCCATATAGACATCATTGTCAATCGTAATCCGCTGAATACCAAATTGCTCTTGCAAACGAACTGAAATAGGAAACTGTCTCCAAGGTAAATTGTTTTGAAAAACGGCAATTCCCTTCTCGCAATCTACTTTTCCCGGTACCCCAACGCCAATCCCCTCAATATCAGTGATGGAAATCGATGATTTTTTGAGAACTTGTTCCACAGCTTCTACAACTCTACCAAACATTTTTTCTCGGTCTGAAGGATCACTTTTTATTTCCACGCGTTCAAGCAGTTCGCCTGTATCCGAAATGACTCCTGCTGCAACCTTCGTTCCCCCAATATCAATGCCGACTGCCTTTTTCATTTGTCCGCACCCCTAGGTTTATATTTGATGTTTTGAATATTTTTCTATAATTGTTATCGTCGAACATATATGTGCGATTCCTTGATCAATTCACTTGCCCTAGTTAATTTATACGTATTTCCGATTGTAGTCATAAAGTAACCCTAAGAGACCGGCTAACCCAATCAACATCATACCTAGTTCAAATTTACCAGCTGTCTTTTGATAGATGATAATTAAAGACAGGCATATGATAAACACAACAATTTTAATAATGAATAAAATGTTAGCCTTCATTTGAAAAATCCTCCCATCTAATTTCACTAGGTGCCAATGTCACTTCTTTCCTCTTTCCTTGTCCGTCGTAGACAGCCGTTGTTTGTTCGATCATTGAATTGTTAACGATCGCCATTTTTTGAATAGATGGATATGCATGGACTTCACAATAAATGTTGCTCGCATGATACTTTTGAAACTCTTCTTCTTTATTGGCAGCATAGTATAACGCGCGCATGAGCAGGCGTGTATTTTCTTCGCTGTATGGCAGCCCTGCTATATACACAGCTCTGCCTTCTCCAAACGGATGACTAGAAAGATGAACTTCACCGTTTGAATATTCGATTATTTCGGTTTTGTCTGATAACGCATAAATGTTTTTCATCCCTTCACCAAAATCAAATTCGGTGCTGTCAGTAGAAATAAAGTGATTTTCGACAGGATTAATAAAATATTTATCTGTCGATAAGCTAAATCCTAATTCTTTGTCAACACCTAAGACGTTCGCCAATTGAAAATAATGTCCTTCATGCTGATAGGCTGTCGGTTCGCCAATACCTATGAAACCTCCGCCATTATACATCCAGGCCCTGATTGTAGTGACTAACTTTTCATTAATCCAATTAGCACCTCCTGAAAAAGCTGTGCCTACATCGCCGGCATTAATGATAACGTCAATATCCTCATGTATCCCCTCGTTAATGACATCATCAAAACTAATGAACGAAACTTCCACAGCAGCCCCGCTTAAGGATTCCAAAACACCTAAATAAGAATAAATTTGTTTATACCATAGGGCGTGCGCAACCATATGTGTTTGCCAAGTTCTCAACTTGCCCCATGAATTCAAAATTGCAACTTTAAGACCGCTGTATGGTTGAACGCCTTTAATCGTGTCATGAATTTCACGAAATTCCTCAGTAACTTTTTCAATGTAGGAGATAAATTCCGGGAATTGATAAGCTAAACTTAAATAACCACCATAGCCGATACGATCAACAGGGTTCCGCAGTAAAGCTCTTCGCGCCGTTAACCAGTTTTCATTCGCTTCAATCGTCGGATTGTTACCTTCGTAAAACGTGTCCGGGAAGAAATACGGTAAGAAACGCCCTTCTGTGTAACGAACATGTGGTATATCGGCAATCATACGTAATGTAGCTCCGCCGCCCACACTGCCTACAACTGCGTCCAATCCGATATTTTCGAAGTATTTTCCATATGGTTCTGTACCAATCCAGTTATCACCAAGGAACATCATTGCTTCTTTTCCACTTTCATGGACGATATCCACAAGTTTCTTGGCTTCTTCAACAACGAACTTATGAACAAAATCTATATAATCTAAAAAAGCAGGAGTTGGAATTCGAAATGCAGTATTATAATAGCCTTGATCAACAATGTCCTCTGGTCTTAAGCGATATCCCTTTTCTTGTTCAAAAGCATCCAAAGCAGCAACTGAAACGCTTGCACCATATCCGAACCAATCGACAAATTTCTCTTTGCCAAGATTATTAAACACAAGGGTAAAATGATAGAAAAACGTTGTAAACCTGACCACATCTGTATCCGGATTTTCTGTCAGCCATTGTTTTAAATAAGTTTTCATAAATTCATTGGAATGTGGCTGCCTGACATCAAAAGGAATATCATGCGGCTTATCGCCCCAATTATTCGTTATATGATTGTACATTTGGGTTGGATCCCAAATCGCATAGACTAGGAATGAAACTGTATATTCATGCCAGGGAATCGCATTCGTAATCAAGACACGATTTTGCGCTTCATTTACTTCCCAATCATTCACATCAACAACTTCTCCGGTTGTCCGGTCAATAACCTCCCAGTATTTTTTAGGACTGTGAACGTAATCCGGCTTTAATTGTTTCTCAAAATAGCCTTTCATAAACTCAATTTCAAGGGTGTCAGTAAGGGCAGTATTGAACAAGCTCATTAAATAAAGTTGCTGGCATTCATCCATGTACTTCTCTGCGAACTCATTGTGAGCTCGAGCAACAAAATAGGTCGTATAAATTTTTGCATCCAATTGTTTAATATCGTCATCTAGTTTCGTTCCATCACTATCGCGAATCGCATCCGCACCCCATCGTTCCATCAATTCTTTTGTTTCCTTAAGAAAATTTTCTTCACTCGGTAAAGTAACACGGCCTTTTTTCTTTTTCATGTAAATCCTCCTTTAATCCTTTAAACCACCATGGGACATTCCTTGTGTTAATTTTTTTTGAACAATGATGTATAAAATCAAAGTTGGCAGCATGACAAGAACCATTCCTGCATACATTTGACCATAGTTCGCAGCAGATTTCTGAGCTGCCATCAAGTTCATTAACCCGACAGGTAACGTTTTATTCGGTCCTGGGATTAATGTTAAGGCAATAATGTATTCGTTCCAAAAGGCAAGAAAATTAAATAAAATGACGGCAATAATACTTGGACGAGCTATCGGAATCATGACTGAAATCATTGTTTTGAAATATCCTGCACCATCGACCAACGCCGCTTCCTCATATGTAGATGGAAGTGATTGAAAAAAACTAGACAGCAAGTAAATGGTAAATGGTAACGCCGTCGCCGCATATACCACAGCTAAAACAAATAAATTGTCTAGTAAAAATCCATCACCAAGTTGGCCTCGTAAAAAGGTATCTCCGTCCAATAACATCAAGAAAATTGGAACAACAATGTAGTTCACATTGATGAATAATCCAGCTTTAAAAAAAGTATTTATTAACTTGCTTCCTCTAAAGGTATACCTTGCCAACACATAGGCTGCTGGTAAGGCTACAATCAATAAAATGAGCAGAGCCAACGCGGTTACCATGACTGAATTCAACATGTAGGTACCCATGTTTGCTTTTTGGAAAGCATCGATAAAGTTTTGAAAATACAAGCTTTTCGGCATGGCCCAAGGACTTCCATAAAACTCCGAGTTTTTCTTCACTGAGGCTAAGAAAACCCATGCAACAGGAATAATAATAGAAATTGCTAACGTAATCAGTGCTACATATATAAAACAACGATATATCGCTTCTGTAGTCATACCTTTTTGGGGCTTCACTGTTTTTGGGGCTTTATAAGCTGTTTCTACAATCATTTCTTTTTCGGCTTCCATCATTTTTGGATCTCGATAAGCTGTTTCTGTAGTCATTCTTTTTTGTGTTTCCATCGTTTTGGACCTCCTTAATACTCCAACACTTCCCTTTTAGTGACACCGCTTATAATTGCAGATAATGCGAATGAGAATAGGAAAATGACCACCCCAATAGCCATACCGTAACCGTAAGAAGAATTCGTGTAAGCCTGCTTATACATGTAGCTTAAAAACACTTCCGTCGATCCGTCAGGTCCGCCGCCAGTCATCGCTTGAACGAGTAGAAAACTTAAATTAATCGTACTAATAACGAAGAAAGTTAACGTCGTCCGAATGTTATTCCAAATTAACGGTAACGTAATACTGAAAAATTGTCTGACCCGTCCAGCACCTTCCAAAGCAGACGCTTCATAAAAACTTTCCGGAATACTTGCCATTGCCGCCATATACATGACCATATAGTAACCAATCGCTTGCCAAATAAGTGCCCCGCCAATGCTGTAAATAGCAATTTTTTGATTGCCGAGCCACATCTTTTGAAGGTTTTCAAGGTTAAATAGAGCAAGTATATTATTTAACAATCCTGTAGTCGGGTCATAAACTGCAGAAAAAATTCCTGCGATAACTACAACGGATAAAATATTAGGAATATAAAAAATAATTCGAAAGAAACCTTTTCCTTTTATTTTTTCTCTCGTTAACAACGAGGCAAACAAGATCGCCATCACCATCGTGATAAGTGTAACAATAACAATCAATACGATACTGTTTTGGAGAGACCGAAAGAAATTCATATCATTCCATAAAATCTTGAAGTTTTCTAATCCAACAAATACCTTATTATTAGAAAATCCTCCCCACTTATATAAGGACATCCTGAATACCTCGATCGTAGGAACAATCATAAAAGTGGCTAACAGGAGTAGTGCGGGTGCAGTACAAACAAAAATAAAAATTCTTTTTTCTGTTGTCTTATTCATGCCATCACCTCAGTTAATAAGTACAATGGTGAGACTAGCTGCTCACCATTGTACGTAGTGAAAACGAATTTATTTTAATGCAGACCGTAATTGGTCACTCACTTTTTCAACAGAGTTTTGCCAATCTTTCACCTTTTTATCACCAGAAATAACACTGTCAATCGTTCTAAATAATGTATCTGGCATACTTACACCTTCAACGGCTTTCGTTGCAGCAAATCCACCTATTCCCACTTTCACTCCATTATCATAGATACTATAGAATGATTTATTTTCACCTGTCAGTTTATTAGAAAGGCCTTTGATAGGCTGAATCGCACTCGATTCAGCAAAAATTTCAGCTGCCTTATCCGAATAAACAAATGTCATGAAATCTTTAGCAAGTTGTTTATTTTTAGCTGCCGAAGGAATCCACATTTGTTCAAAGAAAGTAAATGCATAACGGTCGCTATTAGCATCAATTGTTGGTAAAGCCATCATGCCCCATTCAAACCCTTTAGATCGTGGAGCTTCTTTCATCTCACCAACTACCCATGTACCATTTGGCATAAACAAAGCTTTGTTATCGAGAACCAATTGTTGATTTTTCTTGTAGTCTTTATCATTTGCATTCGCAACAGTAGTTGGCTCTGTATATTTTCCTAATTTTCCGATAATTTCAAAAGATTTTGTTGCTTCAGAAGTTTCCCAAACACCATCTGTATATTTCATAGCTTTATTAAATAACTCAGGTCCGCCCACTCCTAGTAGTAAAGAGTAGAATAATGTATCAAAGTATCCTGTAGTAGGATAAGTAAATAATGAAATCCCTTCTGCTTTCGCTTTATCTCCCAAAGCCCACATTTCGTCCCAAGTTTTTGGTACTTCCCAACCTTTTTCTTTTAATAAACTAGCATTATAAAATAATCCAGTTGGACTATAGAACATCGGTGCCATGTAAATTTTACCGTCATTATAAGGATTAGTCGCAGGTGTACCAGTAAGCCCTGGTACTAACTTATCTTTCACTTTCACATCTTCACCATAAACATTTTTATCAAAAACATCGGTAATGTCTTCTAATGCTTTATCTTTAATCAAAGTTTCTGTTAGTGCCTGTTTTCTCCCGGTTGCCAACAACACAACATCCGGATACTTTCCTGCTTTCATATTTGAGCCTATGACATCCTCAAGATTTTTGTCCACTGTCAATTTAACATCAACTTTTGGATTAGCAGCTTCATATGCGTCAATCACTTTGCTCCACATCTCTTTACCATAAGCCGATTCAAGTGTTGCCACATGAAGGGTTTGTTTTTCACTGGAGCCTTTACCATCCTTAGAGTTATCAACTTTTGTAGTATTACCTTGGCAAGCTATTAAACTAAAAGATAACAAAGCTGTCATTCCAGACAACAATAACTTTTTTTTCATCTCTATTTACCCCCATCTCCTAATCTTCCTTTCATAATTAAAGAATACAAAATAGATAACGCTTTCACAATAAACATCTTGTTCTGTTTTTTAGATATCTTGCTTTTTACTGAATATCCCACTAAAATCTTTATAAAATAGATAAAAAGTTTACGACGGAGGGATCCATTTGTCCAATGAAGTATATGAGATTCCACAATTTCAACGCAACCATCTTCCAGTAAAACTTCTTTATATAACAAAATCAAAATACGATAAAGATTGGCATAGTACCATTCATGCGCATCACTTTACAGAGCTATTGTATATTACCAAGGGCAAAGGAACTTTTATCTTTTACAAAGAAGAAATCCCTGTCCAAGAGCACAATTTGATTATCATCAATCCAAATATTGAGCACACAGAAAAATCTGATACGAATCACCCACTCGAATACATCGCACTTGGTATTCAAGGTTTGTCCTTTTCATCCATAGAAAATCCTAGTCAAGTCACTATTCACAACTATAAACAGGATCAAAAGAGCTTCCTCTTCTACCTTCAGCAATTAATTGAGGAAGTGGAAAATCAACAAGAAGATTACGATTTAATTATACAAAATATTCTGGAAATTTTACTACTTAAAATGATGAGAAAAAAATCTTTTAATGTAGAAAAAACATCTACTCAAAAAATCAATAAAGATATTGAATTTATTAAAAACTATATTAAGCAGCATTTTCACGAAAATATAAGTCTGGATACATTAGCAAGAATCAGTCATATTAATAAATATTATTTATCTCATTCCTTCAGGAAATTCGTTGGTGTTTCGCCTATTGAATACTTAATTCAAACTCGTATTAGAGAAAGCAAAATATTATTAGAAACTACCAACTATTCAATTTCTAATATTTCAACCATTACCGGTTTTTCTTCCCAATCATTCTTTGCACAATCATTTAAACGAGAAACGAATCTATCTCCTTCACAATACAGAAACACTATCAATTCTAGCAAAAACAAACCAGATTCTAGCGCGAAATTTTAAAGATAATCGCAATGAATCTATACTTCTTTACTATATTGATACTATTATTTTAGAAAGGAGAGTGTTCCTATGATTCAACAATTAAAAACATACTATGGTGAGGATATCAAAATCAATGCAGCTGTGTTATCTGAAGATTATAGCTGGTTTTTAGTTGAAGGAAACAAAGTCGGGATTCGAAAAATCCGATTACATCAAAGGGAGCATCAATTGCTTTCATCCATCTTAACGCCCATTCATACTGATACATTTTATAAAACAGAAAAAGAAATATCATGGTATGAAGCATTATACAAAAATAATAACATTTCTATACTATCAGTTCGTTTTTTACACTTTTTCACAACACAACCCATAATAGAGAGAGAAGAATTTCAAGATGCTTTACAGTCTATGTTTTCTTTTACTACTACAATGATATGGGAAACTTCGCAAGCTGGTGTCCTCATATTAGAAGAAAATGTGCCTGAGTCTATATTGCGAGCAGCCCTTGATACACTAGAAACAGATTTTTTTATATCCCTATCCTTCTTTATTGGCAGACGCTATACGCAAACAACTGAATTTGCTTATCTGTATGAATGGGAGCGAAAATTATTTTCTGTTCTTTCTCCCTATTTATCCCAAAAAATTACACACATTGAACAACTGCTCCCTTATCAATTAATGATCTCATTATCAAAAGAAGAAAGAAAAAAGTACACGAATCAATTATTGGCACACATTTCGAATGACAAAGAACTTATAGATAGCGTTAAAGTATTCTTCCAATGTAACTTAAATGTATCTCTTGCAGCGAAACAATTATATTTACATCGTAATACTTTGCAGTATCGAATTGATAAATTCATTGAAAAAACAGGAATTAATATAAAAACTTTTGAAGGTGCAGTAGCAGTTTATATGGCGTTTCTTTCTTTAGATATCTCGTGAAGCTCCCATGAAAGACGATAAAATATTCATTTTCTCATACCATCATTGTTTTATGACTTGGAAACTCTTTTTACATATTTTTCTACGAAAAAGTAATACTTTCATCCCATATCTATAGATGAAAGTACATCCTACAGGTGCTTTCGCGTTTCTTAAATCTGTAAACTTGTATAAAACCCTCTCATTCTTTTGTGCACAATGCCGATTTACTTACGGTTATAAAAATCTTATAATTCAATCAATTATGAAAAGGAGTGAATATTTATGACCGAACTAGTATTAGATCATATTTTTAAAGTTTATGATAATAAAACCACTGCTGTTTCTGACTTTAATTTACATATTGAAGATAAAGAGTTTATCGTATTTGTCGGTCCTTCTGGATGCGGGAAATCAACAACTCTACGTATGATTGCAGGTCTAGAAGACATTTCTGATGGTTCGTTTTATATTGATGGAGAGCGTATGAATGATGTCGCTCCAAAAGATCGCAACATTGCGATGGTATTTCAAAATTACGCACTATACCCGCATATGACTGTTTATGATAATATCGCGTTTGGCTTAAAACTACGCAAACTTCCAAAAGATGAAATTAATCGCCGAGTAACGGAGGCAGCGAAAGTCTTAGGGCTTGAAGATTACTTACAACGAAAACCGAAGGCATTATCGGGTGGGCAACGCCAACGGGTTGCGCTAGGAAGAGCTATCGTCCGTGACGCAAAAGTATTTTTAATGGACGAGCCTCTATCGAATTTAGACGCAAAATTACGCGTCAGTATGCGTTCAGAAATCTCCAAACTGCATCGTCGTTTAAATACGACCACTATATATGTAACACATGATCAAACAGAAGCCATGACAATGGCATCACGCCTTGTTGTTATGAAAGATGGGCTCATCCAGCAAGTTGGTACTCCAAAAGAAGTATATGATACTCCTGAAAACATATTTGTCGGTGGATTCATTGGTTCTCCAGCTATGAATTTCTTTACCGGGACATTACAAGAGAACTATTTCTATATAGAAAATATTCGCTTCAAAGTACCAGATGGCCAACTAAAAACATTAAAGCAAAAAGGATATAATGAACAAAAAATCATACTCGGCATTCGTCCTGAAGACATTCATGATGAACCAATTGTTCTTCAATCTTCGCCTGAATCAACAGTCGAAATTACAGTAGAAGTTGCTGAATTATTAGGTGCTGAAACGATGATTCATGGAAAACTTTCGAATCAAAACTTTGTTGCGCGAATTAATGCTCGTTCCGAGATTAAAGCTAACGATACACTTCCATTAGCTTTTAGTTTAGCGAAAGCACACTTTTTCGATATCGCTACCGAACAACGTATTCGTAATATTTAATGGATGCATAGCTTCTATTTCAAAAAAATAGATATAGTTGTGTCAACCATTTCATAAAAAAGAATTAAATACTAGATTCCCCTGTATATGCGACAGAACCATACGAAAAAACATCTCATATTCATATGAGATGTTTTTTCGTATTTGCTATTCTTTTAATAAATCTATTAATCCATTCCCTTCAGATGTACGTTCATACCCTAAAGGTACAGTTCTTTTGATAAGTTGTGCATATATTTCTGGCTCTGATAACTTTCTACCATATTCTCTCTCACACTGCTTAATGAGCAATGCCAGCGCTCCAGCGACATGCGGTGTCGCCATAGAAGTTCCACTTAATACCGCATATTTCCCTTCAGGATACGTAGATAATATTTCATCACCTGGCGCCACTAAATCAATTTCTTGATTCGAATTACTAAAACATGCGATTTTCCGTTCTAAATTGACAGCGCCGACTTCAATTACTTCGGAATAAGCACCTGGGAAATCTAGTTCCTCTGTATTATCATTACAATCTCCATTATTCCCAGCAGCACATACGACGAGAACATCTTGCTTTACTGCATTTTGAATCGCTTCATGTAATTCTGGAACGTCCTGCGGGCCACCAAGTGACATTGAAATAACTCTAACTCTTTCTTTATTAGGCCCTCTCCAATTTACAGCATAATGAATCGCCTCAATAATTTGCTCATAACTTCCAGAACCATCTCCCGCTAAAACCTTTAACACTAACATTTTAGCAAGTGGTGCAACTCCTAAAACACCGACACCATTTTCAGTCGCTGCAATTGTCCCCGCTACATGAGTACCGTGTCCGTTATTATCAAGATAAATATTTGGATCGCCTTCGTAATCTTTCGTGAAATTTCTTCCACCGATAATGCGATCCTTTAAATCTATATGATTCACATCACAACCTGTATCTAATACGGCAACAACAATATCATTTCCTTTCGCACTCTTCTCCCATACTTGTGGAGCATGAATGAGTTGTACACCTGGTGGAATTTCATTTACTTGTTCAACCACCTTATCTACTGTAAAAGGAATCAATTGTATACCTTTTTGTTTATTCGCTGTACTACTATTCATCGTAATCCCTCCTGAAAATATATTATTTTCATTTCAGACCACTTTTGAAAAGGTTTAAATGTAACATTCGTTTTATTCGTTTCGTTTTCCTTCCTTAAAAATATTTCTCAATATCGCTTACTAATTTTATACTACTCTTTTTATTTATCTCGTAATTTTTATTCACCAAAAATTCGATTGGTACAACCAATAACCAAAATAAAAGGACCAATTTAATGGTCCTTTCATAGTTTTTAAAGAATGATATGAAATTTTAAAAATAAAATAAATTAAGACTAAGCCTCACTCTTATTTAAAAACTTCTCTATTTCTTTTATTAAATGTTTCGCTCCATCTATACTAACAGTAATGTTTCCATTTGCTAATGATATGTTTTGATTTGAAACATCACCTGTTATTTGACAAGCATTGTAAGGTTGATATTTTTGTAAAATGACTTTATCTTCTTCTACGAAAATTTCAAGTGGTGATTTGATTTGTATTCCTAATACTTCTCGTAACTCTTTAGGAATAACAATTCGTCCTAATTCGTCTACTTTTCGAATAATTCCTGTTGCTTTCATATTACTCCCCCCTTACTTTCTATTAATTTTTCCACCTCGCTCTTTCCATTTTATCACTTTTTGGTAATACTTGCCTCTTTTTAGAAATTTTTGTACTCAAGTTAAAATAACACAATTAACGCATACGTAATCTCTCTTTCAATTGTTTTAAATAACGAGATCTTATCAGTAAGAAATATACAACTTGAATTCCTACGAAAATACTTAATACAATCGCATTTTCTTTAAATAGTGAGTACTCAAACATCTGTCCCAGTGCAGTTAACGCTACTGCCCCATGTAATGTTGCAACACCTATTGGAACGAAGAATAAAAGTGCCAATCGGATTGTAACTACTTTCGATAACTCTCCACTCGTTAAGCCTACTTTTCGAATCATTTCAAACAAACGAGTATCATCCTCCAAATCAGAAAACAAACGGAAGTAAAGGAAACTTCCTGCACATACGAAAAATACTATACCAATAAAGAAACCTACAAATAGAATTGGTCCTGCGATTTGTAAACTTTGGTTTTGTTCATACTCTTCTGCACTAAACGTTGCATGTTCTTCATAAGTCTTCATTTGATGAGTAAGCTCTTTACCAACCTCTATTTCATCTTTCGTTCCTTCTGTTTTGTACACATAATCTTTTTCCTCTTTAAATCCTTCTTGTAATGCATCATATTGATTTTTAGAGATTACATAAACGTTACCTCTTAGTATTTTACTTAATGAAGAAGTATTAACTTTTTTCACTTTTAAAGATTCATTCAAATGTGGTAAAGTAATTTCTTTTCTTTCTTTCATCGGTGGGCCTGGTATATCGACTGATAAAAATAAAGCTTTTTTATTTGCTACAGTTTGAAATGGTTCTCCTGTTAACTTCGCATATTCCTCATAATCTGATTCTTTTATGAAAATAGCACTTCTTAACGACTGCTCCTCCGCCCTTTTCGTTGAAATAGTAGCTTTAGAAGCTGTTATACTATGTTTATTTAATCCTTCATCAATCATCTTCAAATGCTGTGATTCATTACTATTTCCTTGCTTAGAATGATACTGAAACGCAATTGGTCTCTCCATAATCCCTTTCGTCATGGACGTGAAACCTACTAATGTACCTATTGCTGAAAATGCTACAGTTGAAATAATAGTTACAATAAAGAACATTCTGGCGTTGTCTCTCATACGGTAAGCTAAATCTGATAACGTAACAATATTTGTCTGTGTCCAATAGAAACGTTTACTTTTTTTACATAGTCTAATAATAAAGACACTCAACTGCTTGTACAGCAAATACGTACCAATAATGACTACCGTTGTAACAGGAATCATCATGACAAATACCATTGCCCCGTGTGACATAAGTGCTCCTGCATATCCCGCACTAAGCAATATAACCGCTAATATAGAAGAAATAATCGATGCTTTCGGTTCCGGCTTCGCTTCTGCGGATCCTCTAAACAATTTCATAATTTTATTTTTTCGAATCATTCCTGCACTAAACAATGAAATAATCATAAATAATACGAAAAACATAATACTCGTTACAACAATGGCTTTCATTGGAATGTAATAAGCTAAAGTAATATCTAATTTTAATATCATCGGAGCTACAAATAGTAATATTCCGGAAAATAACATTCCAGCAAATATTCCAAAAATAATGGCCCCTATCCCAATCATAATATTTTCAAAGAAGATAAGACGCTTTAATTGATATTTCGTCATACCTAACATCATTAAAATTCCTAATTCACGCTTCCTCGTTTTTAAAAACATTCCCATCGAATATAAAATAAAGAAAAACGTAAATAAGTAAATAATGGACTGTGCAAAAGACATACTTACGAATACGTATCGTCCCAATTCTCCAGCACTTAATGCGGGATGAAACGCAAAAAATGAATAAACAAAAAAGGCCATAATGGCAAATGCACTACTTAAAAAATATGCTGAGTATGTTCGTCTATTTCGCGTTACATTTCGATATGCGAGTTCTCTAATGTTCATATTACTTCTCCGCCCTTCTACTAACTATGTTTTTATATTAGTAAAATACGGAAATACCTTCCATCGATTCAAATGACAAAAACCTTACATTATTGAAAGGTTTCAAAAAAATTGCTTAAACGAAGCAGTTTCATTATAATGACTACATTCATATTCATACACGCATCCTATTGTATATTCGTTAGTTTTGCGAAATAATAAAGGATAGAAGTATGTACCAATATACATATAAACTTAATTACTGCTTTAATATGAATAGGAGGAAACATAATGACATTACAAGAACAGATTATGAAAGCATTACATGTTCAGCCTGTAATTGATCCGAAAGCAGAAATCCGTAAACGTGTTGATTTCTTAAAAGATTATGTAAAAAAAACAGGTGCGAAAGGATTTGTACTTGGAATTAGTGGCGGACAAGACTCTACATTAGCTGGACGTTTAGCACAGCTTGCAGTGGAGGAAATTCGTAATGAAGGTGGTAACGCAACGTTTATCGCCGTGCGTCTTCCTTATAAAGTGCAAAAAGACGAAGATGATGCACAATTAGCATTACAATTTATTCAAGCTGATCAATCTGTTGCATTTGATATCGCTTCAACAGTTGACTCTTTCTCAAACCAATACGAAAACTTATTAGGTGAATCATTAACAGATTTCAATAAAGGTAACGTGAAAGCACGTATCCGTATGGTTACACAATATGCAATTGGTGGACAAAAAGGTCTACTTGTTATCGGAACTGATCACGCGGCAGAAGCTGTTACAGGATTCTTTACAAAATTCGGAGATGGTGGTGCAGACCTATTACCATTAACAGGTTTAACGAAACGTCAAGGACGTGCTCTTTTACAAGAATTAGGTGCGGATGAGCGACTTTACTTAAAAATGCCAACTGCTGATTTATTGGATGAAAAACCAGGTCAAGCTGATGAAACGGAGTTAGGTATTTCGTATGATCAACTAGATGATTATTTAGAAGGTAAAGCAGTTCCAACTGACGTTGCAGAAAAAATTGAAAAACGTTACACAGTGAGCGAACATAAAAGACAAGTTCCAGCATCAATGTTTGATGATTGGTGGAAATAAATAAAACATAAAAAAGAAGCTAATCTCATTAGCTTCTTTTTTATGTTAACGATACACCCCTACTCTTTTCTCTAGTAAGTCCTGTAAACAATCCTCATGTTGTTGATTAAACAATGGTGGCATTTTGTTTAGCGGGAAAAACTTCAATTCCAACGTTTCATCACCGTCTACTTTTTGCTCTCCACCGGCAATTGAGCATGAAAAGAATATTAAAATTGACTGGGCATTATCTCCATTTGGATATGCCTGAAAATATTTTGTATACACCCCGATAAGCTCATTTATTTCCACATCATAACCTGTTTCTTCTTTTATTTCTCGAATCGCGGTTTCTGCGGCAGATTCTCCAATTTCCATTGCACCGCCAGGAAATCCCCAAGCGTTAAAATCACCTCTTTTTTGCAGTAATACTTCTCCATGTTCATTCAACACACAACCACCCGCAAAGTTTATGAGAACACAGTCGTGACCTACTTTTTCACGTAATTCTTTTATATAATTAGCCATCCTCTTCCCCTTTTCATACATCTTCTATCATTATTTCTTATCTTTTTCAAGCAATTCAATCATTCGATCTAGCTTATTATTCATATTAATTACATGTTGTTTTTTTGCAGCGCTGTTTTGCAATAATTTTCTAAGGAACAAAGTAAATGATAGGAAAAACAAAACGATAAGTCCGATTACTAAACAAGTATATATCAATGTGAAAATATTACTTTCGAACAAATTCATTCAAATCCCACATCCTTCCTTTTTATATTTTATCACACAATTCTGTTTTTTGAAGTGATACATAATAAAAAGAGCACCTTTTACAGATGCTCTTTTTAATTAATAAGTAAATGTAATTGTCGCTAATGAATAATCTGCCATCGCACTATATGGTGCTACTTCATAAGATACACGTTTTGCACCTTTTGGCCAATTTATTTCATTTAACACTTTCTTTATATCTTGCATTGTTCCATCCATCGATTGCTTATATCGTACTTCTACCTTTTCTGGCTTAGAAGCGAATTGTTGCTGTAATTTTTTCTTAAATTCACTATAATTATCTGCCCCGTATTGTGCAGACAAATATTTTAAATTTGTTTCTTTTAACATTTGTTCATACGCAGCAGTCTTTGAACTACCCGTTTTTATTTTGTTTGTTAATTCATTAAAGTAACTTGCAGTTGCTGCTGGATATTTACTACGATCCCATTCATGATCTTTACTTAATTGCTCGTCAGACATATTAAAATATGAATATGTTACACGCCCAGCTTTATCTGGTACTGGATCATCGAATGTCGTATCAATGTGGTACCATTTGTTTTCAATGTTTACTAAATTCCATGCATGAGCTTGTCCATTCCCTGTGCCTGTTACAATATGATTTTGAATACCTGCTTCTTTTAACAACTCATACGTTAATAACGTATAGCCTTGGCAAACGGCAGAACGATTCGCTAATGCTTCATATGCTGTATACGCTTTATAAGACGTATCATACGATACATGTTTTACAACATAATCGTGAATAGCTTTTACTTTCTCATGCTCATCCATTCCTTTTTTTACAATTGAACCGATAATTGCTTTTGCCTGGGATTTTACATATTGTGTTTGCTCTTTTGATTCACGGTATTTCACTTGCAATGTAAACGTATAGTTTCCTGGTAACCCTTTAATAGAATATTTAGTAGACGCTACATTATATTTTACATACTCATCTGCATCTACAATTTTATTAAACTCGCCATACAATTGGTCCATAACATTTCTAGCATTTCTATCTTTCGTTTTATATGTGATTGTAATATTTTCTTCTCGATTATCAACCTGTTTTTTTAATTCTTTTCGGAAATCATCTAATAGCTTTGCATCTGATTGTGTTGTCGCTACAGACGGATTCGTAGCTGCATAAGATACCGTTGACGCGTGTAAGCCTCCCATTACTATAGTTGAACAAAGCAGGGTAGCTGTCACATACTTACTTGTCTTTCCCATCTTTTCACTCCTTACATTCTATAACTATACGAAAAAGTATCGTATAGTTTCAGAGTATACAATACTTTTCCGTATAGGTCATATGAGATTATGCATATTTAACATTGTAAAAAGGTTGTTCTTTTTACAAGAACAACCTTTTTCATTAACAAGTTTGTAATACACAACATGTATTTTCAAAACGTCGATTTTTTAAGTCTTCATTTCCAATACAGAAATAAAGCATTCCTAAATCTCCCCACATCATATTACAATTTTTAGTATCTGAATCGATTTGGAATAAAAGCGTCATTTGCTGCGGGTCTATCCCCATATATTCTCCTGTCTCATATAATACTTCCTCTTGTACAGAGAATGGCTCACCAAACATTTGATGGTTATCGTAGTTGTCTGGGATTAGTTCTTCAAGCAATTGTAAGAAACGATCTGAATCAGCCTCATCTTCAATGAAAAGCTCTGGCAATTTATATGTCAGTTCAAAAGTAGTTGCACACTGGTTATAATTTGTTTGCAATTCATCGGCTCTTCGTAATTGCTCTACAGGAACATCATAATAAAGTACACGCCCCGCTTCAGTTGGATTCACATCTTCTTCAAAGTAATTTTCAATGCTAAAGAAATATAACATCCCTGTCTTAGGAAGATTGTGACCCATACCAACATTTTGTAAATTATTTAAATTAAATTGAGCGATAAATTGTAATGGATTTCCCTCGTGCATTGGGTATTCAAATGTAGCTGGCAAGTCAGGAACTCCTCCCATTTTCGAACTACCTACCGCAACTGTTTCCTTCTGCTTTGGCACAACTTTTACACAAGGAAATACAGTGTGAATAAGTTCCTCTTTTAAATGTGTCAGCCCATATTTATCAATTAATACTTCAATTTGTTTATTCATAAATTCTCCTTATATTTACATACTTATTTGTATCATCGCACAAAAATTATACTCCATTCTTTGTAAAAACAACAAGCCTCCAAAAAAACGGGCTCTTCCTCCATACGCGAACAAGTTAAAAAAAGCATAGTATACATTGTTCCTACAAACACGATAGTTCATTATTTCTTCCAGTACATTTTCCCCTCGTTCATTTTTATTTTTAATTTAAGGAGGAATTCCACATGGGTTACGGATATAGTTGCGGCGGTTACGGTTACGGCGGTAGTTGTGGTGGATGTGGTTATGGAGGTTTCGCTTTATTAATCGTTTTATTTATCCTTCTAATCATCATCGGAGCTAGCTGTTGGGGCGGCTTTGTAGGCTGCTAGTAAATTTAAAAACTATTGTAAAAAAGCACGTACAATACGTGCTTTTTTGCCATTTTCAAATCTTTTATTCGAAAGGAAGTATGATTGATGAAGATTGATGGTGTTTTTGAGGGGGGCGGTGTACGCGGGATTGCACATGTAGGGGCAATTTGCGCGTTAGCTGAAAAAGGCTATGAATGGGAGCGTGTAGCTGGAACATCAGCTGGTTCCATTATCGCTGCGCTCCTAGCAGCAGGATATTCTTGTTCAGAGTTAAAAACGATTATAACTGATATCGATTATAATAAATTTACGAAGAGAACCTTTATTGACAGAATCCCCTTTATCGGAAAAGGATTAAGCGCATGGACTACTCTTGGTATTTACTCTAATATATTTATAGAAGAATGGATTGAAGAATTACTTCGCAAAAAAGGAGTTCACTTATTTACAGATTTACCTGATTTAAATAAGCTTAAAATTATCGCTTCTGATATAAGTAATGGTAAAATGGTTATTTTTCCTGATGACTTACCAAACTACGGATTTTTAAATTATCGCTTCTCTATTGCTAAAGCTGTAAGAATGAGTAGTACAATCCCCTTCTTCTTTGAACCGGTAAAATGGAGAACCCCAAAATGGAAGCAACCTTGTTATATGGTTGATGGAGGGATTTTAAGCAATTACCCAATTTGGATTTTCGACTCACCTTCCTCTCCTCGCTGGCCAACATTTGGATTTCATTTCGTAAAAGATGAGATTCAAGCTGATCCTGCCCATTATAACGAGCCTATCTCCATGTTCAAAGGACTTTTTAAAACGATGATGCAAGCCCATGATTTACGTCATTTAGATAAGGAATCAAAAGCAAGAACGATTACAATTCCAACAGGATCCATTACAAGTACCAACTTTGAGTTAACAAAGGAAGAAAAAGAGTGGCTTTACAATTCTGGTTATAACGCCGCAAATAAGTTTTTACAATCTTGGAACTTCAGACAATATATTGATGACTATAGAAACGGAAATCAGAACCGAAAAACAAATCGGTATTTCCGTCAACTTGACTCATAATACTATTATTTTTCATACGAGAACACGTAACGCTTTCAAAAAAAATAAGCCTAGTAATATCATAGATTACGAGGCTTATTTACTTCCTGCTGCTGCATCATTATTATTCGTTGCTTAAGGATACGTTAACCCTTCAGCTTCTTCCGCAGTAATAACTGTGTATCGATTTCCCGTTCGTAATCCTAACAATTCTGCTTTTTCAATTGCATCCTGCTTCGACTCCGCATAAGCAGCTAAATATTTTTCTCCATTGATAATTTGGCAAATTACGTATTGTTTCATTATTTTCTCCTCTTACTTTTTCATTAGTTGTGCAAGTTTTTTGATACCTATTTCAATTTCTTCTAACGTTGCGTATGAATAGGATAGACGCAAAAATTGGTTCGCACTTCTATCATACAAAGTACCTGGATTTAATAAAATCTTTTCTTTCAAAGCTTTATCGAATAAGCTACGGTTCGAAACGGGTACATTCATATGTAACCAAATATAAAAACCACCTGTCGGTTCATACCATGTTGCTATATCATGACAATATTTCTCTAACATTTGCAACATAAAATCTCTACGTTTTTTCAACTTAGTTCTTACAAACTGTAAATGTTCATCATACAATCCATCTGCAAACCATTCCGCTGCAATTTGCTGGGATATAGAACTTGAACCATAATCTGTTTGCATTTTTATGTCTGCCAATCTTTGAATGACTGGCTCAGATCCAACAATCCATCCAATTCTTAATCCTGGACTAATGACTTTAGACATACTCCCAATATGTAGTACAATTCCGTTTTTATCATATGCTTTTAAAGGCTTTGAAACAGGCTCATCAAACCATAAGTCTTGGTACACCGCGTCTTCTATAATAGGCAAACCAATTTCGTTACATATTTCCATCACTTCTATTCGTTTCTTCGCATTCATACTAAAGTTCGTCGGATTATGAAAAGACGGAATTGTATATAAAATAGATGCATTAAATTGCTTCTTATATTTCGTAATATATGATGCATATAAACCGTTCTCATCCATTGGTATACCAATTAAACGCATTCCTGCTGATTGAAAAACATTAAGAGAATATAAATAAGATGGTTTTTCTAATAAGATGGATGCCCCTTTTGGAAGAAGTCCCATAGAAATAAGTTGCAACGCTTGAATTGCTCCTGAAACAATTAATATAGAATCAGGCGTTACATCTATACCATGTCCTTTTAAATAGTCCGCAATTTTCTTCCTTAAATAGAAATTCCCTTTTGGTTCTTCATACCCAAGTATCATGCTCGACTTTAAAAGCTTATTCATAATATCTTTCATCTTTTTTTCAGGTAAAAGACTCGGCGCGAGCTCACCTGTTCCTAAACGAATTACATGCGGATAAAATTCAGCTTGATTAATCTCTTGAATAGCAGGCAGATTCGGATAATGAAGTCCTGTTTCTACATAAGACTGCCAATTAGGCGGGGGCGCGTACGTTGAAGCATTCTCATTATTATTTACAACAATTGTTCCTTTCCTGCCATTCCCTTCAATGTATCCCTTTGCCACTAGTTCATCAAAAGCCATTACAATTGTACTCCGGTTCACACCGAATGTATGTGCCAAATCTCTTTGTGAAGGTAATTTCGTTCCAACAGTCCATTCTCCATTAACGATTCTTTCTTTTATATACGTTTCTATTTGTTTATACAGAGGAGTCGCTAGAGACATATTCGGTTTCCAAACAAATCTTTCCATCATATCACCTTATATTCTTTTTGGTTGGTAACCTCTCCAACCATATGGATGGATACAAATTTTCATTTCTTCTATACAATATACACTATCATACTGAATTAAAATAGGAGGTAATATGATGAGTGAAGCAATTATTCATGGTATCATTCTTGCATTTGGTCTTATCATTCCATTAGGCGTCCAAAATGTTTTCGTCTTTAACCAAGGTGCGAGCCAACCAAACATTTGGAGGGCAGCCCCTGTAGTATTAACTGCCTCTATATGTGATACGTTACTCATATTGATTGCAGTGCAGGGTGTCTCCCTTGTACTCCTTACTTTTTCTTGGCTAACTAACACGTTATATATAATTGGATTTTTCTTTCTCCTATATATGGGCTTTGTTATTTGGAGAAGTAACCCTTCCAACGATATAAAAAAAGAAAACAGTATGCCATTAAAAAAGCAAATCCTTTTCGCTGCATCGGTTTCGTTATTAAATCCACATGCAATTTTAGATACAATCGGTGTAATCGGAACAAATTCTATTCAATACATAGGAAGTGAAAAATGGGCTTTCACACTTGCAACTATTATCGTTTCGTGGATTTGGTTTATAAGCTTAGCTTTAGCGGGGAAATTTCTAAAAAGAATAGACTCAACTGGAAAGACAATCGTATTATTAAATAAATTTTCTGGCCTCATCATATGGGGCGTCGCGCTTTATATGTTAAAACAAGTTATGTATTCTTAATGAATGAAAGAGAATTGCATGTTACTGAAAACATCATGCAATTCTCTTTCAAATTATGAAGTAGGTTCCGGTTTCTGTTTTACGTTCTTTGCATCTTTTGCTGGTTTAATCCAAATCATTGCTATAACAGCACCGATACCAGCGAAAATACTTGTTACATAAAACACTTCATGGTCAGCACCTTTCATGAAAAAAGAGTATAGAGGTGGGCCGGCTGCTACACCGATAAATCGCATGGAACTATAAAAAGATGTAACCGTTCCCCTTTGCTCCTTTTCAATTCCTTGTGTAATTAGGGAGTCTAAACATGGGAGTGCCATACCAATTCCTATCCCCATGATAACGAGACAAAGAAGTAGTAAATAAATCCCTTTTATAAATAAAGGAATGATGACTGATGCAGCTGCCATTAAAAAACCAATATAAATACACTTCTTCATTACATTTTGATTATCTCCAATTTTTTTACCCGCCATATATGAACTAAGTGACAGTACAAGTAACGGGATAGCAAGTACACAACCTTTCCATATACCATGTATGTCATACTTTGATTCCAGTATCGTCGACAAATAAAAGAGAATTCCGAATAAAATAAGCATAATAATTGCACCTAATACAAAAATGGCAATTAACCATCTTCCCTTTTCTCGAAATGTATAGATAATAGATTTTATAAACTCTTTAAGTGGTGGCACTTCTCCTTCTTGTTTCTTTGCCTTTACTAGAACAAGTAATAAAACAATTGATACTATGCATAAAACTGGAATTGCCCAAAATGGTAAGAACCATACAATGGCAGCAAGAGCAGATCCTAAAATAGGGCTCAGCACTTTTCCAAATGTATTGGATGTTTCAATAATTCCTAAACCTGTACTAACTTGTTTTTCATCTTTGTATAAATCACCAACACACGGTATAACAACTGGCATTGCACCAGCAGCACCAATACCTTGAATCGCTCTACCGATTAATATCCAAGTGTAGGGATTATCAACTTTCCATGATACCCAACCAGTTATCGCTCCTCCTATAGCCGCAATCAGCAAACTCGGAACCATTATCATCTTTCGTCCCCATCTATCTGATAAATAACCAGCAATCGGTATAAGTAAAATGGCTACAATAGAGTAAATTGTAATAATCATGGATACTTGAAACGATGAAATATGTAATTTCTTTTCGATAGTCGGTAGAATTGGAATGAGCATTGAATTCCCTAATGTCATAACAAGTGGAACTGATGCAAGCGCAATTAAACAACAGTTTTCTTTTTTTAACATGTTGGCTTCGGAACCCTTTCATCGTATATTTCTGACCATATAATAGCCCTGCTGGAACGTAATTTTTCATTCCACCAGGGCTATTACATCTTTACTACTTCCCATTCACAACAAAAGAAATTGGGGAAAATATAGTATTATTCCTATTCTTTGAATCCAGTTCGCAATATATTCATACCAATTAATTGAAAAAAAAAAGAAAGGAAGAATCCTTCCTTTCTCCTATAACCTTCTACAATTAGCGAGTATATCCGCCACCAAGTTGTTGTTCTGCCATCGCTACTAGACGTTTTGTAATTTCACCGCCTACAGAACCGTTTGCACGTGAAGAAGTATCAGCGCCAAGTTGTACACCAAATTCTTGTGCAATTTCATATTTCATTTGATCTAAAGCTGCTTGTGCTCCATGTGATGCTAATTGATTAGAGTTACGATTTCTAGCCATTACCAATCACCTCCTTATTTATATATAAATTGTGTTAAATTTTAATTTAAATACATGGTAATTTTTGGTTATTTATATTTTTTAAAAAAGAGTCTCTACAATGAGAGACTCTTACATCATTTTATATTAAGAAGTTACTACTTCTAAATTTCTATTTGTTAATACTTTCATTTCTTCTTTTAATATATCTTTCGCATTATGTCCAAACCATTCGAGTGAAGCAAAATGGTCAGTATCTCTCACTTCCTGAATAATCTCATCATAATTTACCACACCTTCAAATAATGGAACCATACCAATTCGACTTCCCGCTGCTGCATATACATTATTTGGTTCAAACACATGCAAATAATCTGCTGACGATATATTCTTAAAATGGTAATGTTGTATCCACGGCTTTAGTCGATGGAAGCTGTCTATTGGATCTGCACCAGACTCCCATATATGAAGAAAATCAAGGTTTATTTTCAAATTCGGATGATCTACTTCTCCTAATAATTCCAAAGTAGAAGACAGCGTATCCGTTAACGTATTTGGATGTGTTTCTAAAAGTACATACATATTATGCTGAGCAAATACTTCACAAATCATGCGAATACGATTCACATACTCTTTTCTCTCCTGTTCCGAGAAATCTTCGCTACCTTTTTGTCCAGCAAACGTACGAATTTTGTTTGTTTTAAACCAATTAGCTAATATTGCAAGTTGTTCACATTTCTCTATCGTTTTTTCAAAATCTGCCGATAATGATATGTCTAAGTAATCACTTATCATCGTAATTTCCAAGTTTTTATCCTTTAAACAATTCAATTCTCGTTCTGTCGTTTCATACTCTTGCATATACAAATTTCGTGCATGAGTCCCCCACAATTCAATTCCTTTAAAACCGTTTTCATATGCAAATTGAACAATATCAGTAAATGAAATTAATTGATGACGAAAGGAAATAGTACATAATGAATATTTCATAGGTTTGAACTCCCTTATCTTAAATTCAGTTAGGTTTTTAAAATGCTAAGACAGACTCGTTTGTTTTCATTTCTTTCCATGATAAAAACTGTCTCTCTAATTCAGCCTTAATTTGCAGTTCAATTGCATTCATTTCATCCAACTTTTCAACAATTGATAATAACATGCCTTTATTATTCGTCATCGCCATTTTAATTGCTCGATACTGTACATTTGTAAATCCTTGTACAATATCCTCTACCCGATCACACCAATAATCAAACTCTTGCTCCGAATATTGTAACGTTTCACGGAAGTATGCAAAGGCATGTTCATAACTATATTTACGAATTGCAAGTACTGGTATTTGCTTCACTGCCGCTACAAGACCAGAAAGCGAATAACCTTCTTCTTCATTTGCCATTTTTATAATTAAATTTTTCAATTCCATAGTCAGTTCATTGTCATTTCTTTTGAAAGTTTCTATGAAATAACTCGCTACCATTTCTTCTGTTGGCTCCTGAATTTCTTCTACATCAATGAAATACCCTCCACCAAATGGGTTATCTTGAACAGAGTGAAGCACTTTTTCTCTTTCCATATTCCCTTCCCAGCGAAAATCAGGATCTAGCATGAACCATTCTTCATCTTTCTCTGTCTTCGATATCATTAAATAATGCGGAAACGGTTTTTGATGAAATTTATTTTCCCTCTCTGGCAATAGAGACATATCAACCATTACAATGACATAGCGATTTTCTGGCTTGTTTTCTACTAATTGTAAAAACGTTTCTACATTGCTATCTTTACCTTTTGCATGATCATACCATTCGTTCACTTTCATACCGTACAATTTTTCATACCATAATAAATAATTATCATGGTTAATATTTTCGGAGTGATACGAGATAATGCCGCCTTCTGTTATATCAAAATCTCCGTCCCATAATCCAAAATAAAATGGACGGAAATCTATATCGCTACGCCTTTTTATAATTTCACAAAAACAACTCACTAAACAGTGAACTTTAATTGAAGTCATATTCTCATCCACTTTCCTAAAGGTTAATTATTCACATTTACTACTTATACCGGCTGTAACTCCTCCATAAAATCAAGCAAAGATCCTACAGTAAGAAATGCTTTTGGGTCTACCTCATCCTCTGGAACGCATAGCTTTACATCCATTTCTATGTAGACTATGAGTTGTAACATCATTACCGAATCTATATATAAATCTTGGTTTAAACGCATCGTTTCTTCTAAATGCGTTACATTTTTTAGCTCCATTTTTTCTGTCATAATTTTCAACACTTCATTTTTTAATGTTTCACGTCTCATGTTGTAACCTCTCCCATCTCTAGTAATTTTCTACTTACTTTTCCAGTTTTATTTTTCGGAATTTCAGTTACACTTTCAATCTCATGCGGAACTTTATAAGATGGTAAATGCTGCATACACCATTCTCTTATTCGCACTGGATCAACATGAGAGATTACTTTCGCTTTAACAACTTCGCCCATCACAGGATGTTTTCCCCGATATACAATTGCCTCTTGAACGCCTTCTAGTCGAAGCATTGTTTCTTCTACCTCTATCGGAAAGACTTTTAATCCTGAAACGTTAATCACATCATCCATGCGCCCCATAAAATGAAGACCATGCTCAGATTTATACCCCAAATCTTTCGTGAAAATTTCCTTATCTTTCATTTTCACTACGATTTCTTCGGGCATATTTTCATCTGAACCTATACTTATACTCGCATGAGGTAGTGGATTACCTAAATCTAAATGGCTTTTCATATCATGACATATACTTATACAACCTGCTTCAGAACAACCGTATTGCTGCATCATATATGTTGTCATTTCTTTTAGTTTATAAAATAATGCTTCTGGTAAAGGTGCTCCGGATGTCATAATTTTATGAAACTGAAACGTTCCTTGCGGGAAACTCCCCATAATATGTAACATAAGCGGTACTGCATAAATGATATGTTTTTCTGTATTGCGAACTATATTTAATGCGAATTTAGGGTTTTTATTCGTAATGATGATAGGTTTGCTTCCTCGCGTAATTGCAGATAACGTACCACATATTAGTCCGTATGAATGTGAAACAGGAGCCATAACGATCGGCACTTCATCTACTTCACAGTTTAAAGCTTCATTATAAGCAGTAATTTCTGTATCCACTTCCGCCCATGCTCTACGAATCAGTTTTGGTTCTCCTGTTGTTCCAGAACTATATTGCAATAAAGAAGGCTCTTCTAGTAAAGCGTTCACTACTTCTAATTTCGTAAAATCGGGATATTCTCCATATAATATCCCGATACAATTTGCACGCTTTGCCATTTCAATAGCCGTTTCTTTTGGCGTATCTTCATGTATAAGCAATACTGATGATTTCTTTTCTTTTAAGAAAAACACAAGCGTAATAATATCGAATGGATCTTTCAGACAAAGCGCGAATCTATTTCCTGCTGCTTTTTGAAATTGTTCCATTTCCTCATAAACTTGTAATCTCAAATCAAAATCACTTTTGCTATACTCTTGTTTATTAACGATTAGCATAATTTCCCCCTGTAACAACTGATTTTTGTTTGATAAGTTGTCTTGCTCTATACAATGGATTTGGAACTTCATGAACAAGCGAGTCCACATCCATATATAATCGTCGCTTCGTTAATTGCTCAGCATAGAATGTAGGAGTGTATAGCTGAATACTTTCAAATCTATCTTTCAAGTGTGGATATTTTCTAAAATGATTTTCAATTTCTTCGACAACTATCATCCAAAAAATTTCTTCTTTCCAATCATATTCGTCTGCAAGTACGAAAGCTAATTCTCCTACATTAAATAAGAACAGTGCATCTAATACCATCTCTTGTAAACATTCAATACGATCCATTTCAAAGAAATCATTCATTTTCCCATTCGCATACGTTTTATGCATTTTAGTAAAGTCTGGACATTTATTCATTCCTTTTAAGAATGGACGATAAAACTCAAGTCCTTCATGGAAATCCTTTAATGCAATACGGACAGGTAGCCCTTCTTTATGAACTAAAATCATATTTTGTCCGTGTGATTCTAATGCGATTCCATACTCTACAACAAGATGTATAACTGGTATGATCGCTTTTTGAATCAGTAATCGTAGCCAATTTTCTATCCCGTATTTGTTTAACCATGCATCAATAACTGGTGTCCCGTCTTTCTCCTTTGCATATAAGCCGTTAAAGGGAACCGCATCCTCTTGCTCATCTAAATATTTATGAACGCTTTCACGCCAAATGCACCCTAATGAACCATATGTGGCTTTCTTATTCGTATCATACGTTACACTCGAAAATTCCTTTAACAAAATAATGCGCGATTCATCCCTTAAATAAGAATCCTGACTTACGACATCACTTAACCAATTCGATATAGCTGGTGCACTCACAACTGAATATGGTTTCAGCGTACGGAGTGTTGAAGTGTTAAGTATGTTCAGCGATAACTTTACATATGGTCTCTTTGGATTCGTAGCATTTCTTAACGTCCTCATCGATTGTTGCGCGCAATAATCATCCGCCGATTGTCCTAAATAAATTATATTTTTATCCTGTATATGGTCAGCGTAATTTGGAATGATGAAATTCTCCCACTGCCAAGGATGAACAGGTATAAACACGTACTGTTTTGGATTACATCCCGCACTGTGAATTCGTTCCATATACGTTTCTAATGTATGCTCGCCTATCTCACCTTTTAAAATATTGTCATAGATCATTCCATTTTCATAACCTACAGTCGCATACTTCTTATGAGCTGCAATCCATATAATTTTTATTGGTCTCATAAATTCATATCCATATTGAAAATTGTCACGATATTGAAACCCAATGCGTGCTTTATAGCTAGGATGATATGGATGACCGTCTATTAAATGGCTTTCAAATTCATCGTACGATTTTTGGGTATATTTCACCTTATTATGTCTTTCATATTGTACAATCGTGTCTTTAAATATCGTTTGTTCTAATTCATGAATAAAAGAATCTAATTTCGTTTGTTCTACGTTAACAATTCGAAAAACTTCTTCCAAAAATTGCGAAACTGATTGTATTTCTTGTTTTTCCTCTTGAACTCTTATTACTAATGAATCTATAGAGATACGTCCAAATGTCATTCGTTCTCTTCCGTAACATTCATACGTGACACTTTTGTTGTCCTCATCAAGTCCTTGAATAAGAAAAAGAATTTGTTCTTCGTTTTCTATGCGAATTGGCGTAATAATCCCCTCATAAATTAACGACTCTACTAATTGACGTAACACTCTTCTTCGTACTGAAATGTAATCTTTTGATTCAAGCGCTTTCAATATTCTCGTATGATACATGTCCACTCTCATAACTCCTCCACCTTATGAAAAATACCATTATTTGTATTACGTGAAATTTTAACGTTATTTATGAACGGACAGCCACTTCTCTAACGAGCGGATTCTGTACCTGTACGTAAATTGCTTGTTCTAAAGGATTACTTAACTCATCGACATCGAAAAATCTCGTTAATAAATTTGCTTTACATGCCAACTTATCCTCTTCTAACAATTCTCTTAAAAAGGTAGAAGGTTCACGGTTATACGAAAGGAACGCTTCAAGTACAGATCTTAATTCAGAGAGAAGAATTTCCTCCTTAATTAATCCTGCTGTGCCAAAACCGTTAATGAGACCAAACATATGATTGAAAATTAAGTAGTAACGAAATCTCTCATCTACAATATAATCGTCATATAGATTTCCAGTACGTTCTCCAATGCCAGCCAACTCATTATTAAGCGTCTCTTTCATTGAATTACAGAAATAAAACCCTTGATTATCACGGAAATAATATTTGACCGGATAACCATCCTTTAGCTGAACAACACTATTTTGCTGATGCGCTTCTACTGCAACACCATAACGTAAGTACATCCATACCATCGGCTTTAAAGAAATATTCATATATCGTCTAAACCAATCTAAACTTACTTCTTCACAGCTTCTACTTTCTACATCTGCTAGTCGATGAATAATATTCGATAAACGAGTACGTTCTCCAGGTATTGCATCTTGAACTAGTCCAGCAATTAAAGTAGCGTCATTTGCATGTTCACCATAAAAAGGGTTCTCTCGTATAATTACTTCAAATCCAGATTCTTTTGCCCCGTAATTTAATGTAATAAATGCTGGATCACAAATAAAATCAAAACCTGGAAACTTATCTAACACTTCACCAATTGCTGTATTTAGCATTTCCTTTCCTTCAAGACCACTCTCTAGTTCCTTCAATTTATTAATACGCATTGAATTTGTTACTTTTACTGGGAATGAAAACTTAAGCATATATTTTGATTGGGGATGATATAACGTCCTAAGTGATGATGTTGCCATATAATACTTACCGACAGGACCGATATATTCAAGTACTCCTTGATCTATCCACTCCTGTACGTATGATTGGTGTAATAGCCATTCTGCCTGAAGCGGATGAATTGGAAGTAATGAATATTCATCTTCATTACAATACTTCGATATAAATTCTTTACAAACCATCTCATCATTACGTAACTCTTCTTTTAGAATTACTGTTGTAGAATCTAACAATAATGATTTTTCATTTACTATATTTTTATGTGCCCTAAAATAATGAAGCTGACATTCTCCTTTTAATTCTGGAGAATACATTGCGCTTTTCCATTCCAAAATACCTTGTCTACTCTTTGGGGTTGGATGCGTTAAATGTCCAAATAATAAAGATTGCTCCGCTTCTATAAAGGATGTATGGAAACCGTATAATGCAGATGTATCTTCTATTCTCTCCTTTGTAAATTCTTCAATATTTTGACAACTACAAATAACTCGAAGCATAAGTTCAGCAGGATTCGTCCCTTCTCCGTAGTTGATAGACATCTCTTTTATTAAGAATGTAATAACAGTAACGTAATCTGCTTTTATAACATTCTTATTTTCTCCCATTTGATAATAAAATTGTTCTCCAAACAAATGGCGATCTGTTGCTGATTTATATATAACTTCTCCATACAAAGTAATGTTTTGTGCCGATAGCCGACAATATAAATATGTGGGGACTATATCTCTATTCAACGTATTACTGAAGATACTTTTCATTTTTTCATCCTCTGTAATCCATTCTCCACTCCCTGTTTCCCTTAAATAACAGTTTAAAAAACTTTGTAATGTTGCATGTTCTGCGATTTGTTTCACATGCTGCATGTTGGTCCTCCTCTTTATATTAAAGCTATCGAAATTTTATATAATAAACAACAATTGAATATCGTTATCAACTATGATTCTAATTGATAATGATATTCAATTCAATAGTATATTTCAGAATTTTTTTATCTAATTTAATTTTTCTTGTTTTCTCTCTTTTCTTTAATCTAATTAATAATAAACAAGAAAAATTCTCTCTTTCAAACTACATACTTATTTATTTCATTAATAATCCCCTTCAAAATAGTTAAACAAAAGAGGTATACCTTAATTGGTATACCTCTTTCAAACATAAAGTTTACATAATAATATTATTTATATCTCTCCAACAATACGCTGTCTCTTCTACCTGTACTCGCTCTAAAAATTTTGTATCAATTTTTTCCGGATTAAATTTTTCATAAAAATTTTTAGAAGGATTATTCGTAACAACCCACACTAAAAGTGATTGCATATCATTGTTTATACATTCCGATAATAAAGCTTGAAATAACTTTTGTCCTATTTTCATTCCTTGATACTCTTGTAAAAGGTAGATTGCATATAATTCCCCATCACAATTATATGTACCACTTCTTTCCACTCCCCCGTCAATGAATCCGATTATTGTTTCATCTGACGTCTCTGCTACAAATCTATATTGGTATGTATCTTCTTGTTGAAAAATATTTTTCCATTGTTTTTCTCGTTGCTCATATGTTATATTTTCTAAAAATTCGTCAGCAAATATCCCTTTATATGTTGTTTTCCAGCTATCAACATGCACCTTGGCTATACCTCGTATATCATCTTTTATCGCTCTTCTAATATGTATTTCCATCATTTCTCCCCCTTGTTATTCATCATTATATCAATTTATTTCCTTAAAAATCCAAATAAAAAAAAGAGTGAATGCACTTCACTCTTTTTATCACAATTATCTACTTTCCACTTCAACTGAAACAACACGATCAATCTCTTTTAGGGAACTGTATAACTCAGTTGTATATAAATCTTCTGGAGCTAAAATAACCATCTCCAATTGCTGGAATGCTCCCTTATCAATATCTTTAATTTTCACTCGTTTCACATGCATACCTAAATTTTTAATTTGCTTAAATATACCATCTAACTCATGATGCTCTTTTACAGTAATTTTTATAGATAAGTCCTTTTGTCTTAATGAATAAGGGCCTGCAATTTTCACAATTTGCGGAAGTACGTTAATCGCTAAAATAATTAAAATCATAGCAACCGTCGCTTGTACATAAAATCCTGCTCCAATCGCAATACCTAAAGCTGAAGCAGCCCACACCATAGAAGCTGTCGTTAATCCAGAAATAACATCATTACTTCTTCGTAAAATAACACCTGCCCCAAGAAAACCAATCCCACTCACAATTTGAGCAGCAAGACGCATTGGATCCATATTTGTATGACCCGGTACAGAATAAACATTCACTGATTCAATTGAAACCATTGTAATTAAACAACTTGCTACAGAAATAACCATACTTGTTTTCACACCAAGCGGTTTATTCTTTAGCTGCCTATCTATCCCGATGAATAATCCTAAAAAGAGTGCTAAACCTAATTTGAATAAAAATTCATATGACATATTTCATTCTCCTTACTTTACAATGTTTCCCTTGGAACAATTCACTATAACTCTTTTATGATATCAATTCCAGTCTTTTCTATTCATTTAACGTAAAAAGCCGAAAAAACATTTGTAACGATGTTTCTCCGGCTTTTTATTATGCTTAAGATTCTTCTTTATTTCTGATCTTTAATCTTAATCTCTGCATCTTTGTAGAATGCTAATTTACTGTCATTATACTCTTTTGTAAAATTGTTAAATTGCTCTTTTGATTTTTGTGCTTCCACAGTTAATTCATTAACAGCCTTAACTTTTTCACCAATCTCTTTTAATTTCGTTTCTTTTACTTTTAATTTTTCATACAGTTCTTTTTCAGTCGCTAACGCCTTCGTATAATTTTCATTCATCTTTTGGAATGCATCATAACGTTTTTTATACGACTCTTCTACTGCTTTCGCTTGTTTTTGTAACTTCTTATCTTCAAGCTTCTCTATATTTCCTTGAACAGATTTTGTTTCTTTCTGAGCTTTTTCTAGCATCTCTTTCTCAGTTTTTAATACTTTTTCACGGTCATCTACATTTGCAGTAGCTTGCTCTATCTTCTTCATAACAGCGTCATTATGATCTTTACCTTCTTGTAAAATTTGAGAATATAGCTCTTGACCTTCCTTCTCTAACTTCTCTAACTTCTTCGCTTCATCAACTAATGATTTTTCTTGTGTTGCCGCTGTTTCAAAAGCTGTATAAAGGTTTTCTTCTGGTTTTTCACCGAAACAACCTGTCAATAATCCTACTGATAGTACTCCAACTACTGCTACTTTTCCATACTTCAACGTTCATTCCTCCATTACATACGGTTATCATGCCAGAAATTCACTGGGAAGTGACTCTCTTCATGATAAGCTTCAAACTCATAACCCTTTTCTTTTAACCCTTTTAAAATTGCTGGCACAGCAGCAACTGATTGTGGGTGAATGTCATGCATTAAAATAACTTCCTGTGGTTTTGTTGCATTTGTTATTACATTTTGAGCAATTTGTGCTGCCGCTGCATCAACTTGCATTTTGTTATATCTCCAATCTAATGAATCAATTGTCCAATCCCATACTTTAAAACCGCCCTCTACTACTTTATTTCGAAGACCTTCATTTAATCCAGGCATCGAACCGTATGGTGGACGTGTTAATTTAGGTGATTTTCCAATAATATTTGCGATTAAGCTTTGATCTTCTTTCATTTCATTTACATACTCGCCATTTTTATATAACTTTGCAAAATTATGTGTCATACTATGCATACCTACATAATGACCCTCTGCATTTTCACGTTTCACTAAATCCGGAAATCCTTTTACATTCGCTCCAATTAAAAAGAACGTCGCCTTCGCATCATGCTGTTTTAACGTATTTAACAATTCAGCCGTATATTTCCCTGGGCCATCATCAAATGTAAGGTAAGCAACTTTTCTTTCTTTTCCATTAAAACGACTTGGTGCCGTTTTATTCATTTCTACTTTCGGTTGTTCACTTGCAAGCTGTACTACGTTTTCTTGTTTTGCAACAGCCTTTGCTGGTGAAGTAATGGATTGAAACATGAAATACCCAATAGCTACTGCTGCAATCGCTATTAAGCCGACTACTACTCGTTTAACTTTAAAAGCTTTTTCCATTCTATCGAATTCCTCTCCCTATTAATCTTATATATAAATCACCCAATATAATTATACATCTATTTATTTTATTACACTATATAAACAGACTTTATATGTATTATAATGGGAGTTTTATCAAAATGGTTGTTCCTTTTCCTTCTTTACTTATAATAACTAAGTGTACCTCCATGAAGCTCCACCATTTTTTAACGATAGTTAAAACACCTGTAGCACGGTTATTAATCTAGTAAAATGACTGTTCTATATATGGTAAATGCTCTGTAGCAATTCCAATCCCTTCGTCTTTCACCTTTATCACTGCTTGTCCTTCTTTTTTAGTCGCTTCAATATATACTTTACCATTTTTATGTGAATATTTAATGGCATTTTGAACAATATTCAAGAAAACTTGCTTTAGCCTATTTCGATCTCCTATCAATTCAATTCGTTCTATAGTTTTGATGAATTGCATTTGCTTCTCTTCAGCATTAGGAGTTAATTGCCAAATCGTCTCCTCTAGTATATCGTATAATTGCACCTTTTGTTTATATAAATTGAAATGATTTAAGTATAAGTTTTCTAAAATAAAAAATCGTTACAGAAAAGTTACAAATCCATCTCAATAAAAAAGATTGGCAAAGGCCAATCTTTTTTTATTATTCATTTCGAACTGGTTTTGGTGTTACACCTAAATGCTCATTTAATTTTTTCGAAATATCTTTTACATTTTTTTCGTTTGGAATGTAATAATAAATACCTCCGATACGTTTATCCGTACCTTCTATTTGCATTTTTTCCATTTCTAAATTAGATCCTGCCATATTTTTTGTAATCGCAAGCATATCATCGAAAGTTAAGTTCGTTTTCATATTTTTATCAACCGCATCAAGTAAAGAGCCCATTTTGCTAATTGATTGCACAGACATCGCTTTTTTTGCAATTGCTTCTATTACAAGTTGTTGTCTTTGTCCACGCATTGCGTCACTATCAATTTTACGCGTTCTTGCAAGTGCAAGTGCTTGTTCTCCATTTAAATGTTGGAAGCCTTTTTCTAAATGAATCATACCCGCTTGGTCTTTACTATCTTGCTCTGTGAAAGTAACAGGTACATCAATATCAATACCACCAAGTGAATCGACAATTTGTACGAATGATTCAAAGTTAAACTTCACATAATAATCAACAGGAACATTTAAAAATCTTTCCACCGTATCTCGTGTACTTTCAACACCACCAAATACGTGTGCGTGTGTAATTTTATCTAATTTCTTTCTAGATGGAATATATACACGTGAATCACGCGGAATACTTACTAATTTAACTGATTTATCATCTTTATTAATTGTTGCTAATAAAAGTGCATCTGTGCGAACAGCTTCACCATATTGACTTTTTCGCATTTCACTACCATCTACACCCATAATTAAAATAGAGATGTTATCCTTTAAAGGCTCAACTTCTTTATCACGTTTTGATGATTTATCAATTTGTGCATACGCATCACTTACAACAGCTTTTGCTTTATTATATATTAATGATCCATATCCTACTCCTCCAAAAATAAGTAGGAAAAATGGAATTAAAATGAACCATTTTATTGACCTTCTTTTAGAACGTTTTTTATTGCTTCTCGTATTTTGTTCTAATTCAGAGCTCATCTTCATTCGCCTCTCTTTCTCTTTCCCTAGTATAATGTATGTCTAGTATTCTTCATATTGAATTTCCTTTCAAACACCTTACATTTTTGTAAGGTTACATGATGAATCCAATATGTATTCCATTTCACATTATACTCTCGTGCTTATTTTTGGCAAGTCACTATTTTCCAACTTCAAATATTTAGCACTTCGCAACATTCGAAATTATAGATTTATAAATTTATTCGTTTCGAATCCTTCAATTTTCACCTAAAAAATTAGTAATGCAACAATACATTTCATATTATCTCTCAAGCGGTGTATACATTGTTTTCTTCCCATGATTATTAATGAAAGCGGATTTTGCTTTTAGTTTCGTCTTTTCTATTTCTATATCTTCATTCGAGAAATTCACAATAATTTTAATATCTTTTCCATAAGAAGCAGATTGAACTAATTTATCTTCTGACAAATATACAAAGTTCGTCATTTCTTCTTTTACTGCCTTTTCATGAACGTCATTCCAAACTTTCAGGTGCTGCGTAATTTCTTGTTTATGCTTATTCCACTCTACTTCATCTAAATGGTACAACGGAGGAACATTATACAATAATTCGTATAGCATACGGTTCCCTACCTCATCTTTTACTTTCAAACTTCCCCATTCCCAGTGGTGCGTTGTAATTACAGAATCATTGTATACTAATTTATATAATGGTACTGAATATACAGGGTTTAAATACACTTGTTTATATTCTTCTTTTAACGGTACTTGTTTTGCATATTTTTCTGGAACATTTTGATTCGGTGACCAATATCCGCCCACATAATACGGACTTGTTTTATTTTTCCTCATATCTTCATCGTCCCATTTAATAACCGGTGTTTCAATACCGTGAGCAAATGCAATCGTGCTACTTGCAAAGTCATTTCCGCCTTCTGAGCCAACTACCATACCTTTTTCTTGCGCAATATAATCCATTCGTTGCAATCTTGCTTTTAAATCTTGTTCTTGTGTCGTTATATGTTTGGCTGAATAGTCATCATAAATTTCACCTGTTGCATCACAATCAATAAACCATGAATTATATTTAGGTCCATTTTGTAAAATATCGTTCATTCGCTCTTTTACACTAGGAAGAGATAAAGTTGGATTTAACTTTCGCCCTCTACCTAAAAATCCTTGCACTTTTTCTCCATTTTTCTTCGTCACAGTTGCCTCTTCATATAACGATGGATCCTGAAAAGAAGCTGTATTCCAATTTTTATCAGCTTTTTCGTGAATAGAATGATAAGAATCATACGGACCAACTAAATATCCCATTTTCTTAGCTTCTGTCACGAAATCAGGCTGCATATACCCTTGTTCCCAGTTCGGTAACCCAATCCACGCTTTGTCTATTCCTGATTCTTTCATTTCCTTTATAATATCCGTTCCATCTGCGTTACCCCATTTACTTACTTCTTCAATCGCATCACCGAGCGCCGACTTTAATACATGCTTATTTAAGTTATATAACTCCATCTTCGATAAGTGATCTACCCCTTTCTTTAATAACTCACTAGCGTTCTGATCAACCTTTTGAAAAATATCATCTTTATACAATTCTTTCATTGATAATACTTCATTTACATAACGCAAAATAACATTTTTTTGGTACTTATCAATGAAATCTTGTTTACTTACTTGCTCAAACACACTCAGTTCTCCAGGCTCCGAACTATTCTTTTGAATAAGCCCTTTTATATGACTAAATACAGGACTATTTATTTGCTCTCTTATTTTAGGCCAATTTACGTTACTGTCAGACAAACCATTTTGATTCCAAAAATAAAAATGAGCAGCACCATAAAGTTTTTCAATCTCTTTATTTTTTCTAGCCTTTTCTTGTAATGTTTTAAATTCACCTTTTTGAGCAATATTATCCTTATACAGTTTAGCAATACTGACTGCATCATTATTTGTCACATATAATTGAAATCCATATGCTTTATTTTTATTTATACTCGGGAATTCATGTATAAAATCAAATCCTATTTTCGGATCCGAATGAAATTTCAATTCATTATTAAACATATTGTTCGCAATAAATACAATTGAATATTTCGAACCATTTAACGCAAAAAACTTCATAGAAAATGATTCAGCAAATGAATATGCATCATCCTTTAAAAACTTCTTCCAATTTTCATCATTACTCGGAATTTGCTTACCTTCCCATAACGGAAGTGTATAATTTTCAGCTTGTACTTTCGGCCACGTAAAGCTTTCTGCACCAGTCGATTCCACTTCAATATTTAAGTGATCTTTTTTCTTTTCTAGATTCACTTTTACTTTTTGATCTGGATATTCCCAAGATGTTCGATCCTTTTCTTTTTTTACATTCGACACCTTCATTTTCGGTAACGGCTGTGACGCCTGTTCCTTTACACCATCATGTTCTACAGTTAACATGAAAGTCTCTGGATTTACATCGTAAGTAAACTCTTTATACGTCGCTTTCTTTACTTTAGAATCTTGTACAGCCTTGTTACCTTTTACATCACACCCGACTAAAGTCGAAAATGACATCGTTGTAAGAAGACATATTGCTATCATTTTTTTCATCTTCTGCACCTCCACCACTGAATATACAGGGGCTTTGTTACAGGAATGTGTCAAAAAAATAGAACTAGCATAACGCTAGCTCTATTTTGAGTATTATAAATAAGTGTGTATGAACAACTATAATCTGCTTAAAGTATATGTAGTACAATAACCGTGTTTTTTCATCCCCACTAAATATAAAAGCAAATAATTCGAAGCCTTAACACTTATTTTTCAACTAAAAAAATAAGTGTATATAATATACCCTAAAACTAGCACTAAAATTACTAGCGCTGCACCTTTCCAATTCATACCACCCGTCATATCAACTGGACTACCTGATTCAGCTCTGTTGAATCCATCATTTAAAGAACCGGTAGGATTATTTTTCAATTCACTTTGCCTTATACGTTCTCTGTTTTCTTCTGGTGACTCTTTTTTCATACGATCACCTCCAAATTAATACACACTTTACTAAATTAAACATTATTACTTTTCTTTTATATGCCAACTGAAAAGATATTTACAACAAAAAAAGCTAGCAATGCTAGCTTTTTTATAGTTCTATATGTTCTTCTTTATTTACAGTAATTCCTCTATGATCGATTTCTAGCACACACACTTTCATAGACGTAAATACTCTCGCTAATTGCTCAGCAATTTCTTGACGCTTATCATATGGCGTTAATATAAAAATGGATGGACCTGCACCACTAAGCGCTGTGCCGTATGCTCCAAACTCTTTTGCACATTTACGAATTGAGGGTAATAGCGGTACGAGTTCTAAACGATACGGCTCGTGAAAATGATCTCTTTCCATCATTTCACCTACAACTTCCCACTTCTTTTGACAAAACGCAGCTACTAATACGTTGCTGATTGCACTAGCCTTAACTGCTTCATGAAACGGAAACACATCTGGTAATACAGATCGGCTTTCCTCTGTATTTAACTCTTCATTTGGAATAAGAGAAATTACACCTAATTCCTTACTTTCAATTCTTACAACCGAAACATTCTTTCCATCAAGTGCTCCGATTACAGTTCCTCCTAATATAGAAGCCGCAACATTATCTGGATGCCCTTCAAAATTTGTTGCAATTTGAACTTTTTGATCAGTCGTTAAGTTTAAATTGCCAAGTTGATTCGCAAGCTCTATCCCTGCTACAATTGCTGATGCACTACTTCCTAGTCCTCTTGTAAGCGGGATATTACTAGTAACTTCTATTATGTGAGGTGATAAAGAAGGACATACTTTACATGCCGTGCTAACGATTAAATTTTTATCATCTGTCGGAATTAATTCTTCAAAGGAATGGATTACTTGCCATCTATCAGCTTTTTCTTTTACCACCACATCTAAATATAATGACAAAGCTATTCCTACTGAATCAAATCCAGGTCCAACATTCGCTGTACTAGCAGGAACACGAATACTTAATGGTATCACGACATAATCACCCCTTTAATATGTTCTTTAATTTGTTCTATATTATTTGAAACACTTGCAATATCTAATGTATTAGAAGAAATTGCGATATCAGGATCTTTCAAACCGTTTCCAGTTAAAATTGCAACAACTGTCTCTCCTTTTTTGATTTTTCCAGATTGAACATGTTTAATTACACCTGCTAATGAAGCATTTGATCCTGGCTCAGCGAAAACCCCTTCCGTTTTTGCTAATAATCTATACGCATGTAAAATTTCTTCATCTGATACCATATCTATTTCACCGTGAGACTGTTCAGCAGCCTCTACTGCATATGACCAACTTGCGGGGTTACCGATACGAATCGCTGTTGCAATTGTTTCAGGTTCTTCAATGACATGTCCTTTTACAATAGCAGCTGCTCCTTCCGCTTCAAATCCGTGAATTCTTGGCTTCTTATAGCCTTTTTCTTTCTCATATTCACAGAAACCTTTCCAGTATGCTGTAATATTTCCGGCATTCCCAACAGGAATCGCTAAAACATCTGGTGCACTTTGCAACTGGTCACAAATTTCAAATGCTGCTGTCTTTTGCCCTTCAATTCGATAAGGATTCACTGAGTTTACTAATGTAATCGGCTCTTCCGCAGCAATATTTCTTACAGCCTTAAGTGCATCATCAAAATTTCCTTCTATTGAAATGATTTCAGCTCCGTAAGCGACTGCTTGCGCTAATTTTCCATGTGCAATCTTTCCTTCCGGGATTACGATTATACATTTCATTCCAAGGCGTGCCGCGTATGCTGCGGCCGATGCCGAAGTATTACCTGTTGATGCACAAATAATTGCCTCCGAACCTTCTTCTTTCGCCTTCGCAACAGCCATTACCATACCACGATCTTTAAAAGAACCTGTCGGATTCGCACCTTCGTACTTACCGTATAACTGAATCCCTAATTGTTTTGATATATTTAATAGCGGAATAAGAGGTGTATTTCCTTCCATTAAGCTAACATCAGGTGTATTTTCATTCACCGGTAAATAAGAAGCATACTGTTTTAATAATCCTTTATACATATTGTTTTTCCTCCTCAATAATGTAATAACTGTTTATTTCACTTGCGACACTTTCTATCGCTCCTAGAACTCGTTCAAATTGATACTTTGAAGTTTGATGTGTCACAACAACGACTTCTGCAAGTTCACGATTTAAAGGTAATTGAATAACTTCTTTTAAACTTACAGAATAATTAACGAAACATTCTGTTATTTTTTGCAACATCCCAGGTTCATCTCGTAATGAAATACGTAAGAAATATTTCGAAACGACTTCTTCATCCCCCTGTAATTCATACGGTTCTGGTTCTTTTAATGCGCTTTTATTTTTCTGAACTTGATTCATATTTTTAACGATTGAAATAATATCACTTACTACAGCAGAACCAGTTGGTAACTTCCCAGCTCCAGGTCCGTAAAACATTACTTCTCCTACTGCTTGACCATGAACATATACTGCATTAAATTCATTATTTACATTCGATAATGGATGATGACTTGGTAAAAGCGTCGGTTCTACACTTAAATGAATGGCTGACCCTTGTTTCTCTGCTTTACCAATTAATTTCATAGTAAATCCTAACTTTTCAGCCATTTGTAAATCTTCTTTTTCGACCTTTCGAATCCCTCTTACTTGCACATCATCTAAAGAAACATTCATCGAAAAACCTAAGTTTGCAAGAATGGCTACCTTTCTCGCCGCATCTAACCCATCTACATCCGCTGTTGGATCCGATTCTGCGAAACCTAATTTTTGTGCTTCCAGTAAAGCCTCTTCATACGACCATCCATTTTGACTCATCTTTGTTAACATGTAATTTGTTGTTCCATTTACAATTCCCATTATTTTTTCAATTTGATCTGAAGCTAATCCGTCTGTTAATCCTCTTAACACCGGAATACCGCCCGCTACACTTGCTTCATAACATAAATCACAATCATTATCGTTCGCCACTTGGAGAAGCTCTGCACCGTATACAGCCATTAAATCTTTATTTGCTGTTACGACATGTTTTTTATTTCGTAAAGCCTTAACAATATGTTGCTTTGCTTTTTCAATTCCGCCCATTACCTCTACTACAATATCAATATTTGGATCATTTAGAACTTCATCGACATGACTTGTTACTACGATTCCATCAATGCAAACATCACGTTCTTTTTCTAAGTCACGTACAACGACTGTCTTTACCTTCACTTCATACCCTGTATCAAGTTTAATTTTTTTATAATGTTCTTTCAAAATATGGACAACACCACTTCCGACCGTACCTAAGCCTAACACCCCAACATTAATAACGTTATTCATTTTCTAATCTCCTCCTACAATTTTATTTTTTATCTCTATCAATCACCTTGCTCTGCTTTTTAATCATGCAGGTGGTGGTTATTTCCGTACGTACAAATCGTTTCATTTTACTGCACCTCCTTTCAAAGTAAAAAAACACACTCATCCCTAGGAAAGGGACGAATGTGTTTTCGTGGTTCCACCCTTGTTCCAATCCAGACTTAACTCCTTCTAGATTGCTCAAGTTCAGATAACGGCTGATTCCGTCAATAATTACTAGATTACTCGTTCACTATTGAAGTTCAAAGGTGGTAAAATCATTTCTCGTGTTAGGAAGCTTTGGCTTCCCTCTCTGATAACCGTAAAAATGATTCCGTGTCC
>NZ_QORY01000015.1:197321-281784 GCF_008368755.1 Bacillus sp. AR2-1
GTCAATAATTACTAGATTACTCGTTCACTATTGAAGTTCAAAGGTGGTAAAATCATTTCTCGTGTTAGGAAGCTCACACCCTTGGCTTCCCTCTCTGTAAACCGTAAAAATGATTCCGTGTCCTTATCGTTACTTTTTCGTTCATGTTTATTTGTTAACTCATTATACTCGTATAAACAACAAAATCAATACTATTTTTTAATTATTTTTAATTTTCAATCCCTAATTCAATAAAAAAACACACTCATCCCTAGGAAAGGGACGAATGTGTTTTCGTGGTTCCACCCTTGTTCCAATCCAGACTTATTTCCTTCTAGATTGCTCAAGTTCAGATAACGGCTGATTCCGTCAATAATTACTAGATTACTCGTTCACCATTGAAGTTCAAAGGTGGTAAAACCATTTCTCGTGTTAGGAAGCTCACACCCTTGGCTTCCCTCTCTGTAAACCGTAAAAATGATTTCATGTCCTTATCATTACTTTTCGTTCATGTCTATTTGTTAACTTATTATAGTTATCAACTTTTTAAAAAGCAAGCCTATTTTTACTAACTATTTTCAATATCATTTTTTATTATATTTCACAATAACATTTTACAATTGCCGCTCGATTTACCTATTTTGCTATTTCTCCATTTTGTAAATCAACAGTTCATATATAAATATCCCATTCTAAAATACGTAGATATTCACCTTACAAAGATATATTAATAAAGTTTTTTAATACAATCTTTTCGTATAACTTTCTTCTAAAGAACGTGCAACATCTTCTTCTGAAGCATTCACTTTCGCATGCTCCAGCAACATTTTTGCTGCTGAAGGTAATTCTTTTTTATTTAACCAAAATTCTGAATCCCACATCTTAGAACGAATAAAAGCTTTTGCGCAATGAATATAGCATTCCTCTATTTCAACAACAATTCCAAGTAACGGATTGCGTCCATTTGCCTGCATTTCTTGCAAAATTTCTTCATCGTTTGTAATGAATGCTCGGCCGTTTATTCGGAGTGTCTCCCCAAGACCAGGGATCAAAAAGAGTAACCCTACGTGCGGATTTGAAATAATATTCAAAATGGAGTCTATACGACGGTTGCCTGGTCTTTCTGGAATAATAATTTTATTATTATTTAATACGTATACAAATCCAGGTGCGTCTCCTCTCGGCGAAGCATCACACTCTCCTAATTTATTTGCAGTAGATAATACTAGAAAAGGAGATTTAGACAGAAAATCTATGCAATGATGGTCTAATGATGAAATAACTTTTTTCAAAGCTCGCTCACTTGGTCGCCCCAATATTTTTCGTAACTCTTCCTCTGTTGAAATAATCGATTTTATTTCCTTATTCTCTATCCCCACTTATACTCACCCTTTTTCTTTATTTTCCCAAAATTCAATACAAATATTGTATAATAAAATTTGCAGAAAGGGGAATTTAAATGACAGAGTGGTTAACAATATTTGATACTGAAAGAAATATACTTGGGAAGAAATTACGTGATGAAGTGCATCGTGACGGTGATTGGCATGAAACATTTCATTGTTGGTTTGTAGAAAAAGATGCTGAAGATATGTTTTTATATTTTCAATTACGCTCTAAAAATAAAAAAGAAGCTCCGAGTATATGGGATATTACTTCAGCTGGACATATTATGCATGATGAAGATGTACAAATTGGCGGTCTTCGTGAAATTGAAGAAGAACTAGGACTTTTCTTTCAAACTACCGATTTAGCATACAAAGGTATCTTTAAAATAGATTATGAAATTTCAAATCTTACTGATCGTGAATTTTGTCATATGTATTTTCACAATGTCATCAATACACTTTCATTTGCACCAGGTGAAGAAGTAGACGATGTGATGAAAGTACATGCAACTTCTTTTCTACAACTATTAAAAAGAGAGATTTCATCTTTTACGGCTATTTCTGTTTTAAGAAATAAACCGATAACAATAACATTTGAAGATATTTATCCATATGATCTTGCATACTATGAATTTGTTATAGAAAAAGGAAAAGACTTACTAGAAAATCATAGTTTATAAATAAAATAGGACTCCCATTTTAAAGTACTTGGGAGTCCTATTCTTTATAGTGGATGATTGACAATACCCGACCGATTTAAATTCCAGTTTATTTTCTCTCTTTCGATGTTTGGAACATACTTGGCAGCGTTACAAAGCGTGCCCCTTTCGTTTTTAACTGCGGAATAATTTTGTCTAGTGCCTCTACAGATCCTTGCAAATGCCCACCTGGAGTCGAATGCTGGAGTATGACACTGCCAGGAAATGAATTCCCTAACACATTATTTGTAATCGTATCAGCGCTTACTCCTTTCCAATCAACCGTATCAACACTCCATTGTACAATCATAAAATTTTGCTCTGTTGCCCACTTCAATTGATTTTCAAGTATTTCACCGTATGGCGGACGAATAAATTTCGGTGCATAACCAGCTAAACGATTTAATATTTCTTCGGTTTTCATAATTTGATTACGGTACTCAGCATCATTTACTTTCGCTAAATTTGGATGGCTATACGTATGATTGCCAATTACATGCCCTTCATTCGCAATACGTTTTACTACATTCGGAAACTTTTCTGCATTTTCACCAAGCAAGAAGAAAGTCGCCTTCACATTATGTTGTTTTAACTTATCTAAAATTTCCGGCGTAAATTCTAAATCTGGTCCATCATCAAATGTAAGAGCGACTTCCGCTTTATTGTACGGCCCTGAAAATGCGTACGCATATTTTTCGACCCACGAAAATGGTGTCCACGATCCACGCTCATATGCTTTCATTTGTACTGTATATTTTTGAGGGATATATGTGTATGGCAATGAGCTCATATAGTCTCCATAATAAAATGAGTGATATGGCATATAGGCGTACGAAACATCTCGTTCTAGTCCCCATTCATATGGGGCAAACATTTCTGACGAATAAAAATAATACATGATAAAAACCTCCCTAAAATTTCATATGTGATTCATCTGCACTTTGTTAGAGAAATTATTATTCATGAACAAAAATAAGACTGTCCATAATTAGGACAGTCTTACTGCTTTATACAATTAATAAATCGATGCACTATCTTTCGGCAAAGCTTTTACATGTTTTAAATAGCTCGTCACTCTGTCATCATCACCTTGCGGGTATTGATACCCATATGTGTTAGCAATTTCATTCGCTACTTCCCTAAATAAATTACCCATGACAAAGAATGACTCCCATATGTTTTCATATTCTGCATTAGAAAAAGTTCTTTTAAATTGCTCCCACATATCTTTTTCAATATATTGCTCGAAATGCTTCCCAAACTTTCCTGCATTACCTGTAAAGTCTGTTTTCATACCAATATGCCATTCTAGCATTACGATGAACATATCTCGTACTGGACCATCAAGCATCCCTTTCGCATAAGAAAGTTCTTCTCTCCATAGTCCTTTTGCCACATTCGTACTACACCACCAAAATTCATTACAGCAATCTAAAAACTCTTTTTCTGTAGGCTTTTTTATTAAGTAATCTTTATCGCTTGCTGGTGGAAATTCAACAATACAATTATCTTTATCAAGAAGCAGTTTACTTAAACTATCTTGTCCAACAAACTTATTTATCAAATCAAATGGAACGAGCGTTAAATCAATTCGATTTCCATCCATAAACTGCATTAAATACGGAAAATTCCCGTCTTCGTCCGCTGGAATTAATGACATTTCTTCTGGCATTTGTACAATCATTATTTCTCCAAATCTATGAATCCAATTATGATTAGACGTAAAAGATTGTATATCATTTACAACATACATAATATCATAGTCTTGAAAACAATCTCTTTTCACATTTGGATTTACACGTGATCCATTCATGATAACTGCTCGGATTCTTTCATCCTCTTTTGCTGTATTTATAATTAAGTCTAACATTTCTTTTTCAGTTCTCATCTATTCCTTACCTCCAATTTTTATATAAACTTATATTTCCAAGTATGTTGGAGGTCCACGAGGTAGCTGTGTTGTACACGATACATGTTATAATTTTTGAAACATCTTTTTACCACCTTCCGTCATTCTTTTACGACTACCATTACAAACCCATCGTATCCTTTACTTCCGACAGTTTGAAGCGCAGTAGCACTTACACGTGGCTCTGCAGCTATTAATTCATAGAAGCGACGTATCCCTTGTACGCGAGGATCGTTACTCGTATTGTCAATAACTTCTCCTTCACGTACTACGTTATCACCAATAATTATAGTACCAGGGCGTGATAGTTTCAGTGCCCATTCAAAATAAGTAGGATTATTTTGTTTATCGGCGTCTATAAAAATAAAATCAAATGGTTCATAATTCTCATTTTCGATTTGCTGTAAAGAATCTAAAGCTAATCCTGTTCGCACTTCAATTTTATCATTCAAATTGGCACGCTCAATATTGCTACGTGCAATTTCAGCATGCTTTTCACTTGCCTCCAATGTAACAACTCTGCCTCCTGATGGCAATCCCCTTGCAAGCCATACCGTGCTATATCCGCCTAGAGTACCAATTTCCAAAATGTTTCGAGCTCCTTGAATTTGTACTAATAGTTGCAAAAACTTCCCTTGCGTTGGCGATACATCATGTGCTGGTAAATTAGCTGCAGCGTTTGCTTGAAGTACTTCTTCTAATGTAGAATCTTTCGGTATTAATACATCACTCACATATTGATCAACAGCCGTCCATTTCTCAATCGTACTCATGTAAATACCATCCCTTTCAATACTTTTCTACTATTCACATATTATTATACCGAAAATTATGTCTCATAAACAAAAATAAAGAAGGGACATCTACTCCATTACAGAATAAATATCCCTTCTTTTGTTTATGAAATTATCCCTTACGGATTAGTAGACCAAAGTCCTGCTGATTTAATAAATGTACGTTTATTTAATTTCAGCTGCGCTACGATAAACTCTGCAATATCTTCTGCTTGCATTACTTTATCTGGATTTCCATCAGTTAACCCTAAATCTACAGCCATATCAGTTGCTACTGTACTTGGAGTTAAAGCTGTTACACGAATATTATGCTTGCGAACTTCCATCGCTAACGATTCTGTTAAGCCAAGAACACCAAATTTAGAAGCACTGTATGCACTTGTTACAGGTGCACCTTTTTGTCCTGCTGTAGATGAAATGTTAATAATATCACCAGATTGTTGTTCAATCATACTTGGTAAAGCTGCACGAGTTGCATAGTATACACCCATTAAGTTTACTTGAATGATTTTCTCCCAATCAGCAACGTCTAATTCTAAAAACTTACCGAACTTAGAAATACCAGCGTTATTAATTAAAATATCGATAGATCCTAAACCATTTTTTAACGTCTCAATCGCAGTAGTCACTTCTTCGTATGAAGAAACATCAGCAGTCGCAATAACAGCTTTTACGCCTTCTGCTTCTACTTCTTTCGCTACAGCTTTTAAGTTTTCTTCTGAACGAGCTAAAAGACCTACATTTACGCCCTCTTTCGCTAATGCGATTGCTACAGCGCGACCAATTCCTCTACCTGCTCCTGTAATTAAAGCATTTTTACCTTGTAATAATTCTGCCAAGTATAACACTCCTTAATCATCTCAGTTATGTATTATATTAAAATTGTATCTGTGTTTATGTAAAAAGGCAATGATGCACTTTCATGTGCGTAGGTTACTTATAGGTAACTATGGAAAGTTTTTATTGATAAGTCTCATGTTTTTGCCATAATTCATGTAAAATAAAAATAAATCCAGCATAGGAGAGTGTATGTGTATGAAAAGAAAGAAATGGTTCTTGTCACTAACTGCAGTCGGACTATGTATCATATTTTTGGCTATGTACTTTATATTTGGTAATCCACTACATTATAAAGTAATAGAAAAAGATACTAGCGACTATCTCTATACTATACAAGGCTATAAGCAAAAAGAAATACAAAGCATAACCGGAAAATATACTCCCATTTATAATATCGGCTATTATGCAGAGGTAGTATATAAAGACGAACCTTATTTTACATACTCTTATACATACGATAATAATAAGAAAATAATACAAGACAACGGCATTTTAGGAAGACATACTGAGTCATTTAAAAATCTTAATTTAAACTGGTCATTGTTTGACAAGTTAGTAGACGGTATCCATACTAACTTGCAAGAAAGAGGTTTAAGCGAAAAGAAAGATTATTCTATACGCTATGTTCAATTCATTGATATCGATGATGATACAAACGGTGCAGAAGCATATGTTGACTTTAAGAAAGATAAAGAATCAGATTATTCATACCGTATGAATGGCCAAGGAACAGCTTATCAATATAGTTGCAGTAACGGGGAATGTATTTTTAAAGAAAAATAGTGTTAGAAGATATCCTCCTAACACTATTTCTCTTCATAATTCGAAATACACACAATAAATTCTGTTCCATTCCCTTCCTCACTCTCGACTTTTATTTCTCCTTGATGAAGGTCAAGTACCTTTTTTACAATGGCCAAGCCTAAGCCACTTCCTCCATAAGCACGATTGCGTGAAGAATCTGCTTTATAAAAACGTTCAAAAATATGTTGTTTCTGTTCTTCTGATATACCAATTCCCGAATCGCGAATACGTACTTCCACTACTTTCTCATGTTTTTGTAACTGGATTGTAATTGTGCCGCTACTTGGAGTAAATTTAATACTATTATGAATTAAATTAATCCAAACTTGACTCATACTTTCTTGGTCAGCAGTTATATGCACTTTTTCTAAACCAAGGTCTAATTCAATTTCTTTTTCAGCCCAGAGCGGTTCACTATTTAATACAATTTGTTTTAACTGTTGATCTAATCGATAAGTCACTCTTTCTGGTGTATACTCTTCTGACTCTAAAAGAGTTAGTTTAAGTAAATTTTGACTTAGTTTAGATAATCTCGTCGTTTCCGTTTCAATAATGGTAAGATAATGCTTTCGTTTTTCCTCGGAAAGATTGTTATCTTGTAGTGCTCTAGCAAATCCTTTTATAGATGTTAATGGTGACTGTATTTCATGAGAAACATTCGATACAAATTCCTGGCGCATTTTCTCCATCGCATTCAGTTCATCTGTCATATCATTTATACTTTTTACGAGTACACCAATTTCTCCATCATACTTTTCTTCATTTCGTATTTTTACGGAGAAGTCTCCTTTTGCAATTTTTTGTATCGGTTCAATAATAGTCCAAATCATTGCCTCTCGTTTTGGTCTCATTAATATCCCAATCAATGTCCAGATAAGAACAATAAATACAAAACCGACCATATCACTAATTAGAAAGGCCACAAACGACGATACGTTTACTTCAAAAGCATTCAATATACTAGTTGCTACATAAAATGCGATAGACCAAATTATAGTGAGAAAAGAAAAAAGCGCTAATACCGCTCCCGTTACTTTCAACATCTTCAACTTACTCATTCGTTTTCTTTTCCTCATTTACTTACCTCTAAGCGATACCCTAATCCTCTTATCGTTTTAATACTAAACTTCGACTTCTCTTCTTGAAACTTCTCACGTAGTCGATTAATATGAACGTCTAGTGTACGTTCATTCCCTTCAAAATCATATCCCCATACATCTTCAATTAACTGCTCTCTCGCACAAGTTCTTCCTGCTTTAGAACCTAAAGTAAAGAGCAATTCGAATTCTTTTAGCGGTAATGTGACTGTTTGTTCTCCAATTATAACTTCAAATGTTTTGCGATTTAACAGTACATTTCCAACTTGAATCGATTGCGATACTGTAATTTGGTAACGTTTCAGTAGTGCCTTAACTCTCACTACTAGTTCTATCGGATCAAATGGTTTTACAAGATAATCATCCGTGCCAAGGTGAAATCCTTTTACTTTTTGAGACGTTTCCCCTTTCGCAGTTAACATCAAAATCGGAATATCATAGTACTTCCTTAATTCAAAACATAAATCGAAGCCATCCATATTCGGCATCATAATATCAAGAATAACCATATCGACTTTCACTTCATCTATTTTCCGAAGTGCATCTAGTCCATCAATTGCTTCATATGTTTGAAATCCTTCCCGCTCTAAAAAAACAGAAACAAGTTCTCTAATATGCGGATCATCGTCCACTATTAAAATGTTAGGTATCAAAGAAACCATTTCCTTTCTAATTCGCATCCTTTATAATACGCCCTCTTTAATTTTCAATTGTTGCGTTGCAAACTCACGATACATATCATGCGTCTGTAATAATTCATCATGCGTACCACTTCCTGTAAGATTTCCTTTTTCAATAAAGATAATTTTATCTGCATCTACAACAGTAGAAAGTCTATGTGCAATAACTAATGTTGTTCTGCCTTTCATTAAGTTATTTAACGCTTTCTGAACGACAGACTCTGATTTACTATCTAGACTGGAAGTTGCTTCATCTAACATAAGAATTTGTGGATTTCGAAGTAACGCTCGAGCAATTGCAATTCGCTGTCTTTGCCCTCCAGAAAGCTTCACACCACGCTCTCCAACTTCTGTTGCATATACGTTTGGCAAATCATGAATAAATGCATCAACATATGCCATCGCTGCTACTTTTTCAATTTCTGCATCAGTCACTTCACCCTCAACACCGTAGCAAATATTATCACGAATCGTTCCATCAATTAACGGACTATCTTGTGATACGTAACCGATTTGACGTCGCCATGATTGCAATGAATAACTCGTAATTGAGTCTTTTCCTAATTTAATGGCACCGCTAGTTGGCTCGTAAAAACGTTCTAATAGTGAGAATAACGTCGTTTTCCCGCTACCACTTGGTCCTACAATCGCTGTTACTTTTCCTGATTCAATTGTGAAATCAATATTCTTTAAAACTTTCTCTTCTTCGTTATACTCAAAATGTACATTTTCAAGAACGATTGGCTGCTTAGCATTTGTGACTTTCACACCAGTTTCATGATCTTCTACTTCATATTCTAAAATTGTATTAATTCTTTCCGTTGCACCAATTGCCTTTTGGAATTGTGTAAAGAACATAGATAATTGACTCATCGGCATTATAATTTGAACTAAATATAAAATAAATGCTACTAGTTCTCCTGTTGTTAATGCACCGCTAGAAACTCGCATTCCACCATACCCTACGATAATAACAAGTAATGCCATTAAAACAAACGACATAACTGGTGAAATTAACGCTTGCACTTTTCCCTCTTTCAAGCCAAATTGTAATAGCTTTTCAATACCTTTATTTCCAGTTTCATATTCCTTTTTTTCTGTGTTCGAAGATTTCACTAAACGAATTTCTGATAACACTTGTGTTAATACACTTGTAAAAGAAGCCGTTTCATCTTGAAGTGCTTTTGAAATCTTATACATTTTTCGTCCAAGTGGAACTAAGATGAGTACTGATAACGGAATAACCGTTAAAAGTAAAAGTGTCATTTTCCAATCTAAAACAAATAGTACAATTAATGATCCAACAATTGAAATACCGCCTGTTAATAAATTTGACAAATGCTCAGAAATTAACGTTTTCACAACTCCTGTATCATTTGTCATACGGCTAATTGTATCGCCTGTTCTATTTTGATCATAATAAGTTACCGGTAAAATAAGCACCTTTTTCCACAAACGTTCTCTCAGTCCAGCTACAATCTTCTGTCCTATATAATTTAGTAAATATATAGACAATCCCGCGGCTATAGTTTGCATAATAAAGAATGCAATTAGCCCAACAATTTGTCCTGTACTAATTGACGAAAGTGAAAAATTATCTACTAAGCCCTTCGTTAACATCGGTATAAATAAACTTGCTCCAGTAGAAAGTAAACTCATTAATAACGCAAAAGCAAGAATCCCCTTTGGAGGATTTGTATCTTGAATAAGGTGTAAAAACTGCCTCCAGCTCCCTTTTTTCTCCATCTCATTTCTAACTTCCATTTTTGTTCATCTCCTCGTGTTCAACCAAACTGTTCTTTCTAAAAGTAGAATACAATACAAATGTAAACTGAATGTAAACACACTTTTTCTGTTTTTACAAAATATACATACAAACGCATCTTTACAACAGATATAAACATCTGATATTATTACCTGGTACTTAATATTATTCTATGTGAATTATAGATAACTAATTTACAATACTGTATAAATCTCCCGTTATTGAAAGGAGTATCCTTTTTGCAAACAAATATACATTCCGAAAAGGAAACAATCATTTTTATTCATGGATTAGTCGGCAATCGTCGTGCCTTCAAAAAAGAGCATAAGCGATTTTCCGCCTCTTACAACATTATTACTTATGACTTATTAGGTCACGGCGACGATAAAGGAGAAGCTATCGAATTTTCATTACAGCGCCTCGTAGATCAACTATTGAAATTATATGAAAAAGAAGGTATTACAAAAGCTCATATTTGCGCTCTAAGTTATGGCTGTTATATCTCTACAATTTTTGCACAAATGCACCCAGAAAAAGTATTAAGCATTTGTCATATTGGTGGACATTATAATAATCCATCCCTTTTATATAACGTATTTCAAAAATTTTGGGAGAAGCGCGGAGACGAATACTCTAAATGGCTCTCTCAATATGCAAATACCATTTTTCCAAGTGGCATACTAAAGGCAAATCCGTTCGCAGTCATTTCAAGAAATATTTATTACCGTTTCGGATTGCAATTACATTCATCAATTATTTCCCAATCATTACGGCATCGTTTAGAATTCGATTTAAAATCTAAATTAAAATCACTTCCCCACCCTATATTATGGGTAATGGGTGAACATGATCATCTCTATAAATCTTGTCTTTTTGATTTAAAGTCCGTTCTTCCTAACGTTTTATATAAAGAAATACCGTTAGCAGGACATGCAGCAAACTTATTTCGTCCCAACTACTTTCATGACCTATACGCTCGATTTTTAAATGGGAAGTTACAGTAAAAACTACTACATTCCCAATTTACTCAACTATAAAAAGGCTTCCCAAGTTTCCCTGGAAAGCCTTTTCTCTATACGAAAAGTATATAAACTACTTTTTCTTAGTATGCTTTTGTGTAACCTAACATGTGCTTGCTCCAGTAAGAGTTACTTACAGAACTAATACGTACACCAGTTGCATCAGTTTCTGCACTAATGAACTGACCGTTTCCTAAGTAAACACCCATGTGAGAAGGACCTGATTTATAAGTATTTTGGAAGTATACTAAATCACCTGGTTGTGGATTGCTAGTTTTTGTTTTAGAGCTCCAGTATCCAGCAACTGTTTGACGAGCGCCTTTATGACCAGTTTGATTTAATACGTAGTGAATGAATCCACTGCAGTCAAAACCAGCAGGTGTTGTACCAGCAGTTCTGTATGGTGAACCATTTAATGATCTAGCGAATCCAGCGATTGAAGATGTATCTCCACCTGTTGTTGGTTTTTGTACGTCTTTACCTGGTTGTTGAACGTTATTTGTAACGTTGTTTACTCCGCCTTTTACAAACTTAACGAAGTCTGCACTTACGTAACCTGTACGGCCGTTATGGTTAATTTTGTACCAACCATTTTCAGCGCCAGTAACGTTTAATACTTTACCTTGTGTTACGCCACCGATTACAGCGTTGTATGTAGCTGGGCCTGTACGTACTTTTAAAGCACCAGTGTTAACAACATAAGAACCACCAGTTTGAACTGTAGTAGTATTGTTGTTTGTAGTTGGTTGTTTTGTTTCGTTAGATACAGCAGAACCACCTTTTGTTACGAAGTCTTTGCTTACGTATCCAGTTCCACCATTGAAGTTGATTTTAAACCAATCTTGTACTTCTCCAACAACTTGTACTGTTTTACCTTTATTTACAGAGCCTAATACTGTATGAGATGTACTTGGGCCTGTACGTACGTTTAGTGAAGAAACGTTTACTGTGTAAGTACCAGTTCCTTGTTGAACAGTAGTTCCTGTTTTACCACCAGTCGTTACGAAATCACCACTTACATAACCAGTTTGACCGTTTACAGTTACTTTGAACCAACCGTTTTCTTGTCCAATTACTTGTAGTACTTGACCTGATTTCACTTTAGAAATAACGTTATGTCCTGTACCAGCACCTGAACGTACATTTAATACATCAGCTGTTACCGTGTATTTTAATTCAGAAGTTGTTTCTACCTTTTTTGTTTCAGTTACAGTCGTTTGAGTTTGAGTTTGTCCATTAATTTCTTTTAGCGCCTCATTTGAAACTTGTGCCTGAGCAGAATCCATACCTGGAACTGCAACACCCACTACAGAAGCTGCTGCTAAACCTGCAATTACTTTTTTCATAAGTTGTCTTTACTTCCTTTCCCTACTATCCTCTTAAAAAAACTTATAAACTTAATACATTACAATATTATCAAAGTAAAATATTCATTAAGTTCCATTTTTTAACAAGAGTTTTATTTTTCACACAGAGTTCATTTTAAATGAATGAAGTGAATTCCGTGTGAACTTCATGTGAACTTTACCATTAAACTTATTGTTTTTGCAATGCTTTTTTCAATTCTCTTATGTATTTCATTGAAAATTCGACATTTCATTCATTATCTTAATATACATTTTCTATCCACTTTGAAAAACTCTATTCATCGAATCCAATGCAAAGAATGTATTTTCTAGTAAAGTCCCTTACATAAAGCATACTCTTATCATGACAAAAAATGCTTTTTTAATCAATAGTATAATATTTTCAGAAAACTTTTTTTGATACTATCTATCACTTATAAAAGATTTGACGATTTGTAAGATTTAACTTCAAAAATTCTGTTCTAATTTGGCGAAAACACACACACCACTGCCTATTTTTCACTAACTATGGAATTTATAGGATATTTATATTATCATATATATAGTGGTATTTTAACCAATACAAATTTTATTTACCCTACACTGAAACCTATGGAACTTTTACAGGGCGGTACATTGAATTTTGAGATGGAAGTCTTATTGCCCGCAAATAATGGGATTAAAAAAGGAGGTATATTTATGAAAAACATAATAGATGATCCTATAAATAAAAATATAGAATTGTACTCTGCTTTTTTTCAATTCGTTTCAATTATTACCTTACAAAAAATATCAACTATTGAAACACGTAAAAACGAATTAAAAGATCAGATGAAAAATTCCTATCAAAAAAATCCTTATTACTTATAAAAGGTGAACAGGTTGTATCCCTGTTCACCTTTTATCTCGCATTATTTATAAATTTTCACACGATTTTCTAAAGGTTGGTATTCTTTTTCACCTGCAGGTACCACCGGTTTACCAAACGGCATTTGCGCAGTAAGTTTCCAGCTTTCTGGAACTTCCCATTCTTTTCTCACTTCTTCATCAATTAATGGATTGTAATGCTGCAATGTAGCACCAAATCCTTCAATTTCTAAAGCTGTCCAAATTGCAAATTGTAACATTCCTGAGGATTGCTGTGACCACGTTGGGAAATTCTCTTTGTATAATGCAAAGTTTTCTTGCAGTTCTTCCACTACTTGACTGTCTTCAAAGTATAAAACCGTTCCATAACCACTTTTAAATGCATTCATTTTTTCTTCAGTAGATGCAAAGTTATTTTCAGGTACAATTTTTCGTAACGTTTCTTTCGTAATATCCCATAACTTATCATGTTGTTCTCCTAGCAAGACGACAACGCGGGCGCTCTGAGAGTTAAAAGCTGAAGGTGTATGTTTTACAGCATGATAAATCACTTCTTGAATTTTTTCATCAGAAACTACTTGCTCTTTACTAATCGCGTAAATAGATCTTCTGTCTTCAATTGCTGTGTAAAAATCTTTTGCCATCATAATTCCCTCCAATTTTCATTTGAGGCTTTTTCATATGTATACATCATGTTCCGCCTCTTAAAACTTATCATTAATAAGCTTCTAACTTTATACTATCAACAAACAATAATAAACTCAAATAATAACACTCACATTTTTTACCTTTTACTTCCTAATACTAACAATAAAAAGGCAATTTATTGTTACCGATAATAAGTAACAACAAATTGCCTTGCTTATATGATGATCCAACTCAGTATTTCACTTAATTAACTAAGCCAAAAGCATAAGACATTAGCTTGTTCGTCTCTGTAAAACGCTGCGTTTTACCTTTCGTTCCCATTACAACAGTAATAATACGAGTATCACCTTGTTTTGCTGTACCCGTAAAACAATACCCCGCGCTATCTGTAAATCCTGTTTTTAATCCGTCTATTCCTTCTATATATAAAGCTTTATTATTTTTGTTTAACATATCATTTGTACTTACAACATTAATATTATTAAATGCTAACTGACTTTGACGTAAGTGAGTCACTTCTAATATTTCTGGATAGTCTTTTATTAGATGATACGCCAAGTTTGCTACATCAGCAGCTGTCATCTTCGTCTCACTTCCATCAGGTTCTTGTAGTCCTGACGCATTTGCGAATTTAGCATAATCCGACATTTTTAACTGCTTTGCTTTTTCATTCATAAGCTGAACGAAATCTTTCTCCGTCTTAGCCATATGTTCTGCTAAAGCCACAGCCGAATTATTTGCCGATTCAATCATTAATGCATGGTACAAATCTTTAACAGTTAATGTGTCATTCACTTGGACTGGGATTCTCGCACCCTCTGTTTGTGCCGCTTTCGCACTCATTTTCACCGAATCTTCCCAGCGAACTTTCCCATTATGTACATTTTCTAATAGAAGGTACGCTGTCATCATCTTAGACATACTTGCTGGCGCAAAAGCTTCTTTTTCATTATGTTGATAAATAACATCTCCATTACTCGCATCAATAATCATAGCTGCTTTTGCATCAATTTCCGGTGGTATGTACTTTGGTGGCACTACTTTTTCAGCTAATCCTGTTTTAGGTAGTTCTGCCACCTGTAAAGGTTGTCCCTCTATATTTGTTGCACTCTTTTGAGTTCCTTGGAATAAGAACCAACATATCCCTAAAATAATGACTACTAGGATCGTCAGCCTTCCCCATTTTAACCGCTTCATTTCAAAACTCCTTTAGCAAACCTTTTATACACTCACGTTTAACCATAACAATAATTACTTTATATCGTCAAGGTAAAAAGCATATTTATTCATCTAATACATTTATGTTACAATTAAAATACCGAAATATAAGAATATTCAATGTTATATTGTCGTAATTTAACTACTTAATAGAAAGGATTCTTACGATGCTACTTCCAAAAACATTAAAATACGGAGACACAATCGGTATTTATTCGCCCTCTTCACCAGCAACCTACACTTCTCCTAAAAGATTTGAACGAGCGAAATCTTATTTACAACAGAAAGGATTTCACATATTAGAAGGTTCACTAACAGGTCGATATGATTATTATCGCTCTGGCAGTATACAAGAGCGTGCCGAGGAACTGAATGCTTTAATAAGGAATCCTAATGTATCTTGTATTATGTCAACAATTGGCGGTATGAATTCCAATTCCTTATTACCTTATATTGATTATGATGCTTTTCAAAATAACCCTAAAATAATGATTGGCTATTCAGATGCAACAGCTTTATTGCTAGGGATTTATGCCAAAACAGGAATCCCTACATTTTACGGTCCGGCACTCGTCCCCTCCTTTGGAGAATTTGAGCCTTTTGTAGATTATACATACAATTATTTTGTAGAAACATTACTACATGATCAATCGCTTCCTTACAACATAAAACAGCCTTTATTTTGGTCAGATGAATTTATGAATTGGGAAGTGAAAACGAAAGAAAAAGAACTTAAACCAAATAATTGGATTTCCGTAACAAATGGACAAGCTACTGGACGTATTATTGGAGGGAACTTAAATACAATAGAAGGAATTTGGGGTAGTCCTTATATGCCATGTATTCAAAATGGGGATATTTTATTTATTGAGGATAGTTCAAAAGATGCAGCTACTATTGAAAGAAGCTTTTCATTACTTAAAGTTAACGGCGTATTTGATAAAGTTTCAGGTATTATTCTTGGAAAACATGAGCAGTTTGATGATTGTGGTACAAATCGCAAACCTTATGAAATATTATTAGAAGTACTGCAAAATCAAAGAATTCCTTTATTAGCTGACTTTGATTGTTGTCATACCCATCCGATGATCACTATGCCGATAGGTGCTCAAGTGAACATGGATGCAACTAATAAAACAATACATATTTTAGAACAATGGAAGATATAAAAAAACACTTATATTATAGGAAGAAAATATTATAAACTTTTCCATTAGAAAACATAAAAAAGCTCCGTTCATCACAAACGGAGCTTTTTTATTATTGTCCTAAATTTTGAACCTTCTCTTTCAAATCACGAACTTGATCAATCGTCTGCATAAGCTCAGAGTTTTTAAATTGCTCTACATCCACTTTTCCTTCTTCTATCTTCGTCATTGCCGTATCAATTAATGTATTTAACTTTTCGTTATATCCGACGATTTGCTGATGAAGATCCTTTGCTACATCAGGTGGTGTTAATTCATTGAAAGCGGGTATATCTTGTTTAATTTCACTAAGCTTCGTTTCTAACTCTTTTCGAGCTTCGCTATCATTAACAGCCTTTTCAGCTAATGCTGGTGCATCATTTGCAAATGCACTTATTTCATTTACATAGTCTGTCGCTTTTTGAGCATAATCTATGGAGTTCTTTCCTTGCTCTACTAGTGAACATCCCATTAAACCAATTGAAACTATACATACTAATAAAATTGATTTGATTTTCATTTTAGACTCCCTTCGCCTTTATAATTGTCTGCAATTTTCTCTATGCATAACTTCTAGCTAAATTACTTATAACCTTTTTCAAATAGCTATTTACCCTCTTACATGCCCTATTATCGTTACAGCATCTATTTCTATATTTACGCTAATAATATCTTCAATTATATCCATATATCCTTGTCCTATAGCTGTTCCATAGTGTAATGTAAGCCCCTTCTTTTCATACACTGACTTTGGCACCGAAAAAATAAACCTCCTCAAGTTACTTTCATCAGCTGGTTCCATAATTAAAACAATCCCATCCTCATCAAACATATATGCTCGCCCTCCAACTTTACATTCACTATGGCTCAGTATTGCCTTTGTCAGCTAAATTTAAAACATAATAAGTTAAGATACAACTTTGCTGTATCTTAAAAATAAAAAACATTAATTCTTTTTTGTTAAGAATTAATGTTTTTTAAAAAATCATTTTCTGACTCTAGCATCTTTTTTTGACGAGGTTTTATTTTTTTTACGGGAACTCCAGCATAAATATACCAATCATCTAAACTCTCCTTTACCATACTCATCGCACCAACTGCTGTGCCTTCTCCTACAGTTACATTTGGAAAAATAATAGAATCAGCACCAATAATCGTATGCTTTTTTAAAATAACTTTTCCTGTTTTCACATTCCTATATTGATTCGGGACAGTTGGCCCCATTAATGTATTTCCACTGAAATCATCTAGTACTGCATATACGATTGTTTTAGCTGAGATATTTGCAAAGTCATACATTTCAATCCCAACTTCCCCTCCATATAACGCTGTATACGCTGATATATGCGAATAACTTCCAATTGTGATTTTACCACTTAAAATACAAAAATCATCAATTCTTACATTATTACCAACTGATATAACACCTGGATTATATATACTTGCTTTTTTACTAATCAATACATTTTTCCCAACAGATAAAAATCCAATTTTCTTTAACTCTTCTTGACTATAAAAACTATTCATCTGCCGACACCACCTTCTGCCCTAAACAGATTACAATTTGTTCTACTATTTCTTTCGTCATTCCTTCCCATAAAGGTAAACTTACTATTCGTTTGGCTATTTTATTCGTTTCTATTAAATCTGTAGACTTATAAGTTCTAAAAAGAACTTGTTGGTGGCATGATGGTGAAAAGTATAATCTAGCTTCTATTTTCTGTTTTTTCAGTTCTTCTATTACTTGTATGTTGTGAACTTCTTCCGGACAAAGAATAGGCATAAATTGTTGAATAACTGCTTCTGTCTTTTGGAGTTTCCATCCTTTTTTCATTAATCCATTACTTTGTAACAATTGTTTATACCATTCAGAAATACGGGTGCGTTCTTTTAATTTTTGATTCCATTTTTTCATAGTCGCAATCCCAACAGCTGCCGCATATTCAGACATTTTACAATTAAACCCCATCATCGTACATTCACGATTTTTATCAAATCCGAAATTACCCATTCTTTTAATACGTTGTATATCTTCTTCCTTTTTACTATATATGAGCCCTCCTTCACCAATTCCGAACGGCTTTGTTGCATGAAAGCTATATACGATCATACCACTAAAATCCTGACCGTAATGCATACTTCCATTCATTAACCCAAATCCCGGTGCCGCATCTACGACAACCGGAATACCCTTTTTCTCTAATTCTTCATATTTTTCTAAGTCCATCCATGATCCAAAAGTTGCGTACGGGACAACAATCGCAACCTCTTCTTTTAATTCTTCAATCTTATCCCAAAGTACTGTTTTATCCATATACCAATCATCTATTGAAATATCAATAAAATAAGGTTCCAATCCACACCAAATAGCCGCTAATGGAGTCGCAGGGAATGTAAAACTAGGCATGAGGGCATATTTTCCTTTTCTTCTTTTCTTAAGTTGAATAGCGGCCATTAACCCTAATGTTGCGTTTGCCACCGTTGTAACAGCGCCCCTGTTCTGAAAAAATTCCGACATAATTGTTTCTTCAAAACGTTGATTTATAGGTCCATAATTCGTATATATGTGAGATGTATCTATTTCCTTCAATTCGTCCAAATACTCAATTACAGGTACAGTTGAAGCACGCAAAAAAGGAATATTCTCCATATCTATCTATTCCTTCCTATCATTTTCGGACAATATAGAGCGTATCTGTTTCAGATAATCCAAATTTCCTAGCACTTTTCATTCCTTTTCTTTCAGCTACGTTATATAATTCCACCTTAAACCCTGCATTCATTAATCGTTGAATGAATCCCGATTGATTATAAATTCTCACATGATCTTCTTGACCAAAAGCTAATTTTCTCAATTGTGGTGTTACAATTAATTTATTTTCTATAATAGAATCTACATTCATTACGATTGGTACTTGAATAATTCCCCATCCATTTGGCTTTAATACTCTATATAACTCTCGCATTGCTTTGCCATCGTCAAGAACGTGTTCTAATACATGGCTACATAAAATTACATCAAAAGTATTACTATCATATGTAATGCTTGTAACGTCAATTTCCTTCATTAATGGATCCTTTGGTTCTATATCCCCACATACATACGTAATATTTTTATACTCGTTAAACCAATCTCTTAACTTCTCTTCAGGTGCAATATGAAGCATAGTGTATTCTCTACTTAACAAGTCCGTTTCCATTTCAATGTACGCACGATACAACCTTTCACGATCCATTGAACTACAAACTGGGCATATCCCTGTATCTTTATTCCACATCTCAAATTTATATTTCGGAAAATCATAATGTGCTGGCCAAGGTGAAAATTTTTCAAATTGCTGATTGCAATATTGACAATAACAAGATTCTTTCTCAAACATATGAGCGACTAGCTTGTTTAACCCTTTTTTTATCTTTTCATTATAAATTTGATCTAGTTCCCCATTTCTTACCGCATCCTTAACTATAAATCCCGCATTTTCTAAACAATAAGATAAACTCTCTTTATAATCTCTCTCAGAACTTAAAAATCCACTATTATATGCATCTATAATTAATTCAATCCACTCTTCTATTGTCATTAAAATAAAATGTATTTGTTTTTGATTTTGTCCACTATGTTGTCTAAAATAACTAAGAGGTTCTTGTATATAAACTACTTTTCCTTTCCTCATCATATCTAGCCAAGTTGCAATGTCATTAATAGAAGAATAAGCCTTTCCTTTAAAATACCCAAACTTCCCTTCAAACAAATCTCGATTAAACAGAACAGTTGTCGGCTCACCAACTATATTTTTTAAATTTTTTAATATGTAATTTCCTAATTCTTTTCCTTCAAAAAGTGTAGTTTCTTTCGCAATTTTCATATTCAATGTTGAGGGTGGTAATATCTCTCCATTCTCATCAATCAGTTCACGATATGACGTCACAAATGAAATATTTTCTAACGTCAAAAAGTATTTCATCATTCTCTCGATCTTTTCATGATGAAATAAGTCATCATCTAATAAAAAGTTTATATAATCCCCGTTCGCAAGTTCTATACACTTATTAAAGTTTTCAGCAACTAACGGAGTTTCATTTTTAGCATATGTAATACACTCATATTCACGTAAATACGGTTGAATCATAGCATTAACTTCATTATTTGTACTGTCGTCAGAAATAATAATTTCAATATTTTCATATGTTTGATTCAGTGCGCTATTGAGCGCTAATTCCAAGTAATAAGGTCTATTGTACGCGGGAATAAGTATACTTACTTTTGGTAAAGGAGAATTATTATTTATATGTTGTTTTTTCTTTTCTATGTTTATTTTCTTTCTCCTAATTTTTTGATAATAGTCTAATGTATACAATATCGATGATGGAACTATCCTCCTTGCATAATCTAGAAAATTAGTTATCGCTTTGTCTAATTCTTTTTCGTCGGATAAGAAACCATATTTTTTTCCTGCTATAATACTATGTGAAAAATCTTCTAACCCATCCATCATTTTATTAGATTCATTTAACTGTTGATCTGGATGTAATCGAAAGTAACTAAGTGTCTCTGCTATATATACTGCTTTTCCTTTACTTAATAAAGATAACCATGAAGCTATATCTACGTTACATAGATACCGCCTCTTATCAAAAATCCCATACGGTTCTTGTAAATCATTTTTACGAAATAAAACTGTTGTCGGTTCTCCGATATAATTTTTTTGATCCACAATTACCCTATTTGCTAATTCTGTTCCCTCTATAATCGTATCCTCTTCAAATAAACGGACAGTTGAATAAATATGTCGTAGTTCTTGCCCTTTATCATCAATTACTTGGCGATGAGATGTTACAAGCTTAATTTCATTATCTAGATCATTCAAAAAATACTTCATCATTTTTTCAATTTTATTCAAGTGAAATATATCATCATCCATTAAAAAGTTTACATACTCACCGTTCGTTTCATTAAATAACATTAGCGCATTTTCAAATTGTCCGAGAGTTGACCTGTTTTTTATATAAATAATATTTGAATGATTACATAAGTATTTTTGTAACACCTTTTCTGTTTCGTCATTCGTACTATCATCTCCAACTATAATTTCTATATTAGGATACGTTTGTTCTAACACACTACATAACGCCTTTTCAAAGTAGCGAGGTCGATTATACGTAGGAATTAACACACTTACCAACGGAAGTTGATCTACCACCTCTACAGTTCTTTCAATACGAGTTCTCATTTTACTCTCTCACCTCTTCGCATATTATTTGTATACGCGATGCAAAAATCACATTACTTTAACTGTATGGAGCCTATATACTTTTATGCAAATATGAATCGAAATATCATACTTTTCGTTCCTGAATAAACATATTTAATAACGCGGACATTTTATTTGCACCTTTTTTATTCATATGATCACTATCATAAAAATCTTCATCATAAAATAATGGTGAATCAAATAGATCTATGATTTGAAAAGAATATTGTGCTTGAAAATCATTTATAACTTTATAAAAATCTTCTTTTAATTTCTTACTACTACAATTGAAATAATGTGAAGTAACAGGGAAGACAACAATTAGTGGCTTTATATCATTTTTTAACAGTAATTCTAAATATGTTTTAAAAATCGTTTTATTTTCAATTAAAGTATGAGGATACGACAATTTAGCATGTGAAGCTGCTCTCATTTTCCCATGTTCTTCAAAAGGAATATGAAGGGGAGTGGTATTCCATTCAGCATTTATCCAAGGGAGTATCAATGATTCATCTTTTAGTTCGTCTAATAAAATATATTCAAAATGCAAATTAAAAATAGAAAAAAGTTGTTTCGGACTATCTAGATGTGAGAATCCATCAGTGGGTAGAGGAGAATGAACTACAGTATGATGACCGTCTTGAAACAATGGATAATATACTTTGTGAATTCTATATGCTTCAGATGATAACGACATGTCAAAGTAAAAAGAGAAATAGGCTATTCCTATCAAACAATATTGAAATGAATGATCGTTTGATAGAAGTTGTGACGCTATTAAATAATCATAGTATAGATCTTGCGATGGAAGTGTTAATTTTATTGACTTTTTTGAGAGGAACTCCGTACTTATGCCACAATGCGGATAAGACAAGCCGGTAGCAAACAATTCATATGTGGGATCACTCTTTACTTTTTTCATAGACATGTATAAAAACATAAGATCCGGATTTATTTGATATATAGAAATTAATTTATTCCTCCATTCATACATGTATTTTGTTAAATTAATAATTTTTTTACTTTGCACGCCCTTGCTTATCAATTCATTTGTAAGTTTTTCTGCGTCCACTCTCCAAATGACTATATATTGAAAAGAATTTTCTATACGAACAATAGTTGAAACGTCTACAACATGAACTATTGTTTTACATTTATTTTTGTCTAATGCATTTTGAATCCTTCCCCCTGATACTTCATCACTTAAAACAATAATTTTATACTGCTCCTTCATGTATATCCCCTCCATTATATGTATAATATGAAATTCATTTTTCATTCATAATGATCATATACATCTGCAATCCAACATTAAAAAAGAATAGAATATTCATTTCAAAACAAAAATAGCTCCACCATTTGGCGTAGCTATTTTACAATTATTACTTATTCAAACTATATTCCTTTATCTAACTCATAAAGCTTTCGATACTTCTCGTTTTCTTTCAGAAGTTGTTCATGACTGCCTTGCATCACAATTTGACCACGATCAAGGAATATAACTTCATCTACATGTTCAATTCCTACAAGGTGGTGTGTAATCCAAATAACAGTCTTTTCTTCTGTTGCAGAAAACATTGTTTCTATTAAAGATAGTTCTGTCTTTGGATCTAAGCCGATCGTAGGTTCATCAAGTACAATAATTGGAGCCTCTTGCATTAGCGTTCTAGCAAAAGCAACCCGTTGTCTTTCTCCACCAGAAAACCTTTTCCCCATTTCATGCATTTTTGTTTGCAATCCATCTGGAAGAGAAGCTATATGCGAAGCTAATTGTGCTTTCTCTAAAGCTGTCCATATCTCTTCATCCGTAGCCTCTGGTTTACCGATTCGCACATTATTTCCAATTGTCGTATCGAATAAATGCGGCTTTTGATTCAATACAGAAATATATTTTGATAAAAGATTCGTATGAGCATGTTCACTATGCAATAAAACTTCACCATGTAACGGGCTTAGCGCACCTGCTAACAATTTTAACAAAGTAGATTTTCCTGTTCCACTTCTTCCTAAAATGGCGATTTTCTTTCCTGCCTTTATTTGCAGTGATACTTCTTTCAATACAAACTCATTACTATCTGGGTAACTATACGATACATTATTTAATTCAATATCCATATATTTCGATGCAACATAATCTTTATTCTCATGTAATTCCTTTTCATCCTGTAAAACATCATTAGCTTCTACTTTATTTAGACGATGAGCAGATTCTACATATGATGGAATTCGATCGATAGCATCTGAAAGTGGAATTAACGCATTTGTCACAGATAACGTCATTAAGACGAAAGCCGCAATAACGGTAGGTGCAATCTGTTCACTTGCTGCCTCATTTCCAGTCCATATGATCATTGAAATAACTACGATCCCCACTACTAATTGAATGATACTGTCCCGAATATGATTCCAGCGCTTCATTCTTTTTTCCGTTTTTAACAACTGAGCATTTTGCTCTACATACTTATCAATGAATTCATCTTTTCTACCACTTGCTTGCCAATCAGATAACCCAAAAACAGCGTCTGTTAGTTGTTGATACAAACGGCTTCTTCCTTGCTTTAAAGTAACATGATGTTGCTTCATTAAAAGTAATGATACAAACGGAAGAAGAAAAACGATAATAGCCAACATACATGCTGCAATAAGTGCAAATACTACGTCAAATGCTCCGATAACAAGTACGAATATGCTATATACAACTAATGCTAATAGACTAGGAAATATTGTACGTAAATATAGGTTTTGCAAATGCTCTATATCTTCGGATAATATACCTAACATATCGCCCGTTTGAAATCGTGAACGGAAAAATAACGCCTGCGGTTCTACTATTCTGTATAGTTTCGTTCTCATCTTTTCTAATATGCGTAGTACGACATCGTGTCCAACTAAACGCTCTAAATAATGAAATACCGCTTGTCCTATACTAAACGCACGTGTTGCAACGATAGGAACATATACAGCCATTACATTTTCTGGTCTAAGAGCAGATTTAGAGATTAAATAACCTGAAATGAAAAGTAACATCGCACCTGAACTAACTCCAAGAAGACCAAGGAAAATAGTTAAAGTCATTCTACCTTTATTTTGCTGTATATAAGGTTTAATCCAGTTACTCATCTCTATCCCCTCTCTTTCCTTTGAAAATGTAATGCCTCATTCTTTAAAAGTTCTTCATACGTGCCGCTTTTTATCATTTCCCCTTTATTTAAAATAAGAATATGATCCATCTGTTTCATCCAGTGAAGACGATGTGTTGCAAGAAATACTAGCTTACCTTCAAACAGACGTAACATCGCTTGCTTTATTTCAAATTCAGTTTCAATATCAAGATGTGCTGTAGGCTCGTCTAATAAAATAATTGGCTTTTTGCTTAAAAGTGCACGTGCCATAGCGACACGTTGTTCTTGCCCGCCACTAAGCATACGTCCACCTTCTCCAATTCTTTCATACATCCCGTTCGGAAGCGATGTAACGAGTGAACGAAGACCAACTTCATTAATAACGCTTTCCACTTCTGCATCAGTTGTATTTGTTTCATAGAAACAAATGTTATCTTTTAATGAAAACGGGAAAATATAAGGTTGCTGCGGAATATAAGCAATATTCTTTTGCCAATCTTCTCGAGTAGACCCGTCAATTTTCACACCATTTATTATCAGCTTTCCACCCGAAGGAGTTAAAAATCCTGCTAATACGTCAATTAACGTCGATTTCCCTGCCCCACTTTCACCAATTACACCTATAGCGCCGGTGCCTTTCCAAGTAAAATCAATTCCCTCTAATATAGCTTTTTCAGATTCATTATTCTTTACTTTTACATCTTGTAATTTCAAGTTACTAGAGGCATTCCATATTAAACCTACATTAGATTCTTTCATTCCTATTTCTTTTTGTTGCTGTAAAATCTCTTCTATTTGCTCCATTGCAAGTTGTCCATCTAACGTAGCATGATAATTCGCTCCAACTTGTTTAATTGGCAGAAAATATTCCGGAGCTAAAATTAAAATCGTAAGGGCTGGCAATAGTACAATTGTCCCATCTATTAAACGTATCCCTAACCCGACCGCCACAAATGCAATGGATAAGCTCGTAAAGAAATCTAATGCAAAAGAAGAAAGAAAAGCAACTCGCAAAGTACGCATCGTTGCTTTTCTATACCTTTTACTTACTTTTTCAATCTTTCCTTCGTGTTGTTTACTTTTCCCTAAATACTTTAATGTTTCTAATCCTTTTAACGTATCTACAAAATGATTAGAAAGTACTCGATATGTTTCATATTGGCTATCTGCCATTTTCTGCGCTGCTAATCCTAGTAGGATCATAAATGTAATTACGATAGGAATCGTTACAACTAAAATGATTCCAGACTCAATATCTAACGTAAAAACATATAGTACAATTAGTCCCGGTACGATACTACTTCTAATCATTTTAGGAATTGTTAATTCAATATATGTTTTAAATTTCTCAATACCTTCAATCGATAAGGTAACCAGATGACCTGTTCCAGCAGTTTGAACATACCGTGGACCTAATGTGAAATACGCCTCTATTAATTGTTTTCGCAGTAGCGATCCTGTTTTTTCAGCGAAACGTTCCACTAATATTTGCGAAATTCGAACTAGCATATGACGTACTGCAAACGTGATTCCAAAATAAACCGTTTCATTTAACACAGATTGCACTGTTTCTCCTTGAAATAAAAACGTAATAGCCCGTGCTAAAAACACTGTTTGCCCAATAATACTTATAGCTTCTAAAATGCTAATGATTGTTAACACTACATATAAAACTCGGCTACCAGGATACGACGGAAGTCCTCTTTTTCTTTTCATTAGTACTCCAAATCTTTATCTGACTTAACAGGTTGTCTAAACACATAGAAACTCCATATTTGACTTCCCAAAACAAATGGCAATATAGCAATTGAAAAATACGTCATCAGTTTTAGTGCATAATCTCCCGATGCTGCATTATAAATTGTTAAATCGTATATTGACCCTAACGAGCTAATTAAGACACGTGGGAACATGCCGGCAAACACACTCGCACTTAGTAAAATGATTGTTAAACTCGTCATAACGAAAGCCCAACCATCTCTTCTTCTTTTATTTAATAATGTTGACGCACATAATGCTACAAAAGCTCCAATCGGAACCATAATCCACTCTGTACCATGACCAGTGAAAATATCTGTTTTCCATAACCCTACACCGGCAAAAATAAGAAGTGCTATAATTGCAAGCGGTGCAATTTTCAACGCAGCAATACGTGCACGTTCTCTTAACTTACCAGTTGTACGTATAGTAAGGAATTGCAATCCGTGAACAATACATAGCAGAAGGAACATAACTCCTCCAAGTAATGCAAATGGATGAAGTAATGGTAAGAATCCACCTACAGCATTTTTCGTTTCATCAATTGGAATACCTACCATAAAGTTAGCAATTGCAACTCCCCAAAGAACAGGCGGTAGTAAACTTCCTAAAAACATACCCCAATCCCAAAAACCTTTCCATTTATGATTGTCTATTTTCGCACGGAATTTAAAGGAAACCCCTCTTATAATTAAAGCAAGAAGCATAAATACAAACGGAATGTAAAACCCGCTAAATAAAGTTGCATACCAGTGCGGGAATGCCGCGAACATAGCTCCACCAGCACAAACAAGCCATACTTCATTCGCGTGCCAAAATGGGCCAATTGTATTTAAGTAAATTCTTTTCTCTAAATCGTTTTCCCCTAAAAACCTTGAAACTATACCTACACCGAAATCGAAACCTTCAAGTACAAAGAAGCCTACGAATAAAACTGCAATAATGATAAACCACAACTCATTAAGAGATAACATACTCTTCCTCCTTATCAAATGGATCATGGCTTTGAGAATCCTGTTTCGCTTTCTTATTCTCATGTCCTTTAATAATACGAACGAATAAGTAAATAGTGATTCCACCTATAATTAAATATAGTGATGTGAATGAAACTAAAGAGAATAATACTTCTCCGAACGTAACATTTGGAGATACAGCATCTTCCGTTTTCATAACACCGAAAACTACCCAAGGCTGACGTCCCATTTCAGTCATAATCCATCCTACTGTATTACCGATAAACGGTAGTGCAATTGCATACACCATTAATTTTAAATACCAAGTTTTTTCAGCTAAACGATCTTTTCTTGATAAGAACCATCCGTATGCTCCTAGAAGAAGCATAAAGGTTCCACTCATTACCATCGCTCTAAAACTCCAGAACATAGTGTGTACTGGCGGTATATAATCTCCAGGCCCATATTTTTCTTCATATTGTTTTTGAATTTGATTCATCCCTTCTACTTGACCACTAAATTTATCAAATGATAATAGACTTAGCATATAAGGGATTTGAATTTCAAACGAATTTTCTTGCTTCTCTGCATCAATTTTCGCAAATACTGTAAATGGCGCTGGATCCTCACTCGTATTCCATAACGCTTCAGCTGCTGCCATTTTCATTGGATGCGTCTTAATTAATTGTTGTGCTTGCGCATGTCCAAAGAATAATACTAACGCCGTTGTAAGTGTTCCAACAATGATAGAAATGCGGAACGATTTTTTAAACACTTCAGTTTCTTGAGCTTTCGTTATTTTCCATGCACTCACACCTGCAATAAAGAATGCACCAGTTGCAATCGCAGCTGTAATTGTATGCGGGAATTGTACCCATAATTGTGGGTTTTGAATAATCGCTAAGAAATCATTCATCTGTGCACGTCCATCTGCTGCCATTTCATATCCTACTGGCGATTGCATAAATGCACTTGCAGTTAAAATCCAAAATGCTGATAACATTGTTCCAATTGAAAGGAGCCAAATACATAACAAGTGAATTCGCTTCGGTAATTTGTCCTCACCGAATACCCATAAACCTAGGAATGTAGACTCTATGAAAAATGCTAATAAGCCTTCAATTGCAAGTGATGGACCAAACACATCACCTACGAAACGTGAATATGTTGACCAGTTCATGCCAAACTGGAATTCTTGTAAAATACCAGTTACTACACCTACCGCAAAGTTAACTAGGAATATTTGTGTCCAAAACTTCGTCATCTTCTTATAAATTTCTTGTCCCTTTACCACGTATAACGTTTGCATTAACGCAATGATAAAAGCTAAACCAATAGACAGCGGAACAAAAAAGTAATGGAAAATCGTTGTTGATGCGAATTGTATTCGCGCCAATTCGAGCGTTTCCATACTACAATCACTTCCTTCATAATTTTTTATATCGTAATTTCAATTGAGTTGTATGAATAAAACAACTCAAATCTTAGAAATATAGAAAGATAAATTTGTTTATGTACTTTTAGAAAATATAATTTTTCAGTTTTCAAGATAATTACAAAAAAACTTTCTCATAAAATTTACCTTTTCACTATTTCAGTAGTGTTTTATCCGTTAATCGAATTGTATAATATACCTGCATAGTAAATTCAGCTGATTTTTGACGTATTATTGACATCATTTTGTCTGAAATATGTCTTTTGTCATTTTTTTGAATTAGATTTTTTTCATTACTAAAATGTATTTTTCAAATATAAGACTTACTTTCGTATCAATAAAACAATCATTTTTCTCTACATACACTTGACTTTTTCATGAAAAAATGTCCTCTTTACCAATGAGGAAATCAGTTATTTTTTTGTCAAGAGAAAAATGCATCTCTAAAATTCAAATACAAAATAATGTTATTCAAAAATAGAAAATACCCGCCCTCTTTCTAGACTAAAAATTCATTTTTTTGTCATTTTTTCAAACAAAATTAATACATAAAAAAATACCGAGAATCGATTAGACTCTCGGTATTTTTCAAATTATTTTGCTGTATGTTTTCTAACAGCCGGTAAAATTTCAGTAGCAATTAATTCGATATTTTTCTCAATTTTATTAAGTGGCACACCACCAAAATCAATTTGTGCCATAAAACGTTGTTGTCCAAATAATTCATATTGGTAAAGCATTTTTTCAATAATTTGTTGCGGGCTACCAACCATTAATGCGTCACGGTAATCTACTGCATTTGTAAATTGTTGCTTCGGATACCCACCACCACGCAGTGTAAGCATACCAGCATTAATATGAGGATAGTATTCACTAAACGCATCTTGTGAATTTTTTGCTGTATAAAATAAACTCGTTGTTGCAACTGGCAAACTTGCTGGATTAAATCCACTTTGCGCCGCAGCCTCACGATAAGCATCTACTGATCCTTTAAAGTTAATAGCTGGACCACCTAGTGTTGTTATCATCATTGGTACACCCGCACGTCCTGCTTTAATCGCACTAGCTGGTGGGCCACCAACTGCACGCCAAATTGGTAAGTTATTATTTTTAGCTCTCGGAATAACCGATGCATGTGCAAGCGGCGCTCTGAACTGTCCGTTCCATGTTACATGTTCCTCTTTATTAATTTTTAATAAAAGTTCCATCTTCTCTTCAAATAGCTCTTCATAATCATTCACGTCATAACCAAGTAAACTATATCCCCCAATACGAGATCCACGACCAGCCACGATTTCTGCACGTCCATTAGAAATTAAGTCAATTGTAGCAAAATCCTCATACACTCGTACCGGATCAGATGTACTTACTATCGTTGCTGAACTTGCAATTTTTATATTTTTCGTAGCTTGTGCAATAGCTCCTAAAATAACTGTATGAGCTTGCGTTGTAAAATGCGTTTGATGACTTTCACCGACAGCAAATACATCAAGTCCAGATTCATCCGCTAACTTTGCTGTTTCAATTAATTCATGAATTCTTTGTTCTGCACTAATTTTCTCTCCGTTATGTGGATTTAAAACATGATCCCCAATTGAATATAATCCAAACTCTATTCCTTTACTTGTATCCATACGGTATTTTTCCATAGTTGCTCTCTCCTTTAATTCAGTCGTATTCATTTTCTTCAATCACCATCACTTGATTAGTCAATTGATACTGAAAAAAAATTACTCTTGCGGCAATTCTTTTTTTTCACTATGCTTATGAACTTTCGTCATCAGCTCGTATAATATTTTCTGCTCTTCTTCATTTAATACATCATCAAAAAACGATGATTGAAATGCAAGTTGCTCTGGCAACGCTCTCTCTAAAGCTGCTTCCCCTTGCTCTGTAAGACTAATTGTTTTCGTTTTCCAATCTTGTTTCCGTACAATATATCCTTCTTTTTCAAGACGAGTTAACATTCGAGAAATACCGCCTTGTGTAACAGTTACCTTTTCAGCTAACTCCATTTGTGTGAGTGGCTGATACGTACGTATTTGCAAAAGCACATCAAATTGAGCTGTCGTTAAATCAAACCGTTTTAAAAACTCATTTGACATCTGATTACTTTGGTTCGTAAATCGTATTAAACGTAACCATATTAATGACCCTATCGTATTATCACGCATATTTGATCACTTCCTATCGTGAATCTTACTATCACTTTACTACGCAAGTGATAAAAAAGCAAGAGAAAACGTGAAAAATATCTCATTAGAGTATTACATAAATAACGATAAGAAAGAATTCAATGAATTCTTTCTTATCGTTATTCTTAACTTTCCATTTCATTCATTGCTATATTTAAAGCTCCCACCGCTTTCATTAGAGTATTACATAAATAACGATAAGAAAGAATTCATGTTTAAATGAATTCTTTCTTATCGTTATTCTTAACTTTCCATTTCATTCATTGCTATATTTAAAGCTCCCACCGCTTTTGGCCAGCCAACATAAAAAGCCATATGCGTTATTAATGCAATCATTTCATTTTCTGCAATTCCATTTTGTTTGGCCAACTGCAAATGAAATGGTAATTGTTCTGTATGACCAAGACTGATTAATGCCGACACTGTACATAAACTTCTTTCTCTTAATGTTAAAGTGGCATCCCGCCACACTTCCTCGAACAATATCTCTTCACTATAGTGAGCAAATGCAGGTGCCTTTTCTCTCATTTTCTCTTGAATACAATATTCAATGGCTTCATTCATCATTTCACTCCCCCTTCGCTTTTACCAATTGTGCCATTCCTTGACCAAATGACCAATTTTCAGCAGCTGTCTCATTTAGTGTAATAAAAATATCTGCACTTTTTATTCTAGAACATTCAGAAACCTTCAAGGATATCGACTGATACAGATCCCTTTTCTGTTTTATCGTTCTTCCCCGTCCACATGTAATAGAAACATAAATCATATTCTCTGTTCTCTTTTTTCCTCTTTCTAATAAATAATATGGATTATATAAAAAGTGATTTTGTTGATAAGGTAAAAACATTTGAAAAAAATCATTTTCAGGGATGTTAAAATGTTCAATTAATGAAAGATGAATACATTCACCTATCTTTTTGATCTCTTCTTCTTTTAATTTATTTTCATGATAATAAACGTTCACAAAGGGCATACAGTTTCATTCCTTTTTCTTAATTTAACATTCAACAAATTTTCATCGTGAAATGTGCAAAATCTCAAATACTGTAACATCTTTATTCGTTACCATATTAGGCTTTTCATTATAAAATTTGAATTGGCTATATCCCCATTTATCTGGATTATAAATGATTACATTTCCTAAACTCTTTTCTATGTTTTGTACATTCTCATTCATAGTGTTTAATTGAGTCCCTCTCAGTGAATTACTTTGAGAAATACTCCCTGTATACTCAACAGCATATTTACTTTTTTTAAAATCATCACTTAAATTAACAACTAATGGAACACCTATATTTATTTGTTGCCACCCAAAAGATTGTAAAATATTATCGTAATACCCTTCAAAGATAAATTTGTTCATTCCTTTATGACCATTCCAAATATATAAAGGTGCATAACAGTTATAGAAATTCCCTTCCTTACCCGCCTCAGTAATTAAATATGCTTTGAAATTCAATTCTTGAAAACCATCCGTTTTATGCCCATTATCCTTTACCCTTTTTTTAATAATCTCCATGTCATAATCCTTTGGCAAAATGACCTTATATTGCATTCCAATCATGTTTATCACTCACTTTCTATCTTATATACACAATGATAAACCGATGATTGACTAACGTAAAATAGGTATAAATTATGTTTGTTATCATTTATAATGATACCGTATAAGGGGCTGTGATAAATGGAAATAAATGATCTTATTATATTTAAAACTGTAGCCAGTGAAGGTTCTATTAGTAAAGCTGCTAAAGAGTTAGGATATGTTCAGCCAAACGTAACTGAGCGAATCAAAAAATTAGAACAAGAATTAGAAACTCCTTTACTACATAGAGATAACAAAGGCGTTTCCTTATTACCTTCTGGTGACATTTTATTAGACTACACGAATCAAATATTAACTCTAATAGAAGAAGCAAAAGATAAAATTAAAACGACTGGTTCTTCTTATATAATCGCGACGTCACAATCTATTTTGACTAATTATGTAAGTAAGCGTATTAAAGAAAATTTCAGGGATTATCAAATATACGTAGAAAATAGTAGTCATTTGCAAAAATTACTGCATCAACAAAAAGTTGATATGGTCATCACTTATGAAGAGGATCCCGACGAAGCTTTTAAAAAAGTATTTACTACTTCAATTTCTATAGGCTTATTAAAAACGAAAGAAACACGTACCATTGACTATTCGAAGGAACTCTTCTTCGTTAGTAATGACAAAAGGTGCCCTTTTAGAAATAAGACAATACAATTTTTAAAAGAAAATAATTTATCTCAGCGTCAACTTCAACAATTAGATTCTTATTCGCTTATGGAAGAGTTTATTCAGGATGGAAAAGGAATAGCCTTTTTGCCGATTAGAAATGATACATTGGTACCAATTGAAGATGTTCCAATTGAGAAATTAGCTGTTCATTTTTTTACGAATCAACACTCTTTAAAACAAATCCCTGATGAACTATTTGATTAATAGAATAGCTATAAACTAATTACATACACCAATAAAAATCCCTCCTTTACGAATTTAAAAGAGGGATTTTCATATTCTATACAATTGATTTTTCACACATTTTGCTCCACTTCTGCACTTTTCTCCTTCTTACTCCGTTTCATATTCTTCAGCCTCTTAATCGTACCAACTAATCCTTTCGGAAAAACTAGTAATACGACAATATACATGAAACCGAGAATAATTGTCCATCTTTCAAAAATCGGATACGCTGTGGCTAGTTCTGATAAATAATATTTCAGTGATTCAATAATTCCAGCTCCAGCAATTGCTCCAATTAACGTTCCAACGCCTCCAATCATTGTCATCAATAATGCATTTAATGTCATTTCAATTGAAAATACAGTCGTATTAACAAAGCGTAGTGTGATAACAAATAAACCACCGCTAATTGTAGCAACTACCCCTGCAACAATACTAGCAATAATTTTATAATGAAGAACTTTATATCCTAATGCTTCAACACGTTGCTCATTTTGTGAAATTGCCTTTAATACTTTTCCAATAGAAGATTTTGTGAAAAGACGTAACAGAATAAAAATGACAATTAAACATATAAGTGTTACATAATAAAACGTAAAACGATCACGGAATAAGTCTGGTACACCAAATGTAAAACCGTCTCCTCCATGAGTGAGTCCACGCCATTTTTCAGCAAGTACGAAAAACAACTGTGAAATAGCAAGTGTTAACATTGCATAAAAATGACTTTTCAGCCGTAACGAAAGCAAACCGATTATATAACTAACAATTACTGAAATGATAATTGCAGCTACTAGCCCTATTAAAAAGTTCGTTATGGATACTCCTTGCCGATCAAATAAAAGTGCTACCCCATACGCTCCTATTCCAAAGAACATACAATGGCCGAATGATACAATTCCTGTATATCCAAGCAATACATCAAAACTCATTGCAAAAATAGCAAAGATGAAGATTTGAGTGAACAAAATTAACAAGCTCCGTGAATCATTTACGAATGGAAATACACTTAAACAAATGAGCATAAATACTCCGAAGTATACTTTAATTCGATTTGATGTGCTGTTCACCATTTCACCCCTTTTCACTAACAAGTCCATTTGGCTTCACTATTAAGAAAAATAGTAACATTAACATATTGATTGCAAGTGATAAATCCGGTATAAAATACGCTGTAAAGGCACCCGCTAATCCGACAATTAAAGATGCGATTGCTGAACCTTGTACGCTTCCTAATCCTCCAATGATTACTACTATGAAAGCTAAAATCGCATACTGCATACCCATCTCGGCGAAAATAACGCCTGAATACGGCGCTAATAAGAAGCCTCCCAACGCTGCCATCCCTGCTCCTAATAAAAAGACGAAAGAAAATATTGCTTTTACGTTAATACCGAGCGCTTGAACCATCTCTTTATCTATTACACCAGCGCGTATCATTAGACCTATCTTTGTTTTTTTGAGCAATAATAGTAAGGCAATGTAAATGATGATTCCAATTAAAATAACGAATAGACGATATTTAATTAATATAACGCCTTCAAATGTATAACTACCTTGTAACCATAACGGTAATTTAGCACCAATTGGATTTGGCCCCCAAAATACTTTAATACATTCACTAAGTACAAGCATTCCTCCAAGCGTCACAAGAAGCTGGCGAACATGATTTCCATATACCGGTCTAATAAGAAATCTTTCTAAAATGAATCCAAGAAACATCCCCATAGCAATTGCTCCAATTAACGCTAATACATAACTACCTGTCATATTAAATAACCAAACACCTGTAAACGCTCCCCAGGCAAATAAACCACCATGTGCGAAGTTTAGAACGCTCATTAAACCGAAAATAAGTGAAAGTCCTGATGCTAATAAAAAAATGAGCATCCCTGTTGAAATCCCATTTACAAATAAATTGATTAACACATCCATCCTTCTCACCTCAGATTCATGTTAAGAGATTCCTAAATATTTGTGACACATTTCCTTATCCTCTTTTAATTCATGCATAAAACCGTTATGAACAATTCTTCCGTTATCCATAATATAAAAGTAATCACCAATTTGACTAGCCATCATAAAGTTTTGTTCAACGAGTAAAACTGTTGTTTTCTCCTTCATTTTTAAAATAGCTATCATTAATTTTTCTATCATAATAGGGGACAAGCCTTTACTCGGCTCATCAATAAGTAATAAACCATCACTATTAATAAATGCTCTTGAAATTGCTAGCATTTGTTTTTGTCCTCCGCTTAAAAGGCCACTTTTTTTGTGCCAAAACTGCTTTAAATCTGGAAATAGTTCAAGCATCCACTCAATTTTCTCTTCCGCTTCTTCTCCCTTACCTCTAGCAAGAGCGAATGTTTCTTCTACTGTCAAATCGTGAAAAATACCTTGATTTTCTGGTACATACCCTATTCCTTTCCTTGAAATTAAATGTGTAGATAATCCATTTACTTGTGTACTATCATAATAAATTTCACCATGTGCGATATGGTGAAAACCCATAACCGAACGTAATGTCGTCGTCTTCCCTGCCCCATTTCTTCCAAACAGTACAGTAATCGTTCCTTTCTCAACAGCAAGAGATACCCCTTGTAAAATATGAAACTGATCTAAATACGTCTCTATATTATTCACTTGTAATAGTGCCACTATATAATCCCCCTAAATAAGCACTTTGTACACGCTCATCTTTCATCATTTCTTCAGGCAAACCTTCAGCCAATAACTCTCCATGGAATAAAACGATAAGATGGTCTGACAAACCTAGTACCATATCCATTTTGTGTTCAATTAGTACAATTGTACTCTCTGGATGTTTCTTAATATTTTCAATCACTTGTAAAATTGCCGGTACCTCCTCGACTGATATACCTGCCGTCGGCTCATCAAGTAGTAACACATCCGTTTTTAAAGCTAATAACATCGCAAGCTCTAACTTTCGTTTTTCTCCATGCGCTAAATCTCTCGCTAATACATGTTCTTTCTCCTGAAGTAATACCGTTTTTAAGAACCGTCTCGCCTCTCCCACTTGTTGTTTAAATTTTGCCGAACTCGGAAAAAAACTATAGTAATCTTGAACAAATGATTGAACACTTAAACGAACATTTTCAAGTACCGTTAACTCCGGGAATATATTTGTAAGTTGAAAAGAACGACCAATTCCTAATCGAGTTCGATCCGAAATTGATAATTTTGTAATCTCTCGTCCTTTAAAATATACTTCACCCTTCGTTGGAGAAATTTGTCCACTAAGTAAATTAAATAACGTTGTCTTTCCTGCACCGTTTGGTCCAATAATGGAAATGAGCTTTCCTTTTTGTACTGTTAAATTCACATCTTTAATAACATGATGCTCGCCAAAAGATACGCTAAGATTTTTCGTTTCAAGCAAGTGTGTCACGAAATCCCTCCCTTTAAAGCTTTCAGTGTGAAAGAAATACGTATAAAGAGGGTATTCCCTCTTTATACAAAAACAACAGAAAATTCAGTCTATTTATTTTGAACTGGTGGTTCTGTCTCTTTCATCGTTAATTCTCGCTCTAATACTGGCACCGGATAATCAACACCATCTTGCTTTTTCAATGTAATGGAATACAGTGTCTGCATCGCTTGGTGATCCTTTTCTCTAAACTTCATCTTTCCTTTCGGTGTATCAAATTCCATTCCTTCCATTTTCTTAATCAATGTATCTACATCTGTATCACCTTTTGTTTTCTTTAAAGCTTCTACAATTGAAATTGCCGCTGACATTCCCCCTGCTGTAAATAAATCTGGCACCGCACCATTAAATCGTTTTTTATGTTCTTCCACTAACCAATCATTCACCTTATTTTTCGGGAGTGTATGATAATAAACAGAAAAACCTTGCATTCCTACTAACGCATCCATCGTTTTTAATGCCGGTATATCTGGTGCACCGGTAGAAATTTTAATACCTTGCGCTTCCACATTCATATCTTTTAACTGTTTCCAAGGTGAGTTTGCCCCTGCCCAAATGATAAATAAATAATCTGGTTTTGAGCTAATGATATTTTGAATATTTGCAGTGAAGTCAGTCGAATTCGTATCAGCATATTGCTCGTTTACAATATTCGCACCTAATTTCTTCGCTCCAGCTTTAAAAGCTGCAATCCCTTCACGGCCAAATGCATTATCCGGGGCAAACGTCGCAATCTTTACATCTTTTTTTGCAATTGCCGCTGCTCCTGCAATCGCATCTTGCGAAGAACTTCTTCCTGTTCTAAAAATATATTTATTCCAGTTCTTTCCGGTAATACTATCAGCAACTGCCGGTTCAACAACCATTATTTTTTCATATTCTTCAGCTAGTGGTAATACCGCTAATGTATCACTTGAACTAGATGATCCGATTAAAAAATCGACTTTCTCTTCTTCTAATAACTTCGTAGCTTTTTTAACCGCCACCTCTGCTTTTGTTTCCGTATCTTCTACAACAAACTTAATCTTCTTCCCTTCCACTTTCCCAGTTCCACCCGTTGCATAGTCTAACCCTAATTCAAATCCGTTCACTGTTTGTTTTCCATATGATTCTAATGGACCTGTTAATGAAGCAAGAACCCCTACCTTAATCGTCTTTTCATCCTCTGTACTTGTTTTCTTTCCTGAACAAGCTGCCGTTATTAATAACGAACTTAAAACACAACCAGTAGCCATCATTCTTAGCCATTTACGTTTTTTCATCGACATTGTGATCCTCCCCATACTTTACTTTCTGATAGAGTCAAACACGCCAAAGTTACCCATCCGTAATTATGACTTTTCCTTTAAATCATACAAACAAATCTGTTTTAAAAATTTAATGAAGTACCTTTACATTCGCCGCCTCTTTCCAAATACCTCCATTTACCATATATTCATCTAGTATTTTTCACCACCTAATTACAGTCGCTGCCCACGTATACCCAGTCCCGGCACTAACTACTACTGCAATATCTCCAGGCTGTAATTTTCCCTGTTCATTTGCAAAGTGAAGACCAATGCAAGGATCAAGCGCTGACATATGTCCATAATGATCTAAATATACAACTTGTTCTTCTTCTAGCCCTAGTCCCTGTATCAATTCTATTAACATAGAACGTTTTGTATGCAGTGGTAACAATACTTTAATATCTTTAGGAGTTAACCCACTTTTTTTTAACGCCTCCCGAATCACCTTGTCAAAATTAGGGATTGAAACCCGATCTAGACGTTCTTTCATACTATTAGGATCTATTACATCAATATAATGTTGCCGATTCTCAACTGTATCATAGCTCGCAACCTGCTTTGATCCACCTGCTGGAATACGTACATCTTCATGAAATGAACCATCTGTTATAATCGCACTTCCTAATATTTCACCGTTTCTAGCGTCCTTTTTCACTAAAGCTGCACTTCCGCCATCAGCGAAATTAAACATAAAACGTGAGCGTGGATTATCATAATCTACAATTTGAGATTCTTTACATCCACCTACTAATAATATATTTTCAATTGAGTTATCGGAGTAAAGCATATCTTTTGCGACTTTGAGAGCAATAGGAAAGCAAGAACTAACATTCATAATTTCAAAAGCATAAGCATTTTTCAATCCAAGTTCATGCTGAATTTTTGGGGCACTTGACCATACGTGGTAATCTTTATGTGGACTGCCAAAATAAATGACTACATCAATAGATTGAGGCTCTACTTGTAATAATATTGGCTTTGCAGCAGCAATAGCTAAATCTGATGCATGCATCGTTTCATCTGCGACATGTTTTTCATATAATCCAAACTTTTCTATAATAATATTCTCAGGGATACCTGTTTTTTGAGATAGGTCTGCCGCCGTCTCTACGTCTTTTGGGAAGAAAACACCAGTCGCTTCAATCCCAATATTCATTAGACTACTCCTCCTTCTTTTGATACCATCATAGTTGCTACACCAGTTAATACCAAATCTCCTTTTTGGTTATGACACTCCGTTAACAATTTCAAAACTCTCTTTTCTATCATAAATTCTTGTACTGTTGCCGTAGCTGTAACCGTATCTCCTATAAAGACTGGTGCTGTAAATTTAATAGTTTGTTCCATATAAACGGATCCTTTTCCAGGTAAATGAATCCCAAGTAATTGTGATAATAGACTAGAAGTTAGTAAACCATGTGCTATTCTTTGATTAAATCTAGTTTGTTTCGCATACTCATGATCAATATGAATTGGATTAAAATCCCCACTCAAACCTGCAAATAATACAAAATCTGTTTCTGTTATTGTTTTACTACATGATGCCTGTTGACCAGTGCTATACATCGTCATCTCTTCACCTTCTTTTCAATTGATTTGCTAACTGTGCTTTTTGAATTTTACCAGTTGCATTTTTAGGCAATTCCTCTAGAAACACAATTTCTTTTGGAAGTTTATATTTTGCTAGAAATAAACGACAATGTTCAATGACTTCTTTTTCAGTTAATTCACTGCTACTATTTTTCACAATAAAGGCGATTGGAATCTCCCCCCACTTTACATGTTGCCTACCAACGACCGCTACCTCATATACCTCCGAAATCTTATTAATGACCTGCTCTACTTCAAGTGGATAAATATTTTCACCACCGGAAATTATCATATCTTTTTTTCTACCGACAATGTATACAAAACCATCTTCATCAACTTTAGCTAAATCTCCCGTATATAACCAACCATCTTGAATCGTTTCTTCTGTTGCATCTGGCCGATTCCAATACTCTTTCATTACATTCGGCCCTCTTATAAGTAATTCTCCAACTTCACCAACCTCAACTTTATTTTTGCTTTCATCAATAAGTACATACTCACAAAACAGAACTGGTTTCCCAATTGATCCTACTTTACGTCTTGCATCTTCTTCTGAAAGCATAAATACGGTTGGTGATGTCTCAGTCATACCAAAGCCTTGCCCAAATAAAAATCCTCTATCTATAAATTCTCTCATCAACTCTTCTGGACATGGAGCACCACCGTTATAAAACCAGCGAACTGATTGTAAATTTGTAGTTTCAAACTTTACGCAATTAATTAATGCTTGATGAATTGTAGGTACACCCATCACTACAGTTACTTTATGTTTTTCTATCATGGAAAGAGCTGTGGTTGGTTCGAATTTTCTTGGAATAATGATTACGCCACCTGCAAATAAAGTTGGAAATGCGAATAAACCAATCCCACCAATATGAAATAAAGGTAATAATACAATGGAGCGGTCGTGAATAGTTAAGTCAATCGCAAATGTATTATTAAGCGCATTCCAAAACATATTTTCTTGTGTAAGTACGGCTCCTTTCGGTTTTCCTGTTGTACCTGATGTATAACATATAATATAGGATGCGCTTTCATTTATCTCTTCAAAGTTGTCACTTTTTCTATCTTCTATTTCTTTTAAACTTTTAATCGAAATCACTCTTTGGACGTACGATACCTTATACATTGACAGTGCCATATTTTCAAATGTTTCCTCTACAAATAAAACTGTAGTTCCACTATCTTTTAACTGAAAGATAAGTTCATTTTCTGTTAACCGTATATTAAGTGGAACAGCAATACATTCTACCCTAGCTATAGCAAACAAAAGTACAATATATTCCAAGCTATTTTGTGATAAAATACCTATCCTTTCTCCTTTTTGCACATTTAAGTCGTAAATTAAATAGGCTGCTACTTTACTTACATACTCATGTAACTGTTTATATGTCATTTCCTCCTCTTCTGTAATAATGGCAATGCGATCTGGATGTAAATAGGACCGTTTTTCAATCCAATAAGCAATGCCTTGCATATTTTCCCCACTCCCTTATCTCTTTCTCAATCCTTCAAATATTAATGACATCGCTGCTTCAAATACATCTTCCGGAACATCTTTCTCTTCCCAATAACCCCATCGCATTCCGAGAAATTGCCCAATTGACATAAGACAATACGCAATTGTTTCTTTATCAAGTTGTTTAAACTCTCCCGCTTCTATTCCAGCTGATAAACTTTTTAAAAATCCATTTGCGAGCTTTGCATAATACCATCTATATAAGTTATCATCAACAACTACTGCCTGTTGTACAATGTTATATAGATTAGGTCGATCTTTCACCCACCGAAAAAAAGCCTGAAAACCTCTTCTTTGTGCCTCTTCATAACTTGATATTCCCTTCATTTCTTCTTTAATAATTAAGCGTAACTCACGGTTCAATCTGCGAATCAATTCATCAAATATATCTTTTTTAGATGGAAAGTAATTATAGAAAGTTCCGTGCGCTACCTTTGCTTCTTGTGTAATATTCACAATAGAAGCCTCGTAATATCCTTTACTACCAAACACCTCTTCTGCAGCACACAATAATTTCTCTCTCGTCTCTAACCCTTTTGTTGTTAGGTTTTTTATATCCATTATTATTTTTTCTGACACCTGAATCACCTCTTAGATTTGATTATAAGTATATTTCTGAATTTTACAATTATTTTTATTAGACAAAATCCGCAAGCCTTTTTCTACATATAAAAAGGACTAACTGAATTTGAAGTTAGTCCTTTAATCTTAATTAGAATTAAGTTCTACTTTCTCTAACCCTTCAGCCAATTGTTTCTTATCTAGCCCTTCTCCTATTACTACCAAGTTCGTCGGGAAACCGAAATCTTGTTCCAGTAAAGTTGGTACCCCAAATGAATATTGGAATAGGTGCGGGTATTTATCTCCATGGAATTTCACAAATCCTTTTACACGATAAATACTATCTGGTAAATTCGAAAGCCATTCGTATAATTTATCTTGATCAATCGATTTCGTAAATTGATATGTCATCGTTTGTATATGCAAATGCTGTTTGACATGTAGTGTCTCATGTTCCCCATCATTCGTAAATTCAGCTTCTTCTATGTCTTCTAAAGATATATTACAATATTTTGTTTCAAACAATTTCGCATGATTATTTATTGCTTTCACTTCTTCAATTACTTTGTTCTTATCCGCATCTGTTAGTAAATCTGATTTATTAATTAAAATGTGGCTACCAAACTTCAGTTGCTCATGCAATAATTGCTGAACGTTTGCACTTAATACACTTCGATTTAACCACCTTACTGCATCTAAAACGACGACAATTGATTTCACTTCTAGGAAAGGTGCTAAAATTGGTGATACACACGCATCTAACACTTCAATTGGATGTGCAACACCTGTCGTTTCTATATAAATGACATCTGGTCTTTCTTGCTGATATAACGAATGTAATTGTATTTCAAGCTCTTCTTTTAGCGTACAACAAATACATCCTTTCAGAAGCTCTCTTAAAACATTCTCTTTTCCAATAATATCTGTATCTACCGAGTATTCACCAATTTCATTCATTAATACTGCAACTTTTCTATTCTTCTTTTTCTCCGCTAACAATAAATTTTGTAATAATGTTGATTTTCCACTACCTAAAAAGCCACTTAATATATGAATTTCTACTTTTTTCATTTGATCGACCATCCATTTCTTTATTTCAAACGTATTCAAAGCGTAATAATTACGATTTATATTAATCATTTTATTAAAAGAATAGTGATTTGTAAATATACCTTCACTGTTCGTTTACTTCATAAGCAACTCGAATTCCAGACTCTATTGCTCCTTGCATCCATCCATGTGTTAATGTCGTATGCTCTCCTGCAAAGTGTACTTTGCCAGCTGGCGGCGTAATATACGGAAATAACTCTAACTCTTGACCTGGTTCGAAAGCCGTAAATGCGCCGCAAGAATACGGATTTTGGCTCCAGCTAAAAGATGTTCCAGTAACAAACTCACTATAGACGATGTCGCCGTATATTTCCGCTAAATTTTTTAATGCGTAACGAATACGATCTCTTTGCGGGAGACTATCCCACGTTAACGCCTCATCTGCCCACGTATAACTCGCTAAAACGATAGCTGCCCCTGGTTTATGAATACCATAACTCGGATAATATGTAAATCGTATAGGTAAATCTGTAATAGATTTACCGCCACACTGTCTCGCTTTCTCCCAAAATCTACTTTTAAACTCTATCGCAATTTTAGTTGCAGCAATATAATTTAATTCACGAATTGCTCGTCTTTTAAAATAAGAGAATAAATGATATGGCTGAACTTCTACAAATCGTAACGCTGAAAATGGAATTGTGATAATAGCAATTTCGCCTGTTACCATAAATGGATGTAACGTTTGTTCATTTGTTACTTGCATCATCACTTTATTATCTTCCTGTATAATTTTTTCTACTTTATATGACATAAAAATATTATCTTTTAACTCCGGTAAAAATGAATTTGGTAATGTATCCATTCCGCCCGTTATCTCATAATATTTTGTCGTTGAAGTAAAAAAGATCATTTCACGTAATACTTCAATTAAAGACATTCCCATATATGCTTCCATATCTAGAAGTACCCCAATCATATCTATTGCTCCATCTGAATAATACTCACTTAAAAATGATCCGAGCGAATATGTTTTATACTTTTTTTCAACGATAATCCAGTTTTTATTAGAATCTTTTTTTATAAAATTAAGTATTGGTTCTAGCACTACTAACATTAACTCTTCTGCCGTTTTCCCTTTTTTATTCTCTAAAATTGGATATCCAAGTATACTTGGATTTTTTTCAAATACGCTCAATCTCGTTTTAATATTATTCGTATAAATAATATCTGAAGCGGTTTTATTTATAAAAAGATTTAATGGTAATTTAAATTTACGAATGTAAGCTAAAGTTAACTCGTGTGTTTCAGGAATTCGCATTGGCCCTGCATTAAAATATAAGCCTCTGCTAAACGGTTCACGGATCGTATATATTCTTCCGCCTATTCGGTTATTCGCTTCTAAAATTGTTATGCTATGCCCTGATTCTTTCAATAACGATGCTGCAACTAATCCTGAAATTCCTGCACCAGCAATAATAATTTGCTTTGGATTCTTCGTTTTTACGAGCCCCACATTAATAATATGGAGCATTCTTTCCATCGTTAATGGCTGCATCATGCCCTTTTCCCCTTCGATAAAGGATTTTATTGCATTATATTCGGTTCACTTACTTCCTATGTTTCGTGCAAAGAATTGCACGGATACATTTTCAATTACTTGAATATCTTTTATAAAATGTAATAAACTAGATATGACTCTATAGAAGTAAGACGTATTATCTTACATAATAAAATCAATGAAATTGCGAGGAATTTTGAAATGAAAAAAGGGATTAACCGTGTTGTATTAGTAGGAACAGGAGCAGTTGGATGTAGTTATGCTTACTGCATGATTAACCAAGCTGTAGCTGAAGAATTTGTTTTAGTTGATGTAAACGAGGCAAAAGCTGAAGGAGAAGCAATGGATTTAAGTCATGCTGTTCCATTCGCTCCAGCTCCAACTAGAGTATGGAAAGGTAGCTACGAAGATTGTAAAGATGCTGATCTTGTAGTCATTACGGCTGGATTACCACAAAAACCAGGCGAAACACGTTTAGATTTAGTTGAGAAAAACGCGAAAATCTTTAAACAAATCGTTCGTAGTATTATGGATAGCGGATTTGATGGTATCTTCTTAATCGCAACTAATCCTGTCGATATTTTAACTTACGTAACTTGGAAAGAATCTGGTTTACCAAAAGAACGCGTAATCGGTTCTGGTACAACTCTTGATTCTGCTCGTTTCCGCTATATGTTAGGTGAGTATTTCGATATTGGTCCACACAACATTCATGCTTATATTATCGGTGAACATGGTGATACGGAACTTCCTGTTTGGAGTCACGTATCAGTCGGTATTCAAAAACTACAAACGCTTCTTGATAAAGACAACACATACACGCAAGAAGATTTAGACAAAATCTTCATAAACGTTCGTGATGCAGCTTACCATATTATCGAGCGAAAAGGTGCAACTTACTATGGTATCGGTATGTCACTTCTACGTGTTACAAAGGCGATTTTAAACGACGAAAATAGCGTATTAACAGTATCAGCTTACTTAGAAGGCCAATACGGTCAAAAAGATGTTTATATCGGCGTACCTGCTGTTTTAAATCGCGGCGGTGTTCGTGAAATTTTAGAAGTGGAATTAAGTGAAGAAGAAGAATTAAAATTCGATTACTCTGTTCAAGTATTAAAAGAAACAATGGCTCCAGTTCTTTAATCGTGTATGCAAAAAAGCAATCCAATTTATTTTGGATTGCTTTTTTGATTGTTCCTTGAAAACATCAGTTATTTTCTATCATTTCCTATTTTTTAAACTGTTCCTCATTGTTTACATCAAGTACATCTAATAAAAAGATAAAGATTGGTATCCCGATAATAAGCCCCCATATTCCAAGGAAATGTTCTGAGAAGATGAGAATCATAAATGTATAAAAGATTGGCAAATTCGTTTTCGCAGACATAAACTTCGGATTTAAAAAATAACTTTCAAGAGCATGGATTACTGTAATGAACACAAGTATGTATACAACGTACATTACTCCGCCTACGTTATAAGCAATAATACAAAGTGGAAACAAGGAAATGATAACACCAGCAACTGGAATCAAACCGAGTAGAAAGACCATGACGGCCAATACAAGAAGCTGCGGAAATCCTAAAATCACAAGTGCAATTACAGTGAGTACACAATTGACAACTGCAATTAAAAACTGCGCTTCAATTACTTTACCGAACGATCTTGCAAACCTTTCACCAAAATATGCAATCTCCTCATAAAAAACCTTCAGACTACTATCTTTAAATTTCGAAGTAAATGATATGATGCGTTCTTTTTCTAACAAGAAAAATAAACTTAAAATAAGAGAAAGGAGTATTTGCAAACTGACTTTTCCTATATTTGCAATTGATTGATATATGACATCTACACCTTGTTCTATATATTTTGATACTTCCATCCCATTAATAGTTGAAAGTGCATATTTAATGATTTCATTATCAGGTGGGTTTTGAAAAAACAACCTAAACTGATAAATCAATTGGGAAATTTGTATCGTTAGCACAGGTAAATATTTATATAATGTTGTGCCGATAAACGTAACTAATATTATATACAAACATGCGATAACAATTTTCCGATTCACTTTCAATTTCTTTGAAATAAAACGTTGAAACCGATCCATTAAAAATGTCAGTATGAACGTAATTAATATTAAATTAATCATACTTTTTAATCCATATAATACAAGCGCTACTATTATTAAAACGAGAAACCGTTGGAACCCTCTACTTCGAAAGAAATTTTTCACTTCATTCATTAAGATTTAACCTCCCCCTTCAATGGATGGAATTTGAATATATTACATTTTATGAACTTCTATAGACAATCTTTCTTACTAATTGAGAAGAATCCTTTTTTTCTTTTTATATTGTTAGATTCTTTTCATATTAGCCTACCAACATATTTCAGCGGAGCTCTATTTTTCGTTTACCCTTTTACAGTTTTGGTGATCTTCTATTTTTAGACTGCTGCTCATACGCATATCCCATATTGAAGAGTTCCTTTTCACCAAATTGCTTCCCAACAAACACTGCACCTACTGGCTCTCCATTGTTATCATATCCTGCTGGCACCGCTAATTCTGGATAGCCAGCTACAGCTGATAGAAGAACTTCTTCGTTGTTAATCATAACTAAAGCATCCAAACCTTTTTCTACTAAATATCTATCTAGCTCTTTTCTTGCATTTTCTTGACTCGATCGCACTATTTTTTCAAACTCATCTTTCGTTATAGCAGATTTTTCAGATCCCTCGATTAATGTTTGTCCATACTTTATTCGTCTATTACTATCCTTTTTATTAAACGCTATAATCTCTTCTAACGATTTTACCGGTACATTTTTTTGCTGTGCAAGATAATCGTTAACATTATGTTTGAACTCATATTCTAATGTTTGCAGATTATCTACTCCCCCATCGTTTAACTGAATATCATCAGTCAAGATCGCACCTGCATCTTGAAGGTCTTTTCTAATCTTTTCTGCTACTTCTTTTCTATTCTCATCTTGTCGATCTATTGAAAAAAGAACTCCTACTTTTTTCCCTATCAATCCGTCTATTGCTAAGTCCTTCGTATAATCAATGCTTTCTTTATCTTTCATTTTTTCTGTCATAGCATCTTTTTCATCATAACTTACCATTATATTAAATAACGTTGCTGCATCCTTTACCGTTCTTGCCATCGGTCCTGCTATATCAAGTGTTTCAGCTAACGGAATAATGCCAGATCTACTCACCATACCTAGTGATGGACGTAACCCAACTACTGATTGCTGCGTCGCGGGTGCTACAATTGACCCAGTCGTTTCCGTCCCGATTGCAAGTGGTGCAAAATCTGCCGCAACTACTGTAGCAGATCCAGAACTTGATCCCGATGTATCAAACGTAATCGGACCGTATGGATTCAAATTTTGTCCTTTTTTCCCGCTATATCCGCTAGGCATTGTAAAGGATAAATAATTTGCCCACTCAGACATATTCGCTTTCCCTAAAACAAACGCACCTTCTTCTTTCAACTTCTTCACGATTGTCGCATCTTCATCTGCAATCCAATCTTTTAACACACACGTGCCCGCACTTGTCGGCATCACCTTTTCTGTTTGTACATTATCTTTTACGATAACCGGCATGCCGTATAAGTTCGACTTCTTATTTGAAGACCTTTCTTTATCTAACTTTCGCGCTTCTTCCATTGCATTTGGATTAATCTCTGTAACAGCATTTAATGATATTCCATTTTGGTCATGTTCTTGTATTCTAAAAAGATAAATACTCGTTAATTCTTCATATGATAATTTTCCATCATCAATCATTTTTTGAAGCTCGTTCATAGTCGCATTTACAACCTCTTTTTCTTTTATCTTCACATTATCTATGTTAATCCCTTTCAACTGATTATGTATCGGTTTTAACACTCTATCTTTATCATATACGATACGCTCAGGTTCCTTTGGAAAATAATTTTTATACACGTAATATCCTCCGGCACATGTCAATAGGACGATACCCCCAGCAATTGACAGCGTTATCTTTATCCACTTTTTCATGCTGTTTCCTCCGCTCTAAAAGTTGCTCAATTGTATTGAAAAAGAGAGTTATCCTTATAACCCTCTCTTATTAAAATGCTAAATGAAAAAATGAAGAATTTCAATTTAATTCATTCTTTTTTGCATTTGCTTCGCTAATAATTCCTTCACCTGATTATATGTTAACCCTGAATTTTTATTTAAACGTTTTACTTCCTCAACATCAGTACCTACTACTGTATATTTTTTCTCATCATTCATTTTTCCACTTCCCTTTCTACTGCATTATTTCTAATATTTTTCCCCTAAACTCTTATAAATTAATACAAATAAGGAAACTGTACGAAATTCAATAGCCAAAAGAGATTCAGTTACATAAGAGGAAAAGATAAAAAATGTCGAATTTATATACTTGTTGTATTTAAGGACTTGGAGGTTACATTTTGAAAACATATAAGTTTAAACATAACATTCCAACATTAGAAGAGTACAAATATTTGTGTGATTCTGTTGGATGGACCAATTATATGAATTTTGAAGTAGCGGATACTTCACTGAAGAATTCTATTCACTGCATCACAGTGAAAGATAATGAACAAATAATTGGCATGGGGCGAATTGTTGGTGATGGATCTATCTATTTCTATATTCAAGATATAGTAGTTCATCCGGATTATCAGAAACATGGTATCGGGAAAGAAATCATGAATCGTTTAGTTACATACTTACACGAAAATGCCCCAGATAAGGCGTTTGTCGGTTTGTTTGCATCAGAAGGTAAAGAATCGTTCTATGAGAAATTTGATTTTAAGGATTACTCACCAAACATGACGGGGATGTTTACTGTCATTACAAAACAATAAACATAACAGATTTTTAATTGTAAGGAAAAACTTCGATTCATATGAAGGAAATCGTTCTTGCAGTAAGAGTTTAACATTGCATACGAAAGGAGAGTACATATATGGCTAATATGTACTCTCCTTTTATTTAACTTTTTACATATTAAATTTCTTAATAAAATTTCACTACATCTTCAGTAGGTAAGAAAGTTCTTTCTCCTGGTTGTTCATTTGGCTCACCAAACGGCATTTGTCCTACTAAGCTCCACTCTGCTGGAATGTTCCAAGTTTCTTTCACTTCAGCATCTACGATTGGATTGTAGTGTTGCAGGGATGCACCAATTCCTTCAGCCGATAATAACATCCATACAGTATGTTGTAACATTGCATTTCCTTGATGAGACCAGAATGGGAACTGATCTTTATATAATGGTGCATTTTCTTGCATTTTTTCTACTGTTGCTTGATCTTCAAAGAATAACACAGTCCCAACACCTGCATGGAAACCTTTTAATCTTTCTACAGTCGCTTCAAAGTTTTCTGCTGGTACTCGGGCTCTTAGTGTTTCTTTAACAATATCCCAAAACTTTTCATGTTCTCCATCCATTAATAGAACCATACGACCACTTTGCATATTGAAAGATGTTGGTGCGTGTAAAGCTGTTTTTAAAACTTCTTCAATTCTTTCTTTCGTAATTGCATCGTTTTTTGTTACTTTACGAATAGAACGACGGTTCACGATTGCTTCTTTTAAATTTGTTGTAGTTGCTGACATTTTAATTCCTCCAAATATTTGTTTTATAATTTATTTTGTTATTTCATAACAAGCGAATTAGCAATATCCATCTGTATTACATTGCATACCTTCAAATGAATTTGTTTTATCCTTTTTAATTTCTTTATCGATGACTCTTTGTAGCGTTTCTTTACTAGCAAGCCCTTGAATGACTTCATCTCCAATCATGACAGTTGGAACAGCCATAATATTTGCTTCATCATATGCATGCTGAATTGCTTCTTGATGCTTTTCTTTATATTTACGAGTTACTAAAGCATCTTTAAATTCAGCTTCAGGAAGACCTACTTCTACCGCTAATTTTGTTAAAACATCAATATCTTCAATGTTTTGCTCTTCTTGGAAAAATGCGGTGAATACGCGGTGATGATACTCATTTCCTAGTCCACGTTCTTTCGCAAATTGACATCCTTCGAAAGCTAAATGTGTATATGGATGCGGTGAAACACGCGGCAAACGCATATCGATTCCTAACTTCTTCGCAGTTGGAAGAATAAAAGCATCCCATGAGCCTAATTTTTCTGGCTCATTCCATGGATCTATTTTTGAATATGGACTTGGACGTAATTCAAATGGCATCCATTCAATTTCTACATCTTTCTCTTTCGCTACTTCATCTAATGGACCTTTTGCTAAAAAACAAAATGGACATATAAAATCTGAGTATACTTTCATTTTTACAGTCATACTTTTACACCTTACCTTTATAGTTGTAATCAAATCAGTTACATTAATAATAAAAAAATATAAATATGATTTAAGCATTCATTTTTTTTTGCAAAGTTTCAAACAAATGCCCCATCGTAATATTTCTCAAAATTTCTTCCATCGCGGATTGCGCTTGTATTAATATAACTTCTAACACCGCTTGAATATTTGCTCCAATTGGACAATCTGGATTTGGTTGCTCGTGAATATGAAATAGTTTGTCTTCTTCGACTACATTTACTGCATGGTATACATCTAACAATGTGATTTCATGTAAATCCTTTAATAATCCCGCACCACCTGGACCGCGATTTACATATACAAAACCAGCTTGTTTCAAGTACGACATCATTTTACGAATGACTACTGGATTTGTGTTTACACTTTCAGCTATATAGTCTGAAGTACAAAGTGAAGATGGATTGTTTTTCAAAATAGATAAAATATGAACAGCTATAGAAAAGCGGCTACTAATTTTCATCGTGATCACCACCTCGATGTAATCATTATAGTTACAACAAAAAGATAAGTCAATCCTTTTCATAGATTTTTTATAAGCAAATTAAAAAGTGTCCCATTATGATATATGAGACACCTCTTTTTATTCTGCAAATAGCGCTTGAAATTCTTCAATAAATAGCTGCACAGCGATTGAGGAATCCTTTAATGAAGGAACAGCTAAAGCAATTTCTCTCCATACTTGTGGTTCCAATTCTTTCGTTTGCACATTCTGTGGTAAATTCGTTAAAGATAATTCGGCTAATATTGCAATACCTAACCCTTCTTGAATCATATTTAAAGCTGTAGTAACGGTCGATATTACATACTCAGCCCGAAGTGGTACGTTGGCTTGTTTAAACATATCAATAATGGGTGGTTCGTATCCACCCTTACATAATATGATCGGTTCATTCTCTAAATCGCTAATTGCAATAGAGTCCTTCTTACAATGAGGATGATCATCTCTTAAGATAGCAACCATTTTCCCCTTCGTTAATGGGACAATCTCCATCTCTTTATTAGGCAAAATGACAATTCCTATATCAACAACCCTCGATACTAACCAATCTTCAACTTCTTTAATCGTTCCTTCACAAAGAACGACTTCTAAGTTCGGATACTTCTCCTTAAAAAGGTTTATCATTTTGGGTAAGAAATGTGCAGAAGCACTCGGAAAACTCCCAATTCGAATCGTCCCAACTTCGTGTCCTTTCTCCATCGCAACTTCTTGTTCAATCTTCTCTACACCGTTCAAAATCTCTCTAATATGCACAAGAATTCTGTTTCCTACATCCGTAACGATTAGCCCTTTTCGTTTATCACGTATAAGAATCGTAACTCCTAACTCTGACTCAATACTTGAAATCGCATGACTTACAGCTGGCTGCGTCATATTTAACACCCGAGCAGCCTTCGTAAAACTACCTAACTCAACAGTTTTTATTAATACTTGCAGTTGTGTAATGGTCATAACTAATCACTTATACTCCTTATAAAAAAGATTCATTTTATTTATTACAGTCGATATCATATCATAGTGAAATGAATAACAACAAGGAGGTCTTACCGTGACACAGCTTTCTCGAACTAAGACGGCCATAATCCTTACCTTTCTCGTTTTCATGTGGGGAATCAATTGGCCTTTATCTAAGTTTGCCCTGCATTATACACCACCCGTTTTATTTGCAGGCGTTCGAACTTTAATTGGAGGATTCATTTTACTTCTTTTCGCATTACCGAAATACAAAGAGTTACACTTAAAAGAAACTTGGCATTTATACGTTATTTCTTCTTTACTTAACATCATTATATTTTACGGATTACAAACTGTCGGCCTTCAATATATGCCTGCTGGGCTATTTTCCGCCATCGTATTTCTACAACCAGTTTTACTCGGCATTTTCTCATGGATTTGGCTTGAAGAATCTATGTACGGTTTAAAAATTTTCGGGCTTGTTCTTGGATTTATTGGCGTAGGTGTGATTAGCTCTAGTAGTTTAACTGGACATATTTCTATTATCGGAATCCTTCTCGCGATAGGATGCGCGATTGGCTGGGCACTAGGTACAGTATTTATTAAGAAGACTGGTCACCGCGTTAATTCCATTTGGATGGTAACACTGCAGCTTATTATTGGCGGACTTTGCTTAATTGGATTCGGATCAGAGTTTGAAAGCTGGTCTAGTATCGCTTGGAGTATACCGTTTGTTAGTGTACTACTCTTTATTTCATTCTTTGTTATTGCAATGGGATGGCTTGCATACTTCACTCTTGTTGGAGCCGGTGAAGCAAGTAAAGTTGGGGCTTATACATTCCTCATTCCACTAATCGCTATTATTGTAAGTTCAATTTTCTTACATGAGGCCATTACTATTAGCTTATTCATCGGACTATTATTTATTGTTGTGAGTATTTGTTTCGTAAATATAAAGCCGAAAACACTTACTGTAAGGCAGCAGGTTGAAGTGAAATAAAAATGAAAAAGAGCCTGCTGTTTGTAGGCTCTTTCTTATATCTTACCTTTTACGACGTACTACAAAAACACACGCACCTACCGACGATACAATCGCCAAAATAGATAAAACAATCGCTATCAATTGCAGATTACTAGTACCTTCATTCTTTTCTACATTAGACACTTCACCATGTTCCCCTGTTAATGACGTACCTTTTGCAATTGTAGTAAGTGAATGTGGTTTTTCAGCTTTTTCATCGCCTGTCCATTCAACAATTTCTCCGTCTTTATATTGTTGATATGCATCCCAAGCTATTTTTTGTTCTTTATCCGGATTTTTAGCGACGAAAGTAAATCGCTGGAACTGACCGGGTAAAATCCCTTCTCCTGTTGCTTCCCATACTACAGTTTTAACTTTTCCAGCATTATCTTTCTGCTCTTCCACTTTCCATCCTGGCACGGGTTCATACTGTTGAAACTCCACTCCAGACGGTATTTTCAGTGTAACTTTTGTCGTTGCTACATTCTTTTCAACCGGTACTTTTATCGTGTAAGTCTCCCAAGAATTAACGTCCGAAGTCGCTGGCTTCACAGTGACGTGCGCACTAACTGGTAACGAAAAAATGCCCATTGCAATAATTGTTGCGATCATTGTTGTGCCAATTTTTTTTATACGTTTCATTTTCTATTAACTCCTTTTTATTTATACCTTCTCTTTATCTGCCGCCTACTATAAATTTATAATCCGTATCAAAACTATCAAGAGATTTTGTTAATCCGTGCACTTGTATATTCCAGTTTCCTGTCATGTTAATATACATACCTTCCGCTTCATATTCTCCTGGTGACACGGCCGAAACTTTAAATGAACCTTTTCCCATATTCATATCTAATGATTGCGTGGTTAAAATAATTTGCTCCATATCAGTAACAGGTTGTCCGTTCTCATCCTTTAAAGTAATATGGAATGTATTTTGTCCTACTTTATTAGGTCTTACATGTAAAGTAAGTTCATATCCATTATCTAATTGCTTACTCTCTGTAAAAGGTCCAGTTGGAGGCATCGGTGGTGTTTGTACGTTTGTCATAAAAGCTACGATGACGAAAATGATAATTCCAATGATAAACTCTACTTTCACCGTAGCGCCTAATCCTTGCTCCGCTCTCATTTTCCCTTTCACATAGTGAACAATTCCCAATATCCCCATGAAAATGAATAAAAGTATCTTTGCTAATAAAGCTAATCCATACTTCGTATCAAATAACGAGTGGATAGTTGGAATAAAGAATGTACTGTTAAAAAGACCTGTTATTAAAATCACGATGACAGCACCTGTTGCCCACGGCGAAAAACGCTTAATCATATCCCAATACATACTCCACTTGTCATCCTCTTTACGTAAAAGAAGAATAATGGATGATAGACCACCAATCCATAATGATGCTGCAAATAAATGCAGAAAATCCATAACGACAGCAATCTCTTTAAACTTTAAACCATATGCATGACTATTAAATGCTTTCATAACAAGGATCCCAATAAACAATACTATCGGAATGCTCCATACTTTAAACGACGACAGCTTCTCACGCTTCATCGCAAAATAAGTAACAATTATAAGCGAACTATTAAGAACCATTTGAGTAATCCATACATATCCAAAAACAGAAAGCTGTAATGTTTCTTTTAATAGTAATGGATCGAATGCTTCTAACCATGAAACATCAGCATTTATTTTCGCTTGCAATGGCAGATTGAATAATAAGCTAATCAATATACCCAATAATGAGATCCATATTATCTTCTTACTCCTTGATCGAACCGAGGTTGCATTCCCTTTATACATAATAAGATTAAAGAATAGCACTCCTATAAATAGTGAGAAACTTGTATATAGTACTCCACGTTCCATAATCATATCTATTTGCGGGACATATCCCATCTCTTCTACTTGTACGTCGTCTGCTCCCGCTTCTGCTGCCCCAATGCGGAACGGAATAACTCCTTGAATGGGATGCCCATCAGCAGAAATCACTTTCCACTGAATAGAGTAGAGACCGTTTTTCAAATTTTCTTTTAACCCTGCTTCTAATAACTTTTTGTTTTTCTTATCAATATGAGCATCTTTTAAATCTACTCTTGTACCTGAGGTATCTCTTACAAACAATGTATTAAAATTCGAAACTTGTATATCCTCATCGAATTCAATTTTCACTACAGATGGTGCTTTCTTCAACGTTTCATTTTCAGCAGGGTTTGATTTCACAACGTACGCATGAGCAGATGCACTTTTTGGTATCAATATGATAAGTACACACGCAATTAATAGCCATGCCCCTAATCTTCTCATTACTTTCACAATCATTTCACTTCTTTCTTCCTCATCACTATCTTTTCATTCCTTAAACTTCCCAAGTTTCATTCTCCGACGAAATATTAACCTGATTAAATATAAATTTCTATACAGTGTAACTTTTTATTTCTATCTCACCTCTTAACTTCCAATACAATAGTAACTTCCTTCATAGTTATAACTTACATTTTTAAAGTAGGTTTTTATTATATCATAAAATATATTTATGTAAGTTCCTAAAGAAGAAAAGTTATCGTGAATCATTTGTGAAGAAAGTGTGAAATACATAAAGTAAAACTTTTATCAGTGGGTGTTTTTGTTCCCCACTAATTATTAGCCCACGCCAGTCAGACCTTTATGGACGGTAATCCCCCACCTAACTCTCTCATATTCGCAGACTTTTGAGGTGGTAGTCTTATCACCCGCAAATAGCCGAAGAAACAAAAAAAGGCATTACGTTATTACGCAACACCTTTTCTTAATACAATTCTTTTACTTCTCTTCCAGATAATCACCATAATCAATGCTCATTCCTTTTGTATCTGCTGGATTAAGATAAAATAAGCTTCTATCATGCTTATTAATGGGAAGTGTATGCTCTAATGTTCGAATACCTTGTTCTTTAAACATTTTATGTTTCTGCATATCCTATCCCTATTTTTAAATTTCAATTTCTTTTTTAGGATTAACGCTAATTATTTCCAATAAATCTTTTACCCTTTTATCATATGTATGTTCAATTAGTGTTCTTCTAAATCCTTCCATCGCAATTTTATTTCTTTGTGTTGGATTTGCCAAATACCTTTCTGCTTTCTCTATAAAATCAACCGATGAAGTAAATGTCTCAATTTGCACCCCTGGAATATAGCACTTTTCCAAATCTGAACGAATATCCGTCATTTGAAAAGCACCTGTACTAGCTATTTCGAATGTACGATTATTAATGGAACAAGCATTTATTTTTACTCTATTTATATTAAATGTTACATCCTCTATCGATCGATGTATATTCATGTTAATTTTACTTTTTTTATAATATTCCATACTATTTTTATAAACCAAAAATGGTAAAAGTATAATCTTATCCTTCAATAATTCATAGTTTTTTAGTCTATCCCAATTACATCCTATAATTAAGGTGTTTTTAGTCACTAAATACTCTGCAATTGAATCAATAAACGCTAGCCGATTATCAAAAGCAGTCCCTATGAAACTAATATCAAATAAATAATCCTCTTCCGTACGTATCGGCGTATATTCAGGAGGTTCTGCCGCTAAAGGCAAGTAATAAACATTATCGCAACCTAAATCTTTATAAAAATCAATACATCCTGTATCTTGTGTAAAAACATAATCATAATCAAGCACTAAATTTTTTGTCACATCTGTAAAGTAAGGATCATCTGTAAGCCAGAGTGCAGTCGTAAAATTATATTGTTTTAACTCTTGAATTCCCTTACTTATTCCTTCTTCAAAACCATGGAATACAATAATGAGTGAGGGCTGTATCTTTAAAGCTGTTTTCACCAAATTTTTGTATGTTACCATTGTTACATTACCAATTGCTTTTTTCAAACTATTAAATATTGATTCCTCTAACACCGGAAAATATACAGAAGCACCAGATTTAACAAATAATACGTTAAAATTTTCAGCACTATATGAAATCGTCACAAATAGCCACGCTCCAATACATGTAATTAACTATTTATATTATATTGTATTACCTAAAAATATATAGTTGGCTACAAATTAGTCTCCCCTGTAACATATTGCCGTGGAAGAGGAGCATAATCAGCTCATTCTACATCTTTATATAAGATATGACTTTCTTATAAAATGTATAACTTTTTTGTCACCTCACACAAATACATAAATAAAAAGGAGTTACATTATAATGTAACTCCTTTGCTTAAGGTTGAACTTTATTTCTCTTCCGGATAATCACAATACTCAATGATTGTTCCCTCTGTATCCGCTGGGTTAAGATATATTAATCTTCTGCCGTGTTTATTAATTCGAAGTGTATGCTCTAACGTTCGAATACCTTGTTCTTTTAACTCTTCTAAAGCTACATCTAAATCATCGACACGATATGCAACGTGATGAACACCTTTACCTTTTTGTTTAATAAAGCGTGCTATTGGAGATGTCGTATTATTCGTCGGTGCAAGTAATTCTATTCTATCTCCATCCACTTCAAGAATGGCTACTTCGCTTTCAACGCCAGGAGCTTCACTTACGTAACGATCTATTAAAGTTCCTAACAACACCTTTTCATAAAAACGTATCGTGCTATCTATAGCTCGAACTGCGATGCCGATATGATCAATTGTTTTTTTCATTTTATTTCCCCTACTACTTTATTTTCTTTCATTATTAATAGTAACAAAAAAAGTTATAGAAACAAGTTCTATAACTTTTTTATTTAACCTATTTTCTTATTCGCACTAGCTGGTTGAACTTGATTTTTTGCTTTTAAAACGCTAATGCCATATCCGATAAATCCACCGATAATCGCTGGGAAGATCCATCCTAATCCTACTTCTTGCATCGGAAGGAATTTAGTGAACACTCGGCTTACTACTTCAATGTTAACTCCAGCTGCACTTAATCCATCGAATAAGCTGATGATAAATGTTACGATTAAGCTCACTTGATAAACTTCAGCTCTTCCTTTGAATAATGAATGGAAGAATGTTAAGAAAATCAATACGATTGCTAGTGGATAAATTGCTGTTAGTACTGGAACAGAAACTGCGATTAATTGTGTTAATCCTACGTTTGCAACAATTGCACTAAATACACATAGCGTAATTGCAATCGCTTTGTAAGGAACATTTGGGAATAACTTATGGAAAAATGAAGAACATGCTGATACAAGTCCCACACTAGTTGTTAAACACGCTACTGTAATCATTAATCCTAATAATACTCCACCATATGATCCAAAATAGTAGTTAGAAACTTTCGCTAATACTTCTCCACCATTCTCTAAATGTCCAAGCTTTGCAACACTTGAAGCACCCATATAAGAAAGAGCTGTATAGATAATTGCTAAAATAGATGCTGCAATGACTGTCGCTTTTGCACAAACGATCATAATCTGTGTTTTCGTTTTTGCACCTTTTTCTTTAATTGCATTAATGATGATGATTCCAAATACGAATGATGCAAGCGTGTCCATTGTTAAGTATCCTTCTTGGAACCCTTTAAAGAATGCATGTGATGTATAAGCTTCCACTGGTGCTTGCATATCTCCAATCGGATGTATAAAAGCAACGATTACTAAAATACCAATGAAAGTTAACTTAATTGGCGTTAAGATTTTTCCAACAATATCGACAATTTTCGCAGGATTTAGCGAAAAAAAACAAGTGATGCTAAAGAATACAATTGTGAAAAGAATTAAAGGTGTAGAACCTAATCCTTCTGGCATAAATGGTTTAAGACCAATTTCATAAGAAACATTTCCTGTTCTTGGTATTGCAAATAACGGGCCAATCGCTAAGTATAAAACTGTTGTAAACACAATCCCGAACACCGGGTGAGCACGACTTGCTAATGACTGTAAATCATCTTTACCCGAAAAACCAAATGCTAGTACACCTAGTAATGGTAATCCAACACCCGTTACTAAAAATCCAGCATTAGCAATCCATACATTCTCTCCTGCCGATTGCCCTAGCATTGCCGGGAATATTAAATTTCCTGCTCCAAAAAATAGTGCAAATAACATTAATCCAATAACTACTATGAACGAAAACGGTACTTTATTCGCCATAATATAACCCCCCATTCAAATTTCCTTATCTCATTTTCCATTTTTAACTAATTGAATTTTCTGAATCTTCAGTTCAACTATCGACTATTCTTGAACTCATTATAGTTTGCTATATAATATTTTGCAATACTATTTTCAAACTTTTCATTTATTTTATAAATATACATTTTTTAACATAGAAATAGACTAAAAAACCAACATGGTCATCCATGTTGGTTTTTTATATTTACTATCAATTAAAATCTCGCCGCTACTTTTTTAACGTTCTCTAAACCTTCTTCAACAATTTGTTGTGAACGATCTGGATATTGATTGTGCCCTTCAATTACAACAGTCTCTGGATTTGTAATTCCCCAGAACCCAAGTACATTCGTTACATAATTAACTGCCATTTCCATAGGTGCCATTTGTTCTGAAGAGTAATCTGAACCACGCGCACCTAACACAACGACTTTCTTATCACCAGCTAAACCTACTGGGCCATTTGCTGTATATTTAAATGTTTTTCCAGCTTGAGATAAGTATGAAATATATGTGATTAATGGCGCTGGTACTGTGAAGTTCCATAGCGGGAACGCAAATACAACTTTATCAGCTTCTAAAAACTGATTTAAATACTGATCTACCGTTGCTACAGCCTTCTCTTCTTCTGCCGTTAACTCCATTCCTTGACTACGTTTATATCCACCTGAAATAGCGATATTTCCGTAATACGGAAGATCTAATGCAAATAAATCTAACTCCGTAATTTCTGTATTTGGGTTCGCTTCTTTATAAGCACTTACAAATGTTTCATACATTCTTGAACTAACTGCTTGCTCCGCTGGACGATCGTTTGCTTTTACAAATAATACTTTTGACATTGTTTTATTCCCCTCTACTTTTGTATTTTCTTCTTTTTTACCAAATAACGAGCTAAATAATCCCATTTTCTTCACCTAAGCTTTCTTGTCATATTCATTATTTATCATCATAAAAATTCTTATTCTAATAAAAAGTTCCAATTGATACCTTAAGTAAAGATACTCAAAACTTTTTGTTATTTAATTACCTTATGTAAGTGATTGTAATACACACCACTTACTTTAGTCAAGTAACTTTAAATAAAAAATAATATCTCGAATTAAAAATAAAAACCCAAATACAATTTAAACACCCATTGTAACTTTATTGTTTGTATAATGAATGTAGAGAGGGCAATTCATATTTAGAAAGGATTTACTCATGAGCACTATAGAAAAGATTCAAACTTTTATTATTCTTTTTGCTGTTACATGCGGCATCGTACTCGGACAATTTAATTTAATACATATGTATGCAGAGCACTTTATTGTCCCCTTCTTATTTTTCATGCTGTATGGATTATTCCTCAGCATTCCATTGAAAGAAATAAAAAATGGATTCCGTAATTTAAAATTCGCTGGAACGAGCCTTACCATTAATTTTTTATGGACACCTTTACTCGCTTGGGGATTAGGAGCACTATTTCTTTCAGATCATCCGGCACTTTGGGTTGGATTTATTATGTTAATGGTTACTCCATGTACAGATTGGTACTTAATCTTTACTGAAATAGCGAAAGGAAATGTAGCACTTTCTACTGCAATTTTGCCTGTAAATTTAATATTGCAAGTACTACTCCTTCCCATTTATTTATTTTTATTTGCTGGTGTCATGAAGACTGTAGCTGTTTCTGTTTTAGTAGAAAGTATTGTTATCGTAATCGTCTTACCATTTGTACTTGCACACGCTACAAAATTCATTATGAATAAAATGAAAAAAGCTGAAACACTCGAGAATAAACTCATTCCGTTTTTCAGCTCTGCGCAAATTGTATTTTTAAGTTTAGCGATCGTAGCGATGTTTGCATCACAAGGTAAATATTTACTACAAAATATGAATGTTGTTTTATTACTACTCATTCCTGTTCTATTGTTCTTCATCATTAATTTTGTACTGGGACAATTTATCGGACGCATAATGCGTTTATCTTATAAAGATACAGTAAGTTTAAACTTAACAACATTAGCAAGAAACTCACCTGTTGCACTCGCCATCGCTGTAACAGCTTTTCCGGACGAGCCTCTTATCGCACTTGCACTCGTTATTGGACCGTTGATTGAACTGCCAGTACTTGCTTGTGTTTCACAAGTGTTGTTACTTATTAAGAAAAAACAGTAATATACATAAAAAAACGTCCTACTTTAGGACGTTTTTTTATTGTCGAGAAATTATAGAAGTAACGATAATTATCAGCTCTAAGGATTTTATACGTTATAGAAAATTAGCTTGTCGTTACATTAACAAAACCTTTCTAATTAAACATTATAGGAAAAGTAAATATAACGAAAGCTGCCCAAAGTCCGTAGATTGGCAAATACTTCGTAACAGCATCTTGGATAGCTGTCGGTCCTGATTTGTTTTGTAGAAAACGCATATAGGAAAACATAATCCAAATGAGATTTGCCCAAATCAGTATGTTTACGCCTAAAACAGCAAGTCTATTAGGTGTAATCCCGTAAGAAGAAAGCCTAAATACGATGGCTGACAATGCGACAGTGTCAATAATAAGCGCCAGAACAATTAAGGCAAAATTTATATAATCTGAAATGCTCTTTTTCTCGTCTGAATCACTCTCAACGATAGAAAATATAGTAACAGCCAATACACCAAGGAGTATTCCGTTGAAGGCCATTAGGAAATTGCGGTCCAAGAATGGATTTTTCCCGACCCAAATTACCGTTATTAGATAGATAAACAATGTGATCAAGACAAGCGGACTAAAAATTTTAGATATGTATGGTGTAATATTTTTAGCAAGTTTAAGATTCAATGATACTAAGTATGCAGCCACTACAGCGAGAGCGGCAGCTCCAAATAAAACAACATTACTAAAATAGAACTCTCCTATATCCAAGTCAACGAAGCTAAATAATCGCATGGTGAATAATGCTAGTATCATTCCGCTCACTGCCATACTCGCGTAGAGAAGACCATATTCTAAATTAAATTTAATATACGCTAATCTTGTACTACCTTTTGAATATTCATTTCCCGTAAACGCAAGTCCCAATAAGACCCATAACAATATAGGAAGATGTAAATACGCAAGGATACTGCTGTCTTTATAATTTAATGGCAACATATTAAGATACAACCCGGCAATTAGGAACAACGCTGCAAGTAAGTAAATAATACTTTTTTTCGGAGTATTATTGTAAATAAAATAAGCAGCAATAAAGGGAATTACACCAAAAGCCAAGTTAATTGGAGCAATTGCTTCCTGCTCGACAAAGTGGAAAATGATTCTAGTGCTTAGCCCAGCTAGAATAGCTAACATGCCCATGAATAAGAAACCTTTTTGAAACAGCGATATTTTTTCTTTATTTGCCGTCTCCTTGAAATTCAATCTTTCATACCAAGCAGCTAGAAGCTGAGAATCAGGGTTTTCATCCCATGCTTGTGAGAATGACTTTTTAAAAGCTTTCGGGTCTTTTCTATACATTCTCTCCAACTCATGAGGGTTATCCATATTTTCAATAATCAAATTGTGATTGTTCATAGTTTTACCTCCTCTAATAAAAAACAGCGTTGTTAACTTTCTATAAAAAGCACCTCACTGATTTATTATGATATTGATTTTAATACACAATTTATTGTTTTACAATAAATATTTATCAATTACAAAGATTTTTTTATTGTATATTTTATTTTAAATAAAAATATATAGTACTACTTATTCAAAAAAATATCCTATAGAATAGACTTTTTTTAGTGTCTATTCTATAGGATACAGTTTAATTATCATATTTTTTTATTTGTTGAACAACTTAATTCTCAAACACAAAATTAATCTTATTATCTTTCCACTCTAACATCGCATCAAACGTTTTCTCGCCTTTTTTAAAGCCTTTAATTAAATCGGTCTTTTCACCTTTTAAAAGTTTTGTCATATTCTTTTGCGAAATTGTTTTGCTTAATATTTTCTTTGAGATTGTAAAGTCACATTGTGTCGTGTTGTAATTAGAACAACCGTAAAACGTTGACTTATCAATCACATCGCCATCACATTTTTTACAGCTACCAACCTTTTTACCTGTTGTAAATTTCGATCCTTTTCGCTCAATCGATTCAACATGTAATCCAGTAAAATCCCATTTCTCTGACATTTCCACTGCATCTTCAATAATTTTAGCTGATAGCTTTTTCGTTTGTTCCATAAATGTTGCTGGTGATGCTGTGCCTTCACCAATTTCCGCAAGGCGTTGCTCCCATTTCGCTGTCATTTCTGGTGAAGCTAGTATTTTATCACCGATTGCGGTAATTAATACTTTCCCTTTATCGGTTGCATACACTTGGTTCTTCTGCACATCTATATATTTACGGTCTTTCAGCATAGTAATAATACCTGCACGCGTTGCCTCAGTACCTAAACCTTCTGTTTTCTTTAATACTTTCTCCAGCTCTTCATTTTCTAAATACTTACCGGCCGTTTTCATTAACGTAATAAGTTGTCCTTCTGTATAACGCTTCGGCGGCTGTGTTTTTCCTTCTTTCACTTTCACCTTTACAACTTTTCCTTGTTCACCTTCTGCGACAATTGGAAGAATTGTTTCGTCATCTTTATCGTCTTGGAAAATAACTTTACGCCAACCTTCTTGAATTTGCTGTTTTCCTTTTGAAATGAATTCAGCACGTTCGTCTACAAGAGTTGTAATCGTTGTGTAGTCAAAGATTGCTACTTCATAATGCGCCGCAATCAGTCTTCTTACGATCATATCGTAAATTTTCTTTTCATCACCTGATAGTTTGCTTGGATTTGTAACTTGCTCTGTCGGTATAATTGCATAGTGATCTGTAACTTTTTTTTCATTCACATAACGCTTATTATTCATAATCGATTCAATTGGTGCTGGCAATAAACCTTTATATTCATCAAACTGACTTAACTTCTGTAAAATATCAGGGAACGTCGCTGCTTCTCCTTGTGTAACATAGTTAGAATCCGAACGCGGATAAGAAACTATCCCTTTTTGATATAGTGCTTGTGTTATATCAAGCGTCTTTTTCGGTGAAAATTTAAAAGCTTTATTAGCTGTCGCTTGCAGTGCTGATAAATTAAATAAAAACGGGGGCTGAAACTCTTTACGCTCCGTTTTCATTTCTTTTACTACAGCCGGTTTACCTTGGCAAAATGCTGCAATTTTATTTGCCATATCAGGGTCTTTTAAGCGGGATTCACTATCCTTCTCCCATTTCCCCTCATACTTCTTTCCTTCTATATTAAAGGTTGCGAACACTTCCCAAAACGGCTCAGACTTAAAGTTTTCTATTTCTTTTTCACGCTTTACAATTAATGCGAGTGTCGGTGTTTGTACACGACCAGCTGAAAATACATCGTTCATTCCTTTTTTCTTTAGCAAAATACTAAAGACGCGTGACGCATTCATACCAACGACCCAATCCGCACATGACCTTGTATACGCCTCATAGTACGTATTGATTGTATCTGCTTCATCTAATAAATTTTTAAATCCTTGATATATAGCTTGTTTCGTTAAAGATGAAATCCAAAGACGTTTCATCGGCTTTTGCACGTTACAAAGGTTTATAATGTTTCGTACGATTAATTCCCCTTCGCGACCAGCATCGCCCGCGTGAATAATTTCTGTTACCTGAGGGTTATGTAACAACTGTTTCACAACGTTAAATTGCTTATACTTTGACTTTGTTACCTCAAACTGAAAACGCTCTGGAATCATCGGTAATGTATTTAGTGACCATTTCTTCCACTCAGCGTGATAATGTTCTGGATTACATAACTGCGTCAAATGACCAATTGCCCATGTACAGTACGCTCCATTTGGAAATAACTCATTCGCTTCTACTTCTAAATATCCATCTTTCCGGCGATATTTAAATTGTGAAACAAGAGCCAAACCTTGATCTGGTTTCTCGGCAATAATTAATTTCATTTTATAACTCCCTATCTGTATTCCAGTGTTACTTTCATTGTCTATCTGTTTAGAGGCGATGATAAAAGAACAATCTTATTTATCATTCGCGGGTTACTCCCAGTAATGGGATAACTATAATATTATACGCTTATTCTTTATGGCTTCACAATAGAAACTCATTATATAACAATTTCTTTCTCATGCTCACAAATAAAAAAGATGCTCAAAAAATCAAGCACCTACTTACTTACATTTATTAAATTGTGTAGATAATATGCAGATATAAATAAGCATAAGTAATCTCCATACGAACATATGATGAAATGAATGATAGGACAGGGAGGTATCATAATGTTCGCTTACACATCGACTGCCTTAACACTTTGTTGTATCTCGATTCTTATTACATCATATATTTCTAAACGTAACGGTACCCTAATGGAGTATATGGTATTTATTATGTCTTTTAGTATGAGTATCGGTTTAAGTATAGGTTTTTATTTAGGTATTCTTTTTAAAGGAGAATTATTATATTCTACATTGCTTGCTATTTTGATTAGTGGTTGTATCGGTTTTTTAGTCGGTCTACGTTTTCACCTATTTACTGCTTTAGAAGGAATGTTCTCTGGATTAATGGCAAGTATGATGGGAGCAATGATTACAGAAATGTTAAATGCTCAACAAGCTCATAGTATACTGTTCATTAGTCTCTTACTTACGATAACAATAACTATGTCATGTATAATTCAACTTTTATCAGAAACCTTTTCTACTTTTATCGAACGGCGTTTTTTATTATTACTTTCGATCAGCGTAGTAATTGTTCTTACTGTATTCGTAACATTCCCAGATCATACCCTACCGCTCCCCTCTGAACATGAACAACCTATCCATAAACACTAGCAGCTATAATCGATAATTTTATTTTTTAACAAATGAAAATAAAAAACACTTTTGAATCGTCAGCCCCAAATGAAATGTGGTTTACGGATGCGACTTACTTATTATTTGGAGTATTTGTAGATAATAACTATAGTTTAGCTTCTGGCATGGGATCAGGATTAATAATTATACAGAAAACTAATAAATAATAGCTTTGCATTATATAATAAGAGGTCACAGAATTACAATGCTGTGACCTCTCTTTTTCAAATTAATTCATGTCGTAATCTTCACCATCAATTATTTTTCTACTTTTCTACACTTAATGAACCTTCTAAATCTACATGATTGATAGTATATTTTTTCAGTTCATAGATATTCAATTCTCTTAGTTTGATGAGGTATACAATACCCCCATCTTAAAATAAAAAATTCTTACTTAACTAATATATTGTTTTGGATCCATAGCATTGCTCTTCTGTGCATTCCATTCACCTTTATGGATTTCAAAATGTAAGTGTTGTCCTTCAGATTGTCCTGTATTCCCCATTATGTCAAGTTGTTGTCCTTGCTTCACTTTTTGACCTGCAGTAACAGAACGACTCTTTAAATGAGCGTATACAGTTATATATGTTTGTCCGTTAATATTGTGAGAAATAAACACCACATTACCGTAGCTTGTGGAATAATATGAGCGAGTGACTACACCTTTTGCGGCAACAACAACTGGCACTGTTCCTGAAGCAGCAATATCTAATCCGTGGTGCATTTGCCCACCACGTTTCTCAAATCCAGAAGTATATCTTCCTGCAGCTGGTTGAATAAAGTCATTTGTTTTAATTTCATTAGTTGTATTTACCTCTTGGGATTGTCGCTGCTCCTCTGTATCAGTCTCACTTGTTTTTGATAGAAATTTACTTGATACATAACCGTTTTTACCGTTGTAATTAATTTTCCCCCATCCATTTTGTTCAAATAGAACTTGTACTTTTATTCCTTTTGATAAAGCACCGATTACACCATGATTTGTACCAGCACCGCTTCTTACATTTAACATGCTTACGTTAACATAGTAGTCACCAACTGTTGCTCCAGTAGATGGATTACTTGTTTCAGGTTTTGATGGTGTACCCTCTTTAACGAATTTTACATATTCACTGCTCACATAACCAGTTCTGCCATTATGATTAATTTTCAACCAGCCATTTTCACCGCCAGTTACTTGCAATGTTTGTCCGTTTAATACACCACCAATTACACTATGGTAAGTAGCAGGACCTGTACGCACACGTAAAGAAGTAGCGTCTACAATGTATGTACCGTCAGTTTGAACCATAACATTATTTTGTTGTTCATTTGTTTGGTCTACATTTGCATTAGAGCCACTCTTTGAAATGTAATCTTTACTAATATAAGCAGTTTGTCCACTATAGTTAATTTTGACCCAGTCTTGAACTTCACCAGTTACTTGAACAACTTGTCCTTTATGTATAGAGCCTAAAATCGTATGGGAAGTACTTGGACCTGTACGAACACGGAGGGAGGATACATTAACTTTGTAATTCCCACTCGCTACTTAAACTTTTCCATTGTTATTGTCACTTCCATTTGAGCTATCGTCTATTACAAATTGACTGCTTACATAACCTACTTTTCCATTATGGTTAATTTTCAACCAACCGTTGTCTTCTCCAATAACTTGTAAAACTTTCCCTTCATACACGCGCCCCATTATTGCACTAGACGTATTTGGCTGTGTGCGAACACGTAATATATTAGCAGTTACAGTTTTACTACGACTCGTACTTACATTCGTCTTCGCTGATATACCATTTTTCGAAACAAATTCACCACTTACGTAGCCAATTTTTCCGTTATGATTAATTTTCAACCAACCGTTATCTTCTCCAATAACTTGTAAAACTTTCCCTTCATACACGCGCCCCATTATTGCACTAGACGTATTTGGCTGTGTGCGAACACGTAGAACATTCGTGTTTACTGTTACTGGATTTTCATACGTTACTGTATCAGTAGGTTGCTCATGTTTTTTGTCTTTTGGCACTATAGAAGTTTGCGCTTGAGCAGTACCAATAAATGTACTTCCTGTAACAGAAACTACTGCCACACTAGCTAAAATTCTTTTCATAGGTATTAAACACCTTCCCATAAATACATTTAAGTATCATCATATCTTTAGTTTATTATTTTTTATATCAAATGCTTTTCTACTCATGTTGTACTCTTCTTTTCTATCAACCTCTATTTCTAGATATTCAACGGAGGTGTTATTCCATTCTTTCGTAATGTACGAAGGCAATTAAGAAAAAAGGAATCGCAAATCCCAGTTTGTAAACTGTAATGTAAATAAACGCTTGATCTGGATTCGTTGTACCAAGCATTAATAATGCGGTCAAAATTGGACCGATGCACGGTGAGACAAATGAAAGCATCCCCGTTCCTAGTACAATCCATATCTTTTAATCTGCTGCATTCATTTTGCCTCTTTTCACAAAGCACTACACTGTGTAGTTTAAATTCTTAAAAAAAGCCACAAACACTCACCCATAAGTTAGTCGCTGTTTTCCAAAAGGTGACTTTATTTTATCTATCACATACTGTACTACTGATCAGCTAACAATTTTTGATATGTGCTGTAACGTTGTAACATTAATTTTTTCTGCACACCTTTCAGTGTGATACCTTCTGAGCACCAAATAATTTCTATTATTTTTGCTTCAAGCGGTCAAAAAAATAATTTATGCCTTATTCATTTCACTTATAGTTTTGCTTGAACATACCCGCCCTCCCTTCGCACTACGAATTGTAGTATAAAATAAAAAAAGGGTCAAATGTAAGGGGCTATTATCTATCCTTTTTGAACTACAACACATTAAATTTACCACTGTAATTTTATCAACTGATTATACAAAAAATTAGCGATTTCTTCTATTATCTACTTCCAAACCAGAAACGAATATGTTTTTTAAATCCCTAAATAACAAAAATCGCATTTTTTATCTTGTAAACTCTTATACAAGGCATTATCGCTTCCGCTGCCTAAACTTTTATAAAAATAATATGCCCAATACACAACATTACATTTAAAAACAGCTTTTTTCATGCTAAAAATCATTAAAACAGCTATCCCTAAGATAGCTGTTTTATATTATCATCAACTCCATAAATTTTATATTATTCTGGCTTATTAGGAATGTTTGGGTTTGGAACATAATCAGATTTATAATCTGTATATTTCACTTCTGTTACCATCCCGGCGGAAGCATGGTGTAAATCATGACAGTGGAACATCCAATCACCCGGATTATCTGCTACAAAGGCTACTTCATATTCTTCACCTGGTTTTAGGTTCAAAGTATCTTTCACAATTGGAGAACCTTCTATCGGTTTTCCATCTTTACTCAACACCTGGAAGAAGTGACCATGTAAATGCATCGGATGATCGTCCATTTTAGAACGATTTACCAATTTTACTTTTACTAAATCACCCTTTTTTACTGGAATCGGGTCAATGTCTGGAAATACCTTTCCGTTAATTGTATATACCATTTCATTTCCATTCATTTGCGTATTCAAGTCCATATTATATGTGGCAGTATACTGCTGATCTAACGTGAAACTACCTAGTTTTTTAGCACCATATTTCGTTATATCTAATCTTGATAATTTTTCTTTTTCATCTGCTTTATCTTTCATCTCTTTGCTGCCATCATATTCAATAACAGCTTTCATTCCTTTTGCACCTTTATTTGCTGAATGGTCTTCAACATACCATTTCCCAGGATTATTAGCAGTAAATTCAATATCATAACGTTCACCAGGTGCGATTGAAATTACTTGATCCTTTATAACTTTTGGATCGTTTATTGGTTGACCATCTGTCGCAATTACTTTTATATCATGACCGTGAACGTGTATATCATGTGATAGATAACCAGCATTAACGAGTCGAAGACGGACTTTATCCCCCTTATTCACTTTTAATGGTTCTACTAAATCCCCGCTTTTACCATTGATTGTGAATAAGTCATACATACTCATATCATGGCCTTCCATCTTCATATTTCCATGGTCCATTCCTGTCATATTACTAGAGTCTTTTTTATCACTGCCCATGTCCATACCGGAATGATCCATGCCGTTCTTATCTTCATTCTTTTTCGTATTTTCATTATCCTTACTAGATTTATTACCATCTGCTTTTTCTGTTTTTCCTTTTGTCATTTCTTTTAACTGTTTATTAATCTCTTCTTTATCTGTTACCCATTCATCTAACATTAATGTGTAATCTTTATCATATTTTTCCTTTGTATCTTCTACAATGAGCGCTCCATACAAACCTCTATCTAATTGATTTACAGAATCTTGATGTGAATGATACCAATACGTTCCTGGTACGTTCGCTTCAAACTCATAGGTGAAACTTTTTCCAGATTCAACCGCATCTTGCGTCACACCTGGAATTCCATCCATATTATTTGGGACAGGATACCCATGCCAATGAATAGATACTGGTGCAGATAGTTCATTTTTTAATGTCACTTTCACCTTTTCGCCTTTTTTCACCCGAATTTCTGGACCAGGAGATGAGCCATTAAATGTCCAGACTGGAACAATAACACCGTTACTTAATTTTTGCTTTTCTTCTTTCGCTATTAAAGTAACTTCTGGTCCTATTTCAACTTTCAATGGTTTTGTAGCCGTTTCAGTCTGTGGTGTTTTTTTATCGTTCATATTTTTATGATCGTTTGTTGTATTTGTGGTCGCAGAACATGCAGCAATTAAAGATATGACAGAGACTGTAACTGCTGTTAACACAAATCTCTTCATGGAAACCCCTCCTTTTTCTTTTTCAAAATCATTATAAAAAATGATTTTCAAGAAAATATGGAGATATGCAATGAGCTAAATAAAAAGACGCCCAAAATTGAGCGCCTCTTCTAATGATTATTTCGTAACAACTTCATCTTTTTTTATATTTACATTGTTTTCTCTCATAAACGCTTCAATCTCTTCAACTTCTCTAATAATATCTTTTGACAAGTTTTCATGTCCGTCTTTCGTTACAAGAATGTCATCTTCAATACGAATTCCAATTGCTTCTTCTTCAATATAAAGACCAGGTTCAATTGTTATAACCATGCCTTCTTCTAACACTCTATCTTTATATGTTCCTACATCATGCGTATCTAAACCAAGGAAATGGCTAACACCATGATAATAGTATTTTGATAACTCTTCGTCTTCTTGAATTAAACCAATTTCTTTACACTCTTCTGCTAGTACCTTTTTTGTATGCTCATTTAATGCAGCAAACTTTACTCCTGGCTTAATGAGTTCCGTTGTTTCTTTCAATGCTTTTAATACAATATTATACATTTGTTTTTGGCGACTAGAGAATGTTCCATTTGCCGGGAATGTATAACTAATATCAGCGTTATAGTAGTCTTTTTGAGCGCCTAAATCTAGCAGTACTAAATCACCATTTTGAATTTGTGCATCATTGTCTTCATAATGAAGAACTGTAGCATTTTTCCCACTTGCCAAAATTGTATTGAATGCATGATGCTTAATGCCAGATGATTTCAGTGTGAAATCAAATTGAGCTTCTAATTCATACTCCATCATGTCAGCTTTTGCATGCTTAAGTACGTTGTAAATGCCCTCTTTCGTTACAGCAATTGCTTCTTTTATGATTTCAATTTCTTCTTCTGTTTTAAACACTCGTAATTCACAAATATTCGGATATACATTACCAACTAAAACGTGTGGATACTGTTCTCTTACATGTTTAGCAAAAGCAAGCGTTTTTGTCTCCGTACCATTCCACTCACGACGCTCTAAATCTAAATATAGATGCTTCACATTTTCTGTAAAAAGTATATTTGACATTGTCTTTTCAAAGCTATCTAAATATACAACTTTCTTTATACCTGAAATTTTCTCTGCTTCTTTGTTAGAAACTGTTTTACCGACCCATTTTTCCATGACTGGATCCGATTTTTCAATGAACAGTGTTTCTTCAACACTATTTCCAAACTTCTTCAACATGAAAATAACATTTGGTTCCTCGATTCCTGTTACATAGTAAAAATTTCGATTCGGCACAAATTTATAATGTGCATCCGCTGACATATGAGGTGCTTGTCCAGCAAATAAAATAGTAATAGATTCATCTGGTAATGTGTTTACTAATCGTTCTCTATTTTGAGCAAAAAATGTTGATTTCATAATAATCCCCCTAGCGTTCTATGTATACTTGTAAATCTAATTACCCAATACAATTCATTTTATTATTGTTATAATTTTTCGTCAATTGATAGTACTCATAGAAAAAGGAAAATTTTCATTACTAGTGCCCATTCCAATCTAAATTATGCATACCACTCCACAATTTCTTGACATTTATTCCATATACTTAAAATCTCATATATAGGAAAGGAGCTACAACTTTGAAATATTATGTAGCAACAGGGATAGCAATTACTTCTTTGTTCATCATTACAGGATGTTCTAGCAACGCCGAAACAGCACCAGTGAAGAAAGACACGGTGCAATCTCAACGAAAACATACAGAAACAGGAAATACGAGTCCACAAAACTTCTATAAGGAAACTACATCTGGAAAAATCGAGCACATTCATGGAATTGGCTATGCAGGAAATATGCCCGGAGTTTCTATTGCCACTCACAGTGGTATAAAAGTTTATCAAAATGGAAAATGGTTTGAAACTAAGACTGAGCTACATGATTATATGGGGTTTCAGGCAACGAAGAACGGATTCTTTGCCAGCGGCCATCCTGAACCAGGTGCAAATTTAAAAAATCCTTTAGGATTAATGAAAAGTTCTGATGGCGGTAATACCCTCGAGAAGCTAGCGTTTTATGGAGAATCTGATTTTCACAACCTTGCTGTTGGATATAATACGGAAGCAATTTATTTATACAATGAGCGTCCAAATTCTAAATTACAACAAGGTTTTTATTTCAGTACGAACAACGGACAAGATTGGAAAAATAGTAAGTTAAAAGGTCTTTCAAGTACAATTCATTCCTTTTCCGTACATCCTGATCAATCTAGTGTAGTCGCGGTAAGTGCTAAAGATGGTGTTTACTTATCTACAGATTACGGAAATACATTTGAACTATTCTCTACATCACTTGAATCGACAGCAGTTACATTAAGTAATGAAGATGTTTTTTACGCCCCTATCAATAAGCAAATGATAACGAAGAAATCAATTGCTACAAATGAAGAAACAAACATACAAACTCCATCTTTAGATTCTAAAGATGCAATTATGTACATATCACAAAATCCTCAAAATTCATCTGAAATAGTATTTGCTACAATGAAAGCAAATGTGTTCCTTTCTACAGATGAGGGGAAGACTTGGAAGCAGATTACGAAAGAAGGAGCATTTCAATTTAATTAGAAAGGTGAATATAACGTGTTTTCAACAATTAGCGAGTGGAGTTATCAACTCATGTCTCCTTTAATGGATGTCGCGAATGCTACGAAATCAATTCCTCTTTTATTTGCATTTTTATTAGGCATTGTAGGTACCCTTGCTCCTTGCCAATTAACAGGAAACATTAGCGCTATTACACTTTATGGGAATCAATCTTTACAAAAGGGACATGCATGGAAACATATATTGTTATTCATTTTAGGAAAAATAATAGCTTTTACGACACTTGGACTATTAGTATGGTTTTTAGGAAAAGAGATTCAGCAAATATTAACTTTGTATTTCCCATGGTTACGAAAAATAATTGGACCTTTATTAATTTTAATGGGGCTAATGTTGGCAGGTATTATAAAAGGAAGAAGTTTCTTCTCGATCAAATTTATACGAAAACAAAATGAGGTTGGCTCATTTTTACTTGGATTCTTCTTTTCCTTAGCTTTCTGTCCGACTATGTTCGTTCTATTTTTCGGAACGTTAATCCCTTTATCTTTCTCATATAATTATGGTTACTTGTTTCCGACATTCTTTTCGATAGGAACTGCTCTCCCTATCGTTATATTAATGTTCATCATTTCCTACCTTGGATTAAATGGAGCACTACTTAAAAAGAGCCGAAAAATAGGAAAACACATTCAACTTATAGCAGGGGTACTACTCATTTTAGTCGGAATTTATGATATATCCTTATATTGGGTATAAATAAAAAAGGTAAGTTCAAGTGATTTGAACTTACCTTTTTTACAAATTATATTTCACTCTTCTGCATGCCCTTTTGTTTCATCTCCCACTTCTTATACAATAGTACTGCACCAAATAAAAATACCCCTGCAATGAATGAACCTACTGGTAACATTTTTATCATTTCATCAGGAAATACGAGCGGAAGTAAGGGAAATGCATACGCTGCTGGAATACGTACTCCAACTATTTTTAATAAAATAAGCATTAATATCATATTGAATAAAGTAACTACAATCCATGAATCAATTGCAAAATACAATAAAGTTCCAACAGTTGCTGATGTAGTTAATACTACTATTTGTTTAAATGCCATTTTTTCATTGTACATCGGTTTTTGAAGTGATTCATACACAACGACTAGAATTGGCGGAATAACCGCTAATTGTTCATAACCAGTTATCCAACATAAACTGATCCAAACGAAATTTAGTATTAGAAATACAGTCATATATTTATACTGTATATTCACTTTTCGCTCAATACCGTTATTCAATTTAAAAATAAGAACACCCATCATTAAAATAAATGTCAAAACGAAGACTGAGATAACAAATGACCATTCCGTCGCATTTGTTACTAATGGTAATAAACCTGTCGCAATAGATGGTGCTAAATTGGACTGAATAACACGTAAAAACAGCATCATCAATACAAGCGTTAAGCTTACTTTCCCTAAATAGGCTATATCCATTTGATTCACCATAAAACCAATTACAGCTGTTATTGACGGTGCAATAAAGATTTTTTCTGGTTGTCTTAGCCATCCCGGCTCACGGTATGCCCATAAAGCGATTGCCATTGCCGCTATTTCCGGCAAAATGACTTCTGGATCATTTAATAACACACCTGCTATTACCATGGCTAAAATAAATAAAATAGCAATCGTATATGAGATGATTGTTTCTTTCTTTGAAATTACTGCATTCATTATTACATACTCCTTTTTGCTTATTACTCTCATAAAGTAAAATAATAACTTTATATACCCTACTTAGGTATTGTATATTAACATCTTCCCTATTTCAAGTATTTGTGGTTTTTTCATTCTTTATCACCCCACACACTTACAAAACAATGAATGTTTATAAGCATTGACACTTATTAAAAGATACGTTACAATAACTATACATTAGTAAGTAACTAATGTAATTAATTGAAACTAGAGGTGAATCAAATGAAAAACATTTTATTCCGTATTAACGAATTATCAAAAAAAGAAAAAGCATATGGATTAACAGTTGATGAAAAACAAGAACAACAAATGCTGCGTCAAAACTATACAAAAACATTTCGTGGAAGCTTAGATTCCATTTTATTAAACACAAAAATTGTTGATCAACATGGTCTTAACGTTACACCAGCCGCATTACAAGATGCTCAAATACGTTTAAAATTAAGCAAATGAAATCAAAGCTAAAAAAACAATCGTATAAAACATAAAAAGAGCCGGAATTCCTATTTAGAAATTCCAGCTCTTTTTATTGTCTTTTCCAATTTAACATATGAGCGATACATCGCAATTCTCCACGACACAATCATCGCAAATGCAAGTAAGAAAAACATTCCGCTTAACTCTGCTAAATCAATTGATTGACTTAAATACGATTTTAACGCTACTCGTACAGCCAATAAGCCCACTAAAATAAATATGAATGCTTTTGACGGTTTCATATATATATGTTCGTTTCTTATTTCAAACTTAGTTGTTTTAATAAGAAATATAGAGAAAATAAGTCCTATACTAATCGCCTCTACTATTTCTAACGATGTTAATCGAAACTCCGGTAAGAAGTACATCATTGCGCCAGTACTCATAAAAATTGGCGGTAATATAATTTTCTTTTTCGTTACCGGTTTTTTCGCTGCTTTAAAGCGAAGAAACATGACACCAACAGCCATACAAACCGCTACAATACTTGATAAAAGTGCTATCATACTATCCACTCCTATCTATATAATAAACCTATAATTAAGTAAATAAATGCTGCATTATATAATTTCTTCATTTTATTCCTCCTGCTGTAAACTTTCCATATTCGTTGCAATCATTTTACACAAAGTTTATGAACGGAATATGAACAAAATATTACATTCAACTTTTGAAAATAAAAAAGCCATTCCACAATTAATATTTGCGGAATGACTTTTCAACTTATTTTAAATCTTCTATCGAGAAAGCACCTGGAAGTAATTGCTCAACAGTCACTTCTTTTTCATCACCTTTTACATTCGTTAGTAAAACTGTCATTTTCGGTTCACAGAATTCAGCAATTACTTGTCTACAAGCACCACATGGTGATATCGGTCCGTCCGTTTCGCCTGTAATAACTAAGTAACTAAAGTCGCGCTCCCCTTCTGATACTGCTTTAAAGATCGCTGTTCTTTCTGCACAGTTACATAAACCGTAAGAAGCATTTTCTATATTACAACCAGTATAGATTTTACCTTCTTTCGTAACTAATGCTGCGCCAACAGGAAATTTCGAATACGGAATATATGCTTTTGCTAACATCTTATTTGCTTCTTCGATATATTTTTTCTTATCCATATTATTTCCCCCTTAAAGTATGTGTAATTATGATTAGTCAGTAATAACTGTATGAACTAATTTAGGAGCCACTGCTGTTTCAGCAATAGAAATATTTTCATAAATTTTTGCTTTTACATCTTCTACATTTTCACGATTTGCATAGATCGTTACGAATGGCTCGCCTTCTTTTACTGCATCGCCAACTTTTTTACGTAACATTAATCCTACTGCTAAATCGATTTCATCTTCTTTTGTCGCACGGCCAGCACCAAGTAGCATAGCTGCGATACCAATTTCATCTGCAACAATGTTAGAAATAACACCTGAAGTTTTTGCAGGTACATCAATTACATACTTCGCCTGTGGCATTTTTTCTGGATTGTCTACAATTGAACTATCTCCGCCTTGATTGCTTAAGAACTCTTTAAACTTCTCAGTTGCTTTTCCGTTTTTCATAACTTCAATTAGCATTTCACGAGCTTCTTCTAACGTATTTGCTTTTTTCGCAAGTACGACCATTTGACTTCCTAATACAAGTACTAATTCCGTTAAATCTTCTGGACCTTCACCTTTTAACGTATCAATCGCTTCTTTCACTTCTAGAGCGTTACCAATTGCAAATCCAAGCGGTTGTGACATATCTGAAATAACAGCCATCGTTTGACGTCCTACATTATTTCCGATACGCACCATTGCATGTGCTAATTCTTTTGCATCTTCTTCTGTTTTCATAAATGCGCCAGCACCTGTTTTTACATCAAGTACGATTGCGTCAGCACCAGCTGCAATTTTTTTACTCATAATTGAACTCGCGATTAAAGGAATTGAGTTTACTGTTCCTGTTACATCACGTAATGCATAAATCTTTTTATCTGCAGGTGTTAAGTTTCCAGTTTGTCCAATAACAGCTACTTTGTCACGGTTTACAATATCAATGAACTGCTCTTTCGTAATTTCAACGTGGAATCCTTCTACCGCTTCTAATTTATCAATTGTTCCGCCTGTATGTCCTAAACCACGACCAGACATTTTTGCTACTGGTACATCTAAAGCAGCTACTAATGGTCCTAATACTAATGTTGTCGTATCACCAACACCGCCAGTTGAATGTTTGTCTACTTTAATTCCTTCAATTGCTGATAAATCGATCGTTTCTCCAGACTCAACCATCGCCATCGTTAAATCTGCACGTTCGCGATCTGTCATATCTTTAAAGAAGATTGCCATTGCAAGTGCACTCACTTGATAATCAGGAATACTTCCGTCTGTATATCCATTAATAAAGAATTTGATTTCTTCAGTCGTTAATTCTTTGCCGTCACGTTTTTTCGCAATAATATCTACCATTCTCATTACAATCACCATTCCTTTTTATATGATATGAATCTGTTAAAATAATAAGCCTACGATTGTTGCTGATAAGAAACTTACTAATGTTGCACCGAAAAGTAATTTCAAACCAAATCTTGCGACTACATTTCCTTGCTTTTCATTTAAGCTCTTAACTGCCCCTGCAATAATTCCAATTGAAGAGAAGTTTGCAAATGAAACTAAGAATACAGATATAATCGCTGTCGTTCTATCTGAGAAATTAAAGTTTCCTTGTGCTAAATCTGTCATAGCGACAAATTCATTTGATACTAATTTTGTTGCCATAATATTTCCGGCATTAACTGCTTCATGCCAAGGTACACCCATAATAAATGCAAATGGTGCAAATACATAACCAAGAATTTCTTGGAATGAAATACCGATTACACCTTTAAATACTGCATTAATGAATGCGATTAAAGCAACGAAACCGACTAACATAGCTGCTACTGTAATTGCAACTTTAAATCCATCTATAATGTATTCCCCTAATACTTCAAAGAAAGTCTTTTTCTCTTCTTCTTGTACTTCTAACATATCTTCTTCTTCAGTAACTTCATAAGGGTTAATGATAGAAGCGATAATAAAACCACCGAATAAGTTAAGCACTAAAGCGGTTACAACATATTGTGGTTTTAATAACACCATATATGATCCAACGATAGACATTGAAACGGTAGACATTGCAGATGCACATAATGTATACATTCTTTTCTCTGGCAATAATCCTAGTTGTTTCTTAACTGAAATAAACACTTCAGATTGTCCTAAAATCGCAGAAGCAACAGCGTTATATGATTCTAGTTTCCCCATTCCATTTACTTTACTTAATGCTAGACCAATAGATTTCACAATAATAGGTAATACTTTAATGTGTTGCAAAATACCTATTAAAGCTGAAATAAATACGATTGGCATTAATACACTTAAAAAGAACGAAAACTCTTTTTGATTTACTAATCCACCAAATACGAAATTCACACCGTCAGCGGCATATTTTAATAGCTCTCCAAAACCATCTGCTATTCCGCTAATTAATATATTCCCTACACTTGTATTTAATAATAAAAACCCCAAAATGAATTGTAATATAACCATCGTTATGATTGGGCGATATTTGACTTTCTTTCTATCATTACTAGCAAGCCAAGCGATACCTAAAATCAATACGAGGCCAAAAATACCGATTAAATATTTCATAAGCCGTCTCCTCCCATTCGTATCCGCTTACATTTTTTTCAATTGTTAAAGCAATAGATACACTTTACTTTGTGTATCTATTGCTTTTAACTTCATTAATGATTAGTAGTTATCTGTAGCACCTTTTGCATCATTTAATACGATTGCAACACTAGCACTTGCTCCAACGCGAGAAGCTCCAGCAGCTACCATTTTGTCTGCATCTTCACGTGTACGAACGCCACCAGATGCTTTTACACCAACGTTTGGTCCAACTGTTTTGCGCATTAATGCGATGTCTTCAGCAGTTGCTCCGCCAGTTGAGAATCCAGTTGAAGTTTTTACGAAGTCAGCACCAGCTTTTACTGATAATTCACAAGCGCGTACTTTCTCTTCATCTGTTAATAGGCAAGTTTCAATGATTACTTTTACAAGAGCTTTTCCTTTTGCTGCTTGTACTACTTCATAAATATCTTTTTCAACGAACTCGTTATCGCCGTCTTTTAAAGCACCTACGTTGATTACCATATCAACTTCAGTTGCACCTTTTGCGATAGCATCTTTTGTTTCAAATGCTTTTGTTTCAGTAGTGCTTGCTCCTAATGGGAAACCGATTACAGTACAAACATCTACATCATGTCCAGCTAATTCTTCAGCAGCTAGCTTCACCCATGTAGGATTAATACAAACAGAAGCGAATTTATATTCCTTTGCTTCTTCGATTACTTTCATAACATCTTCTTTAGTAGTATTAGCTTTTAAAATTGTATGGTCAATTAACTTTGCAATATTCATTATCTTCACTCCTCATATCTTTTAACAGCTTCATTCTAACTCTTAGTTGAACGAATGTAAATACACTTTTGAAATTTTGTTCATTCTTTTCAAAAAGGAATTTTCTTGTAGTAAATAAAGCGCATTCTAACTAAGAAACAATTCATATTTAAAATCAAAACTTTTATATTAACAATGGTAGTATGTATCTCAATATCCATAATTATTTTTAAAAAGGCAATTTGTATTCAAAAAACACTCCCATAATTCATACATAACAAAATAAAAGGCTTTCTCAAAATTAACATCTTGAGAAAGCCTTTTATTTCTAACCTTTTTGATAATGTAACAATTCTTTTGCTGTATGCTGATCGATAATTAATACATTTGCATACCCGCCACGTAACGCACCATCAATTGCTTTTATTTTTCTATTACCACCAGCAACTAAAATAGAACGTTTCTTTAATTTCAGTTCTTCTAACTCAATTCCAATTGTACGCTGATTAATCTCTTCGCTACTAATCTTTCCGTCTCCATCAAAGAAACGTGAACAAATGTCACCGACCGATTGTTTTTTGAGCAAATTCGTTTCATCCTTATCGAAATAACCTAATCGGAATAATAGTGCTTCGTCTCTCACTGTTCCTACAGTGAAAATTGCAACATTCGCTTGTTTCCCCATTTCGATAATGTGATGAATATGTCGATCCTGCTCTACTAATTCTTTTGTCACTGCATTATCAAATATAACTGGAAGGGGTAGATTTCTTGGTGTCGTTTGAAAAGCATCTGCAAATAAAGCAATCGTTTCATTCGCATATGTATTTACACTCGAATGACTAATACCACCTTTTAACTGAACAACTTCTACACCTTTTACATGTTGTGGTACAATTTTTCTAGCGATTTCATACATCGTCATTCCCCAGCTTACACCAACGATATCACCAGTTTTAACCGTCTTTTCCATATACTCAGCTGCATATTTACTAATATACTCTGTAATCGTTGCATATTCTGGTACTGGAGAAAATACGACATGTGCCTCTAACAAGTTGTACTTTTCTTTCAGTAAATTTCCAACGTTATCTAAATCAGCAAATGGATCGGCTATGCTAATTTGAACAAATCCTTTTTCTTTCGCGTACTTTAATAATCTAGAAATAGTCGGCCTTGAAATATTTAATTTATTAGCAATTTCCTGCTGACTATAATCTGACTGATAGTATAATCTTGCAACTTCAACGCTTAATTGTTGTTTATCTTTATCCATAGTAACTCATTACATATCCTTTCCTGTATTTCCTTTTCGTTACAAGCATTATACAGCTTTATGCAAGAAATTTCGACTACCGAATTTTATCTAACTGAACTTCTACTACACTTAGTATTTAAAATGAAACTTTATTGTATATATTTACAACCTCAACATAGATACACTTGAAACATATAAATCGATTTATATGTAATTCATTCTTTTTTGCTTTTTCTGTAGTAACGATAACAAATCCATTCAATAAGAAACATGAAACATCGTCTAAAAAGTTACCTTTACTAAAAACTATTCAAATACCCCTCATAAACAGAAGATACTGTTTATGAGGGGTATTTATTCAATTTAAGTCTATAAAAATCGGATAAAAACAATGCAAGTTTTCACTTATTTAGAATAAGTGAAAAGATGATGTTTTATTTGTTCAATAAAATAATGATGGTGTATATTATCGTTAGATACTCGACTTGCCATAATAGCTCCCTCCATTGAAGATGCAAGAAAAGAAGCGAGTGATATAATGTCTATATCTTCTTTAAGTTCTTGTTTCTCTATTCCTTCTTTTATGAGAGAAGCCATTAACATTACTGTATCGTCATAACCTTCTGCTGCTGCTTTTTGTAATTCTGGAAATACCCCAGTACTTTCAATTGCGCTATTAAGTAATGGACAGCCTCCAGCAATAGGAGGATTATTAGCTGCATCTTGATATACAAGGAATATTGCAAGGATTTTATCGATTGCTGTCTTTTTATTTTCCATTGCTTTATGAAAATGACTCCACATAATCTCACCACTTTTGTCGTAGGCAGCAAGGACAATTTCTTCTTTATTTTTGAATCTACGATAAATAGATCCTTTAGGTAGTTCAGTAGCTGTCATTATATCCTGGATGGATGTGCGAGTTATCCCATTTGTATTAAATAAATATAAAGATGTTTCAATAATTTTTTCTTTTACCTTATCAACTTTAGTCATGCTTTGTAATCCTCCTAATAAAAACGATCTTAATATTCCAGGTAATGTTTACCCTCTATTTTCTTAATTTTTTTGTAAGTATAAATAAATTTGGAACAGAAATATCTTATGGAAACCTCAAACAATACAGTTTGAAAAGAGGTTAATCAAATTGTATTATCCATATCATTAGAGTGAATTTTCCGCCAAAAACAACATGACCAATTGTTTAATTCAGTCATTTTATTCAACTAATTTTACCTAAAATCGTAGAAGATGTAAAAATATATATTTTAGTGTATAGACATATGATTATTATATATAATCTCTATTAATATGTTTAGCTAAAGTGTTTGAACTACCCCCACTTTCACTTCATATATTAGGATATCTACCGCATTCCTTGCGGTTAAAAGCCTTATCACTTCATTCTTTAAAAAGGAAATCGTTAATAATTAATGAGTACTGAAATTTAATTGTAAATAAGAAACTGACATATAAGTATTTTGTATTTTTGTCATTTTGATTTTGTTAATACTTTGTAAAAAGGATTAACAAAACTAGAAACTTATAGTATTATTAGTTTCCGGACCGAACCGTCCGGTTTTGAATCTTATATAAATATATTTAGAAGGAGAACTTAATGCAGAAAGAAAATTCAAAGATTGTAGGTAATTTAATTAGGAGGATAATAAAATGAACTTTATAAAAATGAATAAAAAAGAACTTACTATGCTAATAATCTTTACACTGTTTGTACCATTTCAAATTGGCTTGTACATATTATTTGGCATATCACTTTTAGCTAATGTCAATTTAGTTGAATCAGAATTTGTTCTTAGTGCCATCAGTTTTACTGTACCTGCTATTATAGGAATAATTTTCTTTAGGAAAGAAATCATTCAAAGTTTTACTTATTTTAAAGAGAAGACAATTTTGAAAATAGTAAGTATTCCTATGGTGGTTTTATTTACGGTAATTGTGGAACAGTCTATTATGCGTTTTCTAGCAACTGGTCAGCCAGAGAACCAAGAACAGCTTCTTGAAACGGGTGCAGAGGTACCTATTATATTTACATTGCTTATATTTGGTATTCTGGGACCAATACTTGAAGAAATTGTGTTTCGTCACATATTAATAAATCGTTTTTCTTATCATATTGGTACTGCTATTGCATCTATCATTTCGATTATTATTTTTACACTTCTTCATACAAACCAACTTTCGGATATTGCTATTTATTTACCTGGCTCGGTGATACTTACTGTGGCTTATCTTATTTCTAAAAGATCCATTGCATATGTTATAGCGATACATATATTAAACAATTGCCTTGCTTTCATTCTATAAGAAATTAGCCTTAGTTCTTTTGCAAAGTAAAAAAATAGAAACAGATATTGATAAATGTGGAGTACAATTTAGACAGTGACTAATGATTTATGAAATTCCTTGTACGTCGAAATACCGCAGTTTGGATGTAAACTGCGGTTTCTTTTATATAGGGGGGCCCACTGCATCACAATTAAACTAAAAAAGGAAATACCATGACTAATATATGTTCTCCTTATATCCCATTACAGTAAACATTTTTGGAAAATATCCAGAATTTTATTAGCGAGTTAGTAGTTGAAGAAAAATTTGTTCCTCAGCCCTTAAGTTATAATACATAAAAATTAAATTGCTTAGTTAAGAGAAAAGATGAAGTATCAATTTTGCTTAAAGTATCTAAACTACCTTGATTTTTTCTTATACAGCAAACTATATCAAGTGATTAAGGAACTCATTTTTGAGGCTCAAGTTAGATATGTATATAAAATTAGTATGAAGGTGTGAAATCAATTATAAAATAGTAGCTTTAGAATAAATGAAAAGAGAAATAAAT
>NZ_QORY01000016.1:0-117317 GCF_008368755.1 Bacillus sp. AR2-1
AGTAAAAAGATATTATCTAAGCAAAATAGGAAAATGGTTTAGAAAAATAGAAAGTGAATGGGAATCACAAATATCCAACAATGAAAAGTAGCATGTATTAGAAGAAAAGTAAATACAAACAAACCAGGGGGCGCATTTCATGTTTAATTTACAAGAAGATATGTATGAGCAATTGAAAGAGAAAAAAGGGGAAATTACTGTATTTTTAAAGAATGGCGTTCCAGTACGTGGGCAGATCCTTGCAACAGATAAATTTACCATCCTAATGATGATTCGTGGTAAACAACAATTAATCTACAAACAAGCAATCTCTACACTTGCTATGTAATACATACTGGTGTACCGCCAGCATTTTGGAAAAACCCCACGCTAAGAGTATGCAAGATTTTATACAGTTTTTTGGCTAATCCAGTAACAAACGAGAACCCTAAAATCGTGCCAGGATAGGAATGTATAAAAAATTGCATAGATCCATAGAACAAAAAAAGGAGGTTCCCTTGTGAGCGTAGGTATACTCCTTTTTCTTGCTACAGATAATAAGATGTTATGTTAACCAAGCATGTATAGAATATACAAAATTTAAATTGTAAAAATTAATGCTTGAACCTCCAGTTACGTTAGATATTATGATGAAATTAATAATAGATTGTAAGGAGGTTATATAAGTTGGGTAATGATTTAAGTTTCTCAATTGGTAAATTTTCTAAGAAAACTGGTGTTTCAATAAGGACATTGCATTATTACGACGAAATAGGGCTACTCAAAGCTCAAAAAGACCTCAGTTCTGGCCATCGACTATATGGAGAGGATCATATAGTAAAACTTCAAAATATCTTGGCCCTAAAATTCTTAGGTTATAACCTAGAAGAAATAAGATTAATGCTAACTAATACAAGTCTCAACTTAAGCTTACAGGACACTTTAATTCAACAACAAAAAGCATTTGAGAAGAAAAAAGAGCATTTAGATAAAGTTCTGAACGCAATTAATCAAACAATTTCTTTGTTAGATAGTCAAAAGGATGTTCCAAGTGAAATATTAATTAGTTTGATTAATAACATTCAAAATGAAGAAAATCAACGTACATGGCTTGAACATTTCACTTCTAAAGAAATTACAGATAAAGTTTACAATAAAACTGATGAGGAGAATTTATCCTTAGATAAAGAGTTTATTGATTTATCGAGAGATGTGAAGAGGTTAGTTGGAAAACCAGTTCATGATCCAGAAGTACAAGAGTTAGCAAATAAACATTTGCAGGCATCTCTTAAATATGTTGGTGAAGAGGCTATGCATGCTTTTGGAAAATTAGAGGACGAGGAAATAGAAGATTTTCAATGTATGATGGCCTCTCCTTACACAGAGGAAGAAGAAAGATGGTTAGACCAAGTAATAGAATATTATATGGTTCAAAACGGAATGTATAATCCCAATCAACATAATGATAAATAAGTTACTTTATGCTAACTTTAAACTAATATTAATCAACTTCCAATAACGAAAATTATGTAAATAAGCTGTCCGTATGGACAGCTTATTGTATTTTTGGCTTAGCGTGGTTATTTTCTGAAATGCTGGTGATACCCAAAATAGTTGTTGCTAAAGATGGTGTGAATTGGAATTAAACTCCATCTTTTCTTTTTAATCTTGTATAATAAATATAATGATATTTAAATTTTATATATTATACAATTAAATAGGAGGAATAAATGATATGTTAGATAAATTTAAAAATCATTTTAAAGATGTAAATTTAGTATGTTCACAATGTGGTAAAACAATCGAACATGGTGAACAATTTGTAGTTTCTTTAGTTTTACCTGAAGAAAAAAATATGCCTGTTGGACAATTAGATAAAGTATTAGCTAAGAGAGCAAACGAAATTTTATGTAGTAAATGTAAATAACACTGGAACAGGAGTAATTCTTCACTATTCGCTTGTTAAAATTATCAAACTTTTTTATAAAAACACAATATGTATGTACAAATATAGAAGTTATTTTAATCAATCTTTTTTTTAAATGGCTTCCATTTTTCACTGTAAAATGAGGATTTGGGCACACTTTTGATTAAAATTTAATTCAAAGCTACAATTGTTTATATTTTGTTATTTCCTGTTGCAGAATCCTTATTATAAGGATTCTTTTTTTGTATCAAAAATCTACAAAGAAAAAAGATAAGATCGGGAACACAATCTTATCTTCAGCACAAGGAGTAAACAAAAGGATAACCATCATATTTTTATCATAATTTATTTTTTGTTAATTTTGAATATTAAAACCATACTTAACAAGTATATCTATATTGAGAAATTTATTACAAAATTAGTTATAAAATGATTCAAAACTCCAAAGTAAACTTTTAGCCAAAAGTTTACTTTCAAATTAGAAAAGATTAGGTCCACAATAGGCTTTACCCCATCCATAAACCTTACGATCAAAAACAAAGGGTAATTCAACTATCAAACTCATATAAAATGTTAATCTTGTCTAAGCATTCATTAGGATATACAATTGATCATCTATTTTTCTTTACATAATCTCCAGATACAGTCCATATCAACTATAGATTCTTGCCTTATGCTAAATGTAATCAAAAAGCAAGTAGATAAAGATAATGATTAAAACATTAACTTTAGATACTTTTTTTGATGAATATTACAAATAAACAGGAGGTAATGAAAAATGATTAAAACATTATTAGCAGGAGCATTTTTAAGTACAGGATTATTAGCGGGTGGTGCAATAGGTGCAGATGATGCGAAAACGGACAATTTAAAGTCAAATGAAAATTCAAATCAAGTAATTACACAGAGTGCAGATGGAACAACGTCTTCCTCACAAAACTTTGATTTACCTAAAGATGCAGTGCCAGCATCTAAAGGAGATGTAAAAACTGTTGAAAAATCAGAAGGTACAGGTACAGATTCTCAAGAAGGAAAAATGGTAGAAACAAAAGAAGGTACAGAATCACAACCTGGAAAACATGCAAAAACTGTTGAAAGAACAGAAGGTACAGGTACGGATTCTCAACAAGGAAAAATGGTAGAAACAAAAGAAGGTACAGAATCACAACCTGGAAAACATGCAAAAACTGTTGAAAGAACAGAAGGTACAGGTACGGATTCTCAACAAGGGAAAATGGTAGAAACAAAAGAAGATAATTAAATAATATATAGTTATAATGAAGAGCATCCAAAAAGTGGTGCTCTTTTTATATGATAGGGATCATTTAGTTTTACTCAATATAGAACTGTAGGAGGAATTGAGGCTAGAACATGGGGGACTGTCTCTTCAAACCATGGTGTTTAAAACAGTAGTTTTAGTGGTAACGTTACAATACAAACATTTTGTTAGAGATTTTTTAAATTTACATACACTCTAGATAGACTACATATAAACTTCAGATACTTGTTTTATGATACAAGTAATCAAACAAAAGGAGGGCAATACAAAATGATTAAAACAGTATTAACAGCGCACTCTTTTAAGTACAAGAGAATATTAGCAGATGGAGAAAATGTTGAAGATGTACAGACAGATAAACAAAATGAATTGCAACAAGCCAAAAGTACGATTCTAAGAAGTTTGAGTTATAAAAAGAAAATAGATAAGTATAGTGAAAATAGATAAATTGACAAGAGAAAAGCACTTTGTGTATATCACAGGTGCTTTTCTTACGATTAGTCAACCTATATTTTTAGATTTTTAATGGACTGGATATCACAAAATATGGGTATCTATTTTTATGCATGCAAAATACCCCTAGCAGGGATTCATTTTTTTACTAGGGGCGGATATGGTATGATGAATGAAACTATGATGTTAGGCTGCTAACCGATAATCATAGTGTATATTGTGTGTAATAAGGTGAAGGAGAAGTTTCAATAACTTATTTACACATGCAATGGACGCAACTTTATGACATTTGTTATAGGGTTGCGTTTTCTTTGCTATATAAAATTTATATAATAAATGAGAAATTAACAAAGTGGACAATTGAACCATCGGAGTTTAAGGTGATTAGTTATAACTGTCTGGAGATATTTGTACCAGAATATAATGTGTTAATATTTTGACATTTTTTTGTGTTTTATGCTTTTTATTTATAATAAATGTATTAAAATCTTTTTTTCTCATACATTTATTTGGTTATTCATCTTATTAAGTGAATTAAAATATATCCATTTCCTTATATAAATGAGTATATTTATGTTAAATTGTGTAAATATGTGTAAATAGATAATATGAATATATAATTAATATCTATTACTTATATATTCATATTTTAAGTTTCTGAAAATATAGCGGAGGGATAGTATGAAAAGGGGACAGAAACGAAAAACACAAAATTTAGTGATAGTAACTGCCACATTATCTATGTTTGCTACTGGAATAACGCCCTCATTAGAAATCTTTGCGGAAGAACAAGCGCAGCAACAGAAAGTGTATGAAGCTGTTCAAAATCATCAAGGAAATGGTGACTCGAATTGGATATTTACTTTATCGTTATGGAAACCGCTTATTTTGAATTTTTAAGTTGATGGCATGGGAATTATTTTATATAAAGGAGAGTCATGCAGCAGTCAAAAATCAAAAACAAAAAAGGGGGAAATTATTTTGAAAAGGATTTCATCTTTATTACTAACTATGCCTATTATTTTAGGAAGTATTGCTACGATTCCTCATACAAAGGTTTCAGCTGAAACAATGTCATTCAATCAAGAAACATTCACTTTAGAAACATTGAATCAACAGACAGATCAAGCCATTGCAAATGGTAATTTTGAAGCTCATTTGAATAATCTCACAGCATATCTGAATGGAAATATTGGGGGTATTACTGAAGAGAATTTAAAAAAGAAGCTTGCAGACCCAGGATTTGCAGCAGCTTTGGCTCAGTGGCAATTCATATCACAAACAGGTGCTGTAACAATGGCTACATTTGCAAAAAAAGATGCTGATCATCAGAAATTTCTTGGGTGGGCTATGAAAAATACAGATGTGATGAATACCTATCTTGAAGGTGGTAGTCCAACTGGAAAAAATCCTGTAAATGCACTTGAGATATGGAATACAATCTGGAATGCGGATGCAAATTCTCACGAAGGATTGTATTTAAAACTAGCGATAGCTACATCGTTAGCTCATGCTGAACCTATAAAATATTGGACAAACAATCAACCTATTAATCCATTAACAAGGTACCAACATTATAAATCAGCAGATCAAAATAATGAGTTACTTCCTTGCTTTAGAACATATGATGTTTGGCATTTAAGGCTAGTAGTGAATACTTGGTCACCAGAAGAAGATTTAACTTGGGCAAGGAATATGATTAATACGGAACATCCAGAACTTAAAAATCAAGATAAGGTAGGGGAAAGTGCATATTTGATTAATTATGTAACCCATAACAAGGATGGAGTTAGCATTCACGCTGGAAATGATGCATTCTATGGTTTAGGTTGGAATCTTTCTTCCATTTACAAATTTGGTGGGGTATGCGGTAATATTTCGAAGTTTGGTACGCAAGTAAGCCAAGCGTTTGGAGTAGCAGCTATGCCTGTTGGACAACCTGGACATTGTGCACTTATATGGAATAACAATCCATCTTCTTGGAATTTAGGAAATGATATATCTGGATGGAGTCAGTCGAGCCGTCATGATGCAACTGCTATTCCTTGGTCAGATAATAGCCCGACAAAGCAAGTGCCGTATATGCTACTATTTGAAAATGCTGAACGTGACCCAGTAAAACTAGATCAATCAGAGCGATTACGCTGGTTAGCGAAAGCGATGACTTCAAAAGATAATAAAATTGCAATTTATAAAATATCCACCAATATTTTACCAATCAATTTTTTAGTATGGGAAGATTACGTTTCTCTTATGTTACAAAATCCAAATGTAACAGATGCTGAGTGGAAAGAATTAAATAACAATATCATTTCTGTTTTTGCAAATGAACCGCGACCGATGATGGATCTTCTTACTCAAATAAAAAACCATGTACCAAATACAGATGATATCTTAGAAGGAGACCAATTTGCATGGTCGCTGAAAGGAATTGGAGATTTTGAATTCGCAAAAGTAAATTTAAATAAATTAACAGAAGAAATGCAAATTGATCTAAAAGCAGGTGTACCACATAACTACTTTGATAGTACATATGCAAGTATTAAAGTGCAAAATACATCAGGTAAAGTGGTCTATAACAGAGAGGTTTATGGGAATAAACAACAAAATGCTGAAACACAAAAAGTTCCAGTAAAGATCGGTGATTTTATTGAACTTACACATCTAGAAGGCAGAGAGAGGGCAACATTAATAAATTTAGGTAATAATAAACGTGAAAACTTTGATAAAAAAGCAATGTATGAAGTTACAAAAGATGGCCTGAAAAAAGTAAATCAAGTTGTTAATCCGAAACCAGATACAGAAGCTCCCACACAACCACAAGGATTATATGCAAGCAACGTTGCTTTTAATAGTGTAGAGCTAAAATGGAACCCTTCTACAGATAATGTAGGTGTAAAAGAATATCAGGTACTACGCGATGGACAATTGATTCAAACGGTACAAGGAACGACGTTTAATGATCAAAACTTAACAGCTAATAAGGAATATAAATATGCAGTGAAGGCTGTAGATGCAGCTGGAAATACATCAATTCAAAGTAACATTCTTCCGGTAAAAACAAAAGATCAAAATGTATCTTATGAAAAATGGGATCCGAAGAAGGCATATACAAAGGGAGATAAAGTAGAACATCAAGGGACAGTGTATGAAGCTGTTCAAAATCATCAAGGAAATGGTGATCCAAATTGGATATTCGCTTTGGCATTATGGAATCCACTAACATAGTGGTCTGATGTATATTGAAACTACGCCAAAATGTTTATGGTAATTATGGAGTTTCCCCTTATGCCCATCAAGCTAAGATTTTTAATTACCCCCAAAACGAAAAATTTATTTCTCTACAGTTATTTATGATAAATTAATCGAATTTCTTTTTTTCAACAGATGATTAATTTTTAAAAATTATACTCAAAGGTTAGGATTTTACAATAACTTTTATGAACTATTAATACTTCATAAAAGTTATTGTGAATTTTGTGAATGAGTGTTGTTGGCTTTCTACTTTAATAAATCCATGATGAGCTTCGATAATTGATTTTGCTAGTGCTAAGCCAATTCCAATGGACCATTCTTTATTAGAATTTTTTGTTTTGTAAAATCTATCGAATATATATGGGAAATCTTCTGATGCAAAAATAAAGTAAAAGAGAATAAAGCATATATATTCCTATCGGAATCATATCTTATGCTACAAGTCCAAACAATTGATGGACGAATTCTTTCTGATTTTGGATAGACTGGTTCCGTAAATTAATCTGTTCTTTTTTAATCATATGCATGGCTTCTACTCCAGAAAGAATGGATATTGCTGTGTCAAAAGATTTGAGCCCTAACATAGAAAGGATACGCTTCTTTATAAAGCGATGATCTTGTTCTACCATATTATTTAAGTACTTTTGTTGTCTAAGTTGCATACCATCAGGTATGCTTTTTTCTTTTTTCAACTGTTCAAGTGCTATAGGATAAGCCGGATTCTTATCGACTGTTATCGCACGTGGCTTTGAAACATGAAAAGACCGCAAAGCTTTCTTGAAAAAGTGCTTTGCAGCCTTTTGGTCTCTTGTTTTGCTTAGACAAAAATCGATTGTGTCTCCTTTCGAATCAACAGCACGGTACAGGTACAGCCATTATCCTTTAACTTTTATATATGTTTCATCAACTTTCCAAGAATTATTGGTTTGCTTCAGGTGATGACGAATTCGTTTGTCCAATTCAGGGCCATACTGATGAACCCAACGCATAATCAAGGTATGAGAAATGATAGCGTCTTTTTTCTTATCTTTCTATGCAATCATAAACCATTTATCTCGAAAAAGTGAGTGGGGAAGAGAACGCATGAAAATCATAACGCGTCAGCTTATTTCAATGATTTTCTTGTCTTTAATTAAATTAGTCTTTATATCTATTCATAGTGTGTACTTTATACTGTCCATTGGCGTTAATTACAATGGTAATATAAAAAAATAAACAAGGGAACAAATGAAACTTGTATCATGTCTATATATTGAAACCATAATAAAAGTGAGGGGAGTTTTATGTTTATTTAAATAAGTTCGAGGTGTGGAAATGGAACAAAAGTTTATTGAAAAATGTAATCATGATGAGCTGGACTATGTTATAAAAGACTATTGGCAAGATGTATGGAATTATTCATTTATTATTACGAAAGATCCACACTTATCAGATGACATCACACAAGATGTCTTTATAAAGGTTTTTAAACATTGGCACTTGTTTCGAAAGGAGTCATCTATTAAAACGTGGATATTAAAAATCACAAGAAATACGGCAATAAACTATTTGAAATCCTCTTATTTTAAAAGGATATCTTTAGTGGGATTTTTTAGTGACGATAAACAATCTCCATCGGCAGAACAAGAATTTTTTAAGCAAGAGGAAATGAATGAAGTGTGGGATGTAGTATTAAAACTACCTAAAAAACACCGTGAAATACTAATATTGGACGCGAAATATGAATTATCTTATGAAGAAATGGCTGAAACATTAGGTGTATCAATTGGAACAGTCAAATCTAGATTAAGCCGAGCGAGAAGTAAAGTTTCAAAATTAATAGGGGAGGGTAGAAGTGATGAACAGTAAAAATAATTCTGACTGGTATAGTAAAATAAAAAACGGCCCAATTGGGCATCGGAAAGATGAAGAAGAATTTATTCATAGAATACAGCAATCTATATACCTAAATAGTGAAGTAGATTCTATAACATATAAGAAACCATCTCGTAAAAAAGCATTGCCCGTTGTAGTTGTGTTGGTTTGTACAATGTTATTTTTTATTGTTCAACAACCTGGGCTTGATGATAATAAATCACCAGTACAAAGTAGTACTCAAATTAAGCCAAAAACAAAAGATGAGTCTGCTCAAGAGCCATCATTAAAACAGTTTATGAATGATTTATCTCGAAGTACAAATTCAAAAAATGAAAATGATTTGTATAGAGCATTAAATGATGAAGTTTTATTTAAAGGGAAGAGTTATAAGAAGGATGAATTGAAATTTGATGAAGATTTGTTTCATGAGCTGCAAGTCGCTCTTACAATGGGGGGAGAATTTGCAAATGATACAAAGAAGGTATATAAAGTACCAAGTGGAATGACAGAAAGTAACCAATCAAAGCGAAAACATTTTATATATGTAACTGTTACTGGAAATAAAACGAAAATTTTAGCTGAACCAAAACGAGAATCACAAGTTTTATATGAAGTATCTAATGAGGTGGTAAAAGCTTGGATTCCAGAAAAAGTGCAGAATGATGGATATATAAAAATATCGACATTTAACGGTAATACTGGGTATGTACAAAAAGAGAATGTTTTAACTGATATTAAATATTCATTCGTGTTCAAAAAGGATCAGCAAGGTGTGTGGAAAATAATGGATATAGATTCTATATGGTAAAAGAGGAAGGTTCACTTTAATGAACCTTCCTCTTTGTTATTATTTTCTTTTTGAAGTGTATGCCAGGACTCTAAAATTTCTGATGTAACGAGAGCAGCGATGTTTTTTTCTGGATTACTACCAGGAATAACGACAGAAATGGCGATTTGTGGATCTTCGGTAGGAGCATATGCAATGAAAAGAGAATGATTTATCATTCTTTCTTGCTTATTTGGAGAACCTGTACTACCCGTTTTACCTGCGACATGAAAGGGTAACTTTTTAATCTCCTCTATATTTTGACTCATTCCACCGTGCACGACACTCCAAAATTCTATAGGATAACGATTTGAACTTTCTAAAATTGGTTTAAACTTTTTTGTTTCCTTACTGTCCTGACCAATAATCGCACTTACGATTTGAGGTTTATATTTATCACCCTTACTTGCCAAAGTTGCTGCATATTGAGCGAGTTGAAGAGGGGTATGCACTTCATTTCCTCCCCAAGAGGCATTTAATAAAGCGGAGATTCCATTTTCAAACTTATTAGATGGATGGAATTCATATTGTCCGTCTTCTTCAAAGGGTAAATCAATCCCGGTTTTAGAACGTAGGCCGAATTGCATTAAATAATCTGTCCATATATGTGCCACTTTTTCTATATTTCCATTATTTTGGTTGAATAAGGGCAGAGCTACTTTTGCTGTCATAAATGTGTTAGATGAATTAATGATAGCCTGCCTCGGTGTAATCTCACCTGTTGGTGTTCCAGGTGCATTCGTAATGTTATTTTGATTATCATACTGAAAAGTACCTTTATCTAAATAAGTATCTTCGGGTTGGAAAAGTTTTTCGTTTAATCCAATTAAAATAGTAAGTGGTTTTATAGTAGAAGCCATATTTACATAAGATTCACCATACTTTAATTTTTGAATCGCTTTATTTTGCGAAAGTGATTTAATGTTTTCTTTTCTAGAAGATACATGTGTATTTAATATATTTGGATCAAAAACTACCGAGTTGGCCATAGTTAAAATTGCGCCAGTTTTTGCATCGCTCACTACAGCATAACCAGCTTTAGCATCAGGTGTTTTCTTAATTTGAGATCTTAATGCTTCTTCTGCCTTTTGCTGCAACTCAGAGTCTAAAGCTAGCCGTACATCTTTACCTTTTTGTAATTTTTGAATATTCCATAAGAACTTTTTATTATTCAATTTAAAAATAAGAGTTTTACCTGGTTTTCCTTTTAAATCATTTTCATATTGCAGCTCAATCCCGCTTTTTCCAACAGCCATATGCTTTGAATTAAGGTCATTTTCTACATACCCAATTACTTGTGAACCAATTTCGTGTTTAGGATAATATCGAATCCATTCATCTTTAATTATTACATTATTGGTTTTGTTTTTGTTTATGAATGCAAGTTCATTCTCAGTTATATCAGAGTATAACGGCATACCATTCATAGTCTGCTTTTTACAAGATTGCTGTAATTGTGATTTTATGTCCTCTGCCGAAATGTCATGTTGAAATTCTTTTGAAAATTGATTGAAAAAAGCTAATGTGTTTGATGTATCTTGTTTCGATAGCTTTTCATCATTAGAAGTGCAATATAGAGACTTAACTTTCTTATTTGTAGCTAGTATTACACCATTTTGATCAAAAATCTTTCCTCTTTCAGCTGAAGAAGTTGCGATAGTAATTGAAATGAAGTTGATTTTTAATAAAATTAGTAAAATCAAACTTACAATAGAAAGAACCGCAAAAAATCTCCATCTTTTTGTATGTAACATATAACCCTCCCTTATGTAGCCTATTTCATCTTATAGTTAATTATTTTTTTTGTAAATGTGGAACAACCTTATTACTTAGGTTTTCTATTAAGTATTACAGCATGAAGAAAGGAATAATTAGCATGAAAAGTTACTAACAAGTCTATTTATAAGCTTAATATGAGTCAGACAGACTATAACAAGGGTTTAGAAAACAGTTTTAAAGTGCTTTCTAAAAGACAATACAAATTTTTAACGATTATTATTTTATAATTTATGCTTAATTAAATACGAAAATTCTCTTCAAAAGATACACAGATTGACTATGTACTGTTTATATCAGGAATGTAACGAAACATAAGCACAATATGTACAATTCTCCAACTGCGCTAGTATGGTGATTTTTATTAACGGCAAAATAACTTTTAAAATATGTAAATATGTTTATGTGAGTCAATAAATTTAATAAAATCTTAAAAAATTTTTTAGATAAAATTTCTTTTTTCTTTCTATATTTATTCTATAATTTATGCATAAATATGAAAAATGCTTTTAAAAGATCCACAATTTTCTGTAGTGTTTATATCGGAAGTTTAAAGAAAAGTAAACAAAATATATTTACTTCACTCACTACACTAGTATAGTCATCTATATTAATAACAAAAGCTATAATTTACAAGGAGAACACCTTATGAGTAAGAGAATAAACGAATTAGAATCATATGAGGACTAGCGGCTATAACAGTTGTATTTGGACATTTTTGTTTAATGATACCATAATTTGGAGATGCAAATTTTCTTGTTTTGGGTATTTGCTTTTCTTGGCTTGATTGTGATGAGGTCTTACCCCTTTTTAGTAGACAAAAAGAAAAAGACTAAGTTATCAGTGTGTTTTGATATTCAATTGGGGCACACTGGTTTAATTTTTTTGTAACTGTGGAACAAACTTATTACTTAGATTGTCTATTAATTGTAATCCTAAAAATATAGTTGAACAGTAATAATGGGGTGATTTCTGCTAAAAGTAATGTGATAAGAACAATATTTAAAGTTAGATTACCTAAAAAAAAGAGTTCAAAAATTTAAAGTTTACCCTACTTTTTATTTTAATAGTTCCTTCTATCCTATACGTATATATGTACAATTCTCCCACTACACTAGTATAGTGGCCTTTATTAACAGTAAAATCTACAATTTACAAGGAGAAGACTTTATGAGTAAGAGAATAAAAGAGTTAGATTCTATACGGGGATTAGCAGCTATTACAGTGGTAATCGGACATTTTTGTTTGATGCTACCATCATTGCCTAATTCTATAAAACTATCGCCTCTTAGGTTTTTATGGGCTGGTGGAGAAGCTGTAATCATTTTTTATGTACTCAGTGGTTTTGTGCTATCTATGGCACTCTATCATTCAAAAACAAATTATTGGGGATATTTAATTAAGAGATTTGTACGAATCTATATCCCTTATTATTTCTGGATATTTATCACCTTTGCTTTATTTATTTTATTTTCATCATATGAAGTTACAGGACTTCGAGATTGGTTCTATGATAAGTGGCAAGGGCCAATAACAAAATTAGATATTATCAATCACTTTGTACTTCTTAATAACTTTTTTACGGATAATTATAATCCGGTTATCTGGTCATTAGCTCAAGAAATGCGTATATCTATCGTGTTTCCCTTGTTATTCCTTCTATTTTATAAACAGAGTTGGAAGAAAACGATACTGTTTGCTATGAGCTTTTCTTTAATTAGTATTTTCCTTAATATGTTGCATATTGGGAAAGCTGAGGGATTTTATAATGGTTATGCCGATACACTGCATTTCACATCTATGTTTATGGTCGGAATGTTACTTTTTAAGCATCAGGAAAAACTTACCCACTTATATAGAAATATGAAAAATTTAAAAAGAAATCTTCTTATCACACTAGGAATCTTTTTATATGTATACTCTACTGGAATTTTGCTGATTTCTCGTAGTGATACTGCTTTCCTATTAAAGGATTGGGGTGTCGTAATTGGCGTTAGTATACTGATTATAATGGCCATGAATAATCTAAAGGTAAAAGAAATTTTAAATAAGAGTGTATTTGTATACTTAGGAGAAATTTCATATAGTATCTATTTATGTCATTTTCCAATCATGATGGTACTATTTAAACTTTTGTATACAAAAATACCTATCCTTTTCCTTCTTATCTTATGTATTACAATGACAATACTTTGTTCTATAGTATCGTATCATTTAATTGAAAAGAAATGTATCAATTGGGCAAAACAAAGAACAAAAAATTTCAAAAAAAAAGTGTAATACTTGTAGGAGGAAGGAAACGATTCAAAAAATAAGCCGCCTTGAAAAATCCACAATTCAGGCGGTTGTTTTTTCTTTAAATTCCTATATTAAACTTTACACCTAAAAAAATAATTTTGAGTCCAAAAAGGTACGGATTTTTTATAGGAGGAGGAGTAATGTATGAAGCATACGATTAAAACACGATTTATTATATTATTCTTTATTAGTATTTTAGGTTTAGGAACCATGTCTGTAATATTTTATGTTAAGCATAAAACCAATATTCAAAGAAATAAAGCGATTGCTACCGAACAACGTTTATTGCAATATGAGCTAACCGTGAAAAGAGAATTAGAAAAATATAATTTAGAAGGTAAAACAGCAGTTTTATTAGGAATTATGTACCAAGAGAGTAGAGGTGAGGGAAACGACCCTATGCAGTCTTCTGAATCACTGGGATTAAAGCCAAATGAAATTCAAGAGACAAGCTTGAGCATTAGACAAGGGGTCAAACACTTTGCTCAAATGTACAAATATGGAACGGAAAAGGATGTTAGCATGGAGACAATTATTCAAAGCTATAATATGGGACCAGGGTATATTGATTTTATTGCTAGTCAAGAAGTTAAACAACACTCGGAAGATTCGGCCAAAAATTTTTCTAAGATGAAAGTTGATCAAAATCCAGAGATGTACACTTGTGGTGGAAATAAAAAAAATTTTAGGTATCCATATTGTTATGGTGATTTCACATATGCAACAAGGGTGAATGAAAAAGCAAAGCTTATTGAAGAACTTCTCCGAAAAAATTCAAAGAGTAATTCAGAAAAATTATAATGTAAGAATTTTAAGATTCGTGTGAGGTATTTATTAAAACAGGTCATAGTGATACCCGTATTCTAAAAATGGTCTGACTACATGCCTGGTTCAGATGAGTTTGGAGTGACTCATGCAAAGTAGGCAAGACTTAAAAAGCACTCCACCAAGTCACGAGAATTTAGGTTTTACCGTAGGTACCATTTCACGTTCAACAAAATAATATTAGGCTCATAATGTCTCCATTTAAATAAACTTTCCTTATCCACACTAATCAGTCACCTTTTAAAGTAGCCTCATAAGTATGGATAATTTTGAGAATGTTCAATATCTCCTTATTATTGTAAAATTATATTAATAAATGTTAATGTACACATAAAAAACAGGATAGTTCCTATAAAAAGTAAATACCACAATGTCTAGGGGGTTGAAATGGTGGGGAAAATAGTTTTTTTAAAAAAATTAGATAAGAAACTAATATTCATTTTATTCATATTATGTATCACCAGTATTGTTGCAATATACAGCAGTCAGCAAACCGGGCAATATGGTAACCAAAATTTTGCTATGAAACAAATGGTAAATTACGCCATAGGTTTTGTTCTATTATTAATTGTTGCCAATATCGATTTAGATCAATTACAAAAATTAGCTTGGCCGATTTATTTTGTGGGGTTCATCTCAATTATCATTTTAAAGGTATTACCAGTGTCAAGTTTTACACCTGAAATATTAGGGGCAAAAAGATGGTTTAGATTTCCAATTATTGGTGCTATTCAACCAACTGAATTTTTTAAGCTTGCCTTAATTCTTCTGGTCGCAAGTTTAGTCGTAAAACATAATGCACAGTATATGGCACGGACATTTCAAACCGATTTACTTTTGATTGGTAAAATATGTTTGATAACTATTCCACCTGCGTTACTTGTATATAGTCAACCTGATACGGGAATGGTGTTCCTATATATAGCAGCCATTGCATGTATTATATTTATGTCAGGAATTCAAAAAAAGTTAATCGTACTATGTACAGTAATTCCGATGACTGTATTGTCTGCTTTAATATTTATATACGTAAAATATCCAGATATTTTCTTCAATAAGTTAGTTACTTTATTAAAGCCTCACCAACAATCACGAATTTTAGGCTGGTTAGATCCATTTCAGCATACAGATCAGGGATATCAAACTCAACAATCACTTTTAGCTGTTGGTAGTGGAGGGATAGAAGGAAAAGGATTTGGTTCTGGAAATGTTTATATTCCAGAAAAACATACTGATTTCATTTTTGCCACAATTGCCGAAGAAGGCGGTTTTATAGTTGCCACTTTTATAATATGCATATTCTTCTTACTGCTTTCCCGAATACTTATAATTGGTAATTCCGCAGATAATTTATTCGGCACCTTACTATGCGCAGGAATTATAGGCGTTCTAATGTTACAACTTTTTCAAAATATCGGTATGATTGTGGGATTAATGCCTGTCAAAGGTATTGCACTTCCATTTTTATCATATGGCGGAAGCTCTTTATTTTCGAACATGCTAATGATGGGGCTTATTTTATCCACACGAAAAACATACAGAGAATATATGTTTTCAGTGAATCAGCACTAAATATCAAATAAGAAGTACTTATACCTTAAACTATTCGTAGAATAACACGAGATGAATAAAAAAGGTTACAGAGCTATAATCAAGTAGTGTTAATAGACAAAGGGAGAATAATAAACATTCTTCTCCCTTTGTCTGTAATTAGAGTTTGCATATATAAATATACGTTGTAAGGAATTGCTGGAATGAATTTTAAGGTTACAAAGGGGGAGCACGCACATTTTAACGTTTTTATACGCTAAGGGATTCTCAAAACTCCATAACGTGAGTTAAATTGAGAATCAAATTACATCTAGTTTGATTCATAAAAGATTGGCGTCATAGACTGCTGGATAAAAGCACAGGGTTTTATCTCTGTGTTTCTTCAAATTTTCGTTTTTGAATATAAGCTTGAGCATGAATAATTTCTTCCTGAAGTTCTTTTAATTCTTTCATAGATTCTGTTTCTATAGTCATATAGGTAGTAACTAAACTAATCATCATATCCATCTTCTCTACTATATTTTGAATGACCTGTACAGATTGCTCTTTTTTAGGGTGTTGTATTGCTGTTAATACATCTTCCATATAATTGTTCTTTCTTTGCTGGATATCATAAATAAACTGTTTTGTGTTTGAGTTCAGTTGTTTTTCCTACTCTTTATATATATTTCTATTCCATCACATTTAAATGGAAAACATTAGGTTTAAATTTACACCAGCCTAATTGCTTAACGGAATCTATATACTTCTAAAGGGATGATAAATATATTTTTTTATCAAACTTGGAACTTTATCATGATTACTGTCCAATATATAGTGAAATCAATTTTAAGGAGGATGCCTATTTGGCTAGTAATGACAATATAAGCAACTGAATAAACCGTCTGTTATCCGGTGACGAAGAAGTTTTTGAATATATATTTGATTTAACAAATCGGAGAATATATGAGACTGTATTTGCTGTAGTTAAAAATGGTTATGATACAAATAAATTTGCAAATGAGGTTTACTTTCAACTATGGAAATCCATCTCAAAATATGATCAATCTAGACCTTTTTATTTTGGTTGAATGGCATTGTCTATAAACAAATTAGTCAATGGTGTTTACATAAATAACTTTAGAGAGAAAAATTTTGTTATGGGGATGTATAAAATATTAAGTTGATAGGCAAGTGATGTTACCCTATTCCTATCAAGCTAATACTTTGATTGTCATTTTACCTATAAATTAGCCGTAAGTTAATTATTAACCCATAAACTTGCCGAAAATTTAATAAGAACCATAAAGGCAACTAGAGTTAAGGTGTTTTTAGCTAAAAAAACTAGAATATCAATAAAGCCTTCACTGAAAGATAGCACCAACAATAACCGAATTTCTTTCGCTGATCCTATAACTAAAAAGTCGATTTCCTGTACGCTAAGAAATCGACTTTTTAGTGAGTAACTTAATGTCTTTATTAGTAAGAAACTTGATTAAATTAAATCCAAAATATCTTTTGGGGAATTTAATATATAATCAGCTTTTTCAAAACCTTCTTTTGTCTTTGAACCCCATAAAGCGAGTGCGAATTTAACACCAGCACTTTTCGCACATTTCATATCGTATATTGAGTCTCCTATGTATACTGACTCATCATTAGGAACATCTAATTGTTTCAAACAAGCTAATAATGGTTCAGGGTGTGGTTTGTGTTTATCCGTATCACACGCACAAATTATATGTTCAAAATGATCGCTTAGGCCAAATGGCTCGAACTCGTCTATTAATTCTTGCTTAGTTTTTGATGTAACAATCCCTAGCTTTAATTTACTAAGGGATAACTCTTTAATAACGTCCTCTAATTCTTCAAACACCGAAACTTCATGGGAAAAATCTAGTACAGATTTGCACCATTTCGGATGGACAACGTCTATATTTTGTACATCTAATTTTTTTAAGGTTACTTTTCCAGGAATTCCTAATGCAAATCGTAAATCCTGTAACGTATAATCTTCCTTTAGTTCGTCTTTTAAAACTTTTTGTAAGGATTTTAATATTGCTTTTTCTGTGTCTAAAATTGTGCCGTCTACATCAAAAACAAGAGATGTAACCAAAATAAATCCTCCCTATTTTTTAATCTTCACTTGTAATTACTACTTCAACACCGTTTTCTTTCAAAGTATTATATAAATCATTAGACATAACTTGATTTGTAATGAATGTGTCTATAGATTCAAGCGTTAAACCCTTATAATTTCGTCGCTGATTCCATTTAGTATGATCTGCCACTAAAATAACTTGATCAGCATGTTTTATTAATTCACGCTTGAAATAAATATCTTCTTCAAAACCATAGTATATCCCGTCTTCTGTAATACCTGCAGTTCCAATGAATACCTTGTCAAAGTGATAATCTTTGAGTTTTTCAGTGGTCGAAGTCCCCGTAGTATGTCGAGAAACCTTATTTAAAGTTCCTCCCAAAAGGTGAATAGTCGTATCTTCAGATTGAGCTAACATATAAGCAGTATCAATAGAGTTCGTCACAATAGTTACGTTCTTTGATTGTAAATGTTGCGCTACAAAATTGACAGTTGTTGAAACGTCTAAATAAATCATGTCATTGTTTGCAATTATATTTGCAGCTTTCATTCCAATCGATTTTTTCGTTTCTAATTCAGTCTGTGACCGTACTTGATAAGTATTAATTTTCTTATGAAAAGTAGCTAAAGCCACTCCGCCATAAGTTCTAACTATTGCTTTGTTTTTTGAAAGTTTTACTATATCTCTTCTTGCAGTATCTCTTGAGATATGAAACATTTCACACATTTTTTTTATATTCATAGTTTTATTTGTTTCTAAATAATTAAGAACTCGTATCAATCGCTCTTCTTGATTCATAAGTAACCTCCATAAGAATATATTAAGTTAAAGTAAGTTATTATGCAAGTTAGTTTAAGTTATAATGTACGATAACGCTCCTGTAATTAAGTGTTATTAAGTGGATTTGGTAAAACCTTATTTTTAATGCCTTTATAATATTAAGCGATTTTATAATGGATTTAAAATTTTATCGTTGTAAGTATAAATTTGCCAAAGTGTTAAAGACATATAAATATTAAGTGTAAAGATAGTAAGGATTGAATGTCCCTACTATCTTTTTTTAACTATAAGTACAACTTAAAAATACATAGTAATAATTGATAAGTTATGATAAATTTAAAGTGTAAATTTCAGAATTTTCATTTTAATCAAAAGAGGACAGAGGCCCAGGGCCTTGAACTTGATATAAGCAAGGGACAGTTGAAGGAGTGGTAAGCTAGATGAACATGAATCAGAAGGCTAAATGGCATGAAGTTATATCCATTAGGGAGGCTCAAACAGAGAATGGGACAATGTTTTATCTTGTGGATGAAAATCTAGATTTTATACCATTGACCAAAGAATATCTCGATATGATACAAGCAAGAGCTGAACGTCAGGTGTCCCCTAATACTGTACGAACATACTGTTATTATTTATGGTATTTTATGGTGTATTTAAAAATTAAGAAATTGAATATTTTAGACTTAGATGGAAGGCTTGATATTCTAACTAACTTCAAATTATGGCTCAAGAACCCATATAGATTTTATGAAAACGTAGAGATGTTTGATCATGAATATGTTGAGGAGGACCTTAAAGTTACTACTGTAAACGCAATTCTAGACAGAGTAAGTTCTTTATTTCTTTGGCTTAAAGCTAGTGGAAGGATTAAAGATAATCCTGTTGTATATCGTAATGTTATGGTTACAAATACAATGAGGGATAAAGATATGTTAACCCACACTCATAGAAACAGGACTGTTCAAAAGAACGCGCTTAAATCCAAAGTTCCTTATGTTATTCCTAAGACTATTGAGCAAAAGAATTTTAAGAAGTATCTAAAGACGGTTAATCTCTTACGAGATAAAATTATCCTCCTAATTCTTAAAGAAGGTGGCCTGAGGTCAGGAGAACTTCTAGGTATAAAACTCGAAGACATTGATTATGGTGAACAAGGTATTCATGTACGCTTCAGACCAGACAATGCAAATGGCTCAAGAGCTAAAGCCGGTTATGGACGAGACAGGTTTGTTCACCTCCCTTCTGATCTTATGCTTTTAATAGATAGATACATTAGTAGTGATTGGGTGGATAGCGATCCGGATGCTGATTTTTTATTTGTTGTAGTTAATAGCAATAAACCGCTGGAAAATGGAAATCCGATGAAGAAATCAACACTTACCTCTATTCTTAATTATTACAACAAAAAAACGGGTATTAAGTTAAACACTCACAAATTGAGACACACACACGTTACTGAACTCGCAAGAGTATACATTAATAAAGGTGAACCAATCAATTGGAAGTTTATCCAAGAAAGAATAGGTCATGCAAATGTAGCAACTACAATGGGAACTTATGCTCATTTAAATACAAGTGACCATCAAAAGGAGTACCAGCGAATGAGTGAATATAGAGCAGAAAAACGAAAGGAGCGAGAAAATGATAAAAAGTAAAGCTGGTATCCAATCGAAAACAAATAGCTCTGGGGGTTTAATATCAAAAACAACCGTTTCTTTTTATCCCGTTGAGGATATCGATACATCTTGGATGACGAAAGCACAAAAGAGATTTTTTAATGTTTTAAAGAATACTACTAATAGGCAAAAAAACTATACCGAAATCTTAGAATTAGCTGGTTATAGTATCACTTCTCATCAATCCTGGCATAAAGCTATTAAGGACAAGCAGTTCGCCACTCTACTTGAAAGTATGGGGGTTAATGTAAGACAACGTAAATTTCGGAACCCGCCCCATTATGAAATAAAATATATTAAAAACCCAAAGGAAAGAAATGCATATCTTAAGCAAGATATATGGGACATGAGAAAACTATTTAAAGAGTACCCAAAACATCGTTCCCCAAGTGTTTATATTATTGATTTTACAAGAATAGAGAATACTCACTTGAAAACACTTGTAAAACGATACTTTTATAATATGTTTGGAGAATGGGAACCGGGAACATTCTCTTTCCAACTCCATAAGATAACTAGATTTGTTAATATACTAAACAATGAATTTCCTGAAATAAAGTCATTTAATGAACTAAGAAGGAAAACACACATTGAAAGTATTCTTCCTCATTTCCATAGCCTATCAAAGAACCTTTCTAATAGAATTTTTCATGCTACCAAACAAATGCTTAATTATATGTATCTTAACAATTGGGTCGAGGGACCGATTACAAATAATTTATTAATTAGTTATGATTCTCCAAATAGAATAGAACCATTGCCTAAACCAATACCACCCTATGTAAAAATACAACTCGATGATTACTTGGAAAATAAAATAATCCCTCTCTTAGAAGCTGATAAGGATACACCAATAGTAGCATCAAAGTATTGGGATTTTATTATAATAATAAGGCACACAGGCAGACGTTTTGAAGATCTAGCACACATGATCGCAGACGAAAGTGATGTTGATTGTTTGAGGTATGACTTAGATGGAGACCCTCAGCTCTATATCGATCACCGTATCGCTAAGATCGCAAAAGATTTGGTGATTCCTCTAGTACATATTGTAGATTCACACGGCAAAAATATTGTAGAACAAGCGATTATACGTCAGAAAAAAAGGGTTAAAAACTCCCCTCCAACTTCGGATAATCAAAAATATTTATTTAGAGAAGTGATTGCCTATGAAAAAGATAATACCCCTATTACGGAGACTATTAGTTACAACTTTGTAATGAACCATGTATTACCTAGAATCTGCAAACTTATTCCACTATCAAATGTTGCTCAGGATTCTGGAAGTACATATAATGTAACATCCCATCAATTTAGACATACTGTAGCAACTGAAATGATTGATGCTGGAGTAGATATTTACGCTGTTAAAAACTTTTTAGGGCATTCATCAGTTACGATGACGGAAAAATATATTAAAGTTTACCAGGAACGTTTGAAAAAAGAATTTAAAGAGAAACTTCTTAGATCCGATGCCAGAAATATTAAAGAGAAACTTCCTGAACAAGAAGAAGTTTTTGGAGATAACAAATGGGTTAAAAATAAAATTATTGCAGTGTTTGATCAAGGTGATGGTTGTTGTGAGCACCCATATAAAATGCCCTCTTGCCCTCATCAAGTGGCTTGTAAAACTTGCATCAAGAAAAAGATATACCCAAGACATAAAAATGCAGTATTGGATACTATAGATTCCTTTACAATGCATTTAAACCAAGCTAAACAAATCGGGCTTGAGGAAAAGACTGAGGAATTTGATAAGGTAGTCCAGTTCTATCAAGCAGCATTAGAAGTCATTGAAAGGGGTGAAACATTCGATGCGGCGAAACACTTTTATACAGGAGGTTTTCATTAATGGTTAATATGAACCCAAATACTTTAAAAATGGTTGAGACAAAGAAAATGGAAAGTGAATTAAAGAAACAAGCTGTTTTGGCAGTTCTCAAGGAGCTAACGCTCCTTAATGACCCTATAAACAATCCTATTTCCAAAGCCGAAATATGCCGTAAGGCAAGCGTAAGTAAAACTTTCTTATATTCTTATCTAGAAGAACTTATAATACCAATCAATGAAGCAATAAAAAAACAAAATCAGAAGTTAAAGGTTATAACTAAAAAACAGACATTCAGCGAAAACTCAAAAGACAAGTTGATTGAATCCCTGAAAAGAAGAATAACTGAATTAGATAAAGAAAACAAAAAACTAAAAAAAGACAATGCCCTGTTACTTGGAAAACTGGCAAGTAAATAATAATATTTTAGCTTCTGAATGAAATTCGATAAATAAATGGGGATTTAAAATAAAGTTTAACCGTTTTGAAAAAAGACTAACTGTTTATAAAAATATGCACTGTTTTATCCCTTTGGATTTACTTATCTATGGGGATATTTTTAATCAAACTTTATTTTAAAACTACACTAGACTGGAAAAATTAAGTGTTAGACTAAAAAAATATTGTTGTAGATTAAGAAAATATTGTTGTAGACTGAAGAGGGCAGCTCCTGTAACTAATGGGCTGTTAAGTACATAATTTTTGAAGCTTATAGATTATGAATAAGCCTCGACTAAACACTAACATCTACTTATTGAAAGGAGTAGTGAGTACTTGTTTAAGATTCTTATTGACACTTGTGTTTGGCTTGATATTGCAAAGGATTACCAACAGCAAGCAACTTTGGCTGCTCTTGAAGAATTAATTCAACAGGGAGATATAGAGCTAATCTTGCCGCGAATAGTTATTGATGAATTCGATCGTAACAAAGAGCGTGTTATCGAACAGAGTAGCCGCAGTATGTCTAGTACTTTGAAACGAGTAAAGGAAGTGGTGGATAAATTTGGAGATCCACAACAAAAAAATATTGTACTAGCTCAGCTTAACGATGTTGATCATCGTCTTCCAATGTTGGGTGAGGCGGCAGTTGACATGGTTAGTCGGATAGAACAGTTATTCAATAGCACTCCTATAATTGAGATTTCAGATTCAGTAAAAGTCCGTGCAGCACAGCGAGCTATCGATAAGCGTGCTCCCTTTCACAGACAACGTAATGGAATTGACGATGCGATTCTAATTGAGGTTTATACAGATGTGTTCAAAGAAGAAGAAGCGGCTGGAAATCGGTTTGCTTTTATCTCTTATAACACTAATGACTTTAGTCACCCGAAAGAAAGTAAAAAATTACCACACCCAGATATTAAATCATGTTTTTCACCGGCAAAGTCACTTTATTTTATAAACTTGATTGAAGCACTACAATACATTCAACCGGAACAATTTGATGATCTAATAATTGAACATAATTGGGTTGAAGAACCGAGACGACTGACTGAAATTGTTGAAGCTATTGATGAACTTGTCACCAAAGTTTGGTACAATCGTCATCAGATTTCAAGAGAAAAAATTGAGGCGGGAATTATTCAAATTGTCGAGAAGGAGACCTTCCCCATTAAAGATCATGCAACTCGACCGATTCAACGCAACATTTGGGAAGGGGCACTTAGAGCAGCAGCGAGGGCGGAGGAAAAATTTGGTTTAGATAGCCTAGGTCCTTGGGATGACTTTGAGTGGGGAATGATTAATGGAAAGCTCTCAGCATTACGCTGGGTTCTGGGTGATGAATGGGATATGTTGGATACATAACTTTTTAATTTTTTGGTGTTATTCGACGATAATTTAATCAAATCACAGCGGCTGTATAGGTCTTTATTTTCGCCCTAACTGCTGATACGGTTTTTTAAATTAGATTCAGTTTAATATTTATTTTTCAGAAGGTAATATTTTAATAAATCAAGAACACGAATAAAATCAACGAATTAAGTCTAGTATTTTATTTTCTCAAAACATTTTAGTCAAACTTTTTTATAAAGCAACTTTAAAAAAGAGTTGAATAACTTTGTTATTTCTATACAATAACCCCATCCTAAATTTAGGGCGGGGTTATATTGATAGTAGTTTAATCTTTATTGAATAAAGATTAAACTACGGTAACTAAGCATATATTCTATTACCTCAAAATTTAAATACCGAACAATAGGTATTTAAATTACAACAGATGTATCAACACACCAAATTTATCAATTACTTCTCGATTTGCTTTCTCTTGTTCCTTTTTGAGAAGGTTACTATTATATCTAGTAGAAAAAAGATTTACTATTTCTCTTAATCTCCAATTAGAAAAAGATGTATTCTTAATATCAACTCTATTCTTTCTAATCATAATCGCTTGTTTAATAACACTTAAAAGTTTCATATTTTCCTGTGTAAAGTAAACCTCTCCATATATCCTATCATCATTCATCGTTTGCTTTATAACATAACAATAATATTTTATTTTTTGGTTATCTACTTCAAATAGTTTAGATAACACAAGTAATAGATAACCTTCAACAATTTTTCTATTACTTTTATCATTGTCTTTTATTTGAAGATATAAGGTTGCCAACTTAGAAGCAACTATTAAACAGGCAAAGTATATTGAATTATTATTATAGTAATTTAAGAAGTATAACGCTCTTCCTTTCTTATCTTCTTGCATTATTAATAGTAACAAATTACTAAGTGGTATCCCTACCAAGGATATGTCTTCTTCATTATATTTTTTGAGTTCCTGACCTACTTCATAAAACTTTATATCCATTGTAAAATAATCTCTTATATCATAGGACATCATTCTAAGAGACTCAAAATAATCAGAAATCCTTTCTGATTTTTCTAAGTCATCGAATTTTGTATTTTTATCAATTAAATTATAATAATCAATCATAAAGTCTCCATATAAAGGATTTAGATATAACATATCTTTTAACTTTCCTAAACGCGTGTAAGAAAAATCATTATTTAATTTAAAATATCCGTATTTCATTGTGAGCCTTATGGAAGTTAGTAATATAGCTTTATTCTGTTCAAAAACTACTTTACTTTCCGCAACAGAAATACTAATAAATATTTGCTTTAAAAGTTGATTGATTTGAGAAGAAGATAAATATACTTCGTGAGAAATAAACAAAGCGATCATTTTATTATATTGATTAATTGAATCTGTATATAACTCTTTTTTAATTAATTCTTCAATTGCACTAACCCACATTAGAATAATATCTGATTCATATATAGTCTCAGTATAATTTTCTTGAACCTTATATTTATAATTTACCAGCGATAAGTTAGCTATTTTCTCATATACATAAAGATTCCTTTTATATTCTACATCTCCTCGAAGAATTTTTTCTATGGTGTCTTCATTTAAATTATATAGATATTCTGAAAAACGCACTCCAGACTTCCATACTATTCTAGGTTTACGTACTAACTTTGTATTCTCTCGGTTATATATGCTAACAATCTTATTAGCGCTTAATTTTTGACTATTAGAATAAAAAATGATTTTTATAATTAATAAAGTTAATAAAGATAAAGTAATTAAGAATACATATAAAATTGCACTAGAAGAACTGTCATTAATATATAACGTAATATTTATAAATAGGAAAAAGAAGACAGAAAGACTTATAAATTTAATGTTCCCTAAGATAGATCTAGCAAATACTATTTGATAAATAGATGTTCCAAGAACTTTTTCCTTTTTTAAATTTATTATTAATGAAAATAAAGACAAAATAATAAATGTAACACTTATTTGTGAAAATAAAAATTGTCGATTTAATTCTTGATTTACATTAGGCAAATGATTGAAAACATTCTCTATCCATTTCAAATTTAAAATCTTTAATTGCTGTAATAATGCCAAAGTTATAAATAAAACTGCTCCTAATTCTATTGATTTAATAAAGCTATTAAAAAAATAGATCAGAGGATATTTCATCTTCCCTTCAATTTTATAATATTTTATTTGACAAGCCTTTTTCACCTTTCTCATCCTATAATTGAAACTTTGAATTTTCCCCAGTGTTTTTCCCTCGCTTTCTCATACTAAAAAATCACTTAATTTATATTCTTCTCTTGAAGACTCTATCTCAATTTAATACTAATTATGGCAGTTATTCTCTTTTCAAACAATGGCAAGCTTCAATTAAATGATTGAATGTTATATGGTGTGATTGGTCTATTTTAAATATTCCACTATAAATCAATTTTATTTCTTACATCAAAGTCTCAAATGTGGTTTATAAACAAAAAATAAAGCCTATATCGAAAATTACTTAGTAAATTTCGATATAGGCTTTATTTATCAATAGCTATTTGTGCTTATCTATATTTAACAAAATGGCAAGGTTATGGTCTAAATCACAGTTTATATGTCCAAATTTAAAAGGTTACTTGCAATTATCTTGAAGTTTTTGCACCAGAAACTCATATAAACTCCACATATCTCTAGACAATCCTCATATAAACTCCAGATTAATACAATACTATGGCATCAAGGAGGTTAGAGAACATGAATTTTATCAAACGATCATTTTTGAGTTTACAATCAAGAAAGGGAAAGTCACTTATATTACTTGCTATTTTTCTAGTTGTTATTAATTTGGTATTCGCTGGTTTTACGATTCAAAGTGCATCCAGTAAAGCAACAGATTTGGCTAGGCAACAATTAGGAGCTGATATCAACTTAAGAATCGATATAAATAAGTATTTGGAAGAACAAAACAATAATCAAAATGCTAATGAAGCGAGAAAGGTACCAAGTATCGAAAAAAAAGAAGCTGATAAATTAAAGAACTCTAAGTATTTAGATCACTATAATTATCTAAAAAGTGCTATTGCTGAGCTGAAAGAGCTTCATAATGTCGAACCATCTGGAGGAGCTCAATCATTTGGTCCAAATAATAATTTAAATTTCACTTTACAGGGTGTTAGAGACTTTTTTTCATTAGAAGCTGCTCAAGACAAAAAATTAAAACTTATTGAAGGAGAGGGAATTACGTCAAAAACAATAGGAAAAAACGTTGCTATGATTGAAAAAAAACTAGCTGAAAAAAACAATTTAAAAGTGGGTGATAAATTACAGATAGGTGAAGTAATGGATGAGGAACTTACCACGAAAGAGCTAGAAATTATAGGTATATATGAGTCTAAAGAAGAGGCTCCATCTTTTGGAGGACAATCTTTTGCTTTATTAGAGCCTGCTAATCAAATATATGTACCGTATTCTGTTATGAATTCACTGGAAAATGCAATCTATTCATTAAAGGATCCTAAGGATATTGATGCATTTAAAGAAGAAGCAAAAAAATTGGGGTTACCAGCGTACTATGAATTAGATGCACAAGATAACGTTTATAAACAGATGATTGGTCCAATCGAAAATATTGCATCTTTTTCGAAAACGATTGTAATTATGGTGTCTATTGCAGGTGCAACGATTTTAGGATTAATAATTATGCTCTCTATTAAGGAACGTAGAAAAGAAATTGGAATTTTGTTATCTATAGGCGAGAAAAAGTGGAAGTTAATGGGTCAATTACTAGTTGAGGTATTATGTATTGCTGTATTAGCTTTTGGTTTATCTTTAGCAACAGGAGAGAAAGTTTCTCAAAAAGTGGGTGATAATCTTTTATCTAGTGAAATAGCAAAGAATGAAGATAAACCGGAAGATCCTATAGCAAAATTAAGTGGTAACCCTGCTGCAGACGTAGATCCGGTTGATAATATCCATGTAAGTATTTCAACTGAAGATTTAGGAAAAGTAGGGGGGGTGGATTAGGAATTGCTATGCTAGGAACGATTCTTCCGGCATTATACATTCTTCGTTTAAATCCAAAACAGATTTTATTAAAAGACGAATAAGGAGGATTTATATGGAGACAATTTTACAGTTTAAAAATATCAATTATTATTATGAAAGTAATAATAAGAGAACTACAATCTTAAAAAATGTAAATTTTTCTTTTCAAACTGGAAGTTTTTATACTATCTTAGGGCCATCTGGTTCAGGAAAAACAACAACTCTTAGTTTAGCCAGTGGATTAGACGTTCCAAAAAGTGGATATGTCTTATATAAAGGAACGGATATACGTAAAATTGGTCTCGACTCCTATCGAAATCAGTATGTATCAATTATTTTTCAATCTTATAATCTCATTACTTATATGACCGCACTTCAAAATGTTATAACAGCAATGGAAATAACAGGAGTCGATGTAAAAGATAAAAAGATAAGAGCATTGGAGCTACTAAAAAAAGTAGGATTGACAGAAATAGAAGCAAAAAGGAATGTGTTACAGCTTAGCGGTGGTCAACAACAACGTGTCGCAATCGCTCGTGCATTATCTTGTAATGTAGATTTGTTAATTGCAGATGAACCGACTGGAAACCTAGATCAAGAAACGTCTATGGAAATTATTGAGTTGTTTAAAGAGTTAGCACATAAAGAAAATAAATGTATTATTGTTGTGACTCATTCACAAGACGTAGCCAAACAGTCAGATAAAGCTGTTTATCTACAAAAACAGAATTTAGTTGTACAAGATGTTTCTTGAAAAATGAATGTGTTTACTTTAGAGAAAACAAAGAATGAAATAACTTCAAAGTAACTGTAAGTTCAATTTATACATTTTTTGTAAATAATAGATGCTACACCTAAGAGAGGAATGAAGAGAACATGGATTAAGGTAGTTGTTTGCAGTGTCCTGGTTATAATTGGTATTTTAATAGGATATGTAACACATGTTTTTATTCAAGAAGACATAAGTGAGTCTAGCCAAAATCAAGTAAATACTTTTCAAGATGAGATAGGATCGAATCAAAGACAACCCTCATTTATTGAAGGTGGGAATTCAGGATTCGGTACTAATAAAGAATATAATGAAGGAGAAGTGGAATCTAAAGACCCAGAAAGTAATTAATAAAATATAACTTTTTCTAATAAGTCAACAACCGGTTCCTTAACATATAAGGAACCGGTTAATTTATATACAAAATATGTATAAATGTCTAATTTTATTTATTTACACTTGCGTACTTATTTGAGTAAGGTGATGAATTTAATTTTTGTTTTTTTACTTGTATGTGACTATTATCCCGATGATGAGCAATCCACAGTTGTACATCTAATAAAGAAAGAATAATGTTTGTTTCAAGTGACATCTTGATTAGCTCTTTCTAGTGTTATTATGTATATATACTATCGCATGCACCTGAAGCTGATATGAAGTAAAGATAATTTTCCTATGAATTTTTTATGTCTCTACATAAGCTCCAGATAGCAAGGCTATAATGACTACCAAAGAAAAGCTTCCTTTGTACAAAAAATTTCACCGTATTTTTTGTACAAAAACCTCATATATTTAAGCATAATTTATTGGGAGGTTGATTATGAGCATGTATTTAAAAATACAAGAAAGTGCGAAGCGTATAAATGAATTGACTAAGCATCAAAAGAAACTAGAGCGCGAAAAAAATATATTAAAAAGTGAGTTTTATAGATTGTTGAAAGAAAATAAAAAATACAAAGATACTCCCGAAGAGATAAGAACATTGGATAATTAGTCTCAATTTAAAGTTTCATTTAAATTTTAGTCAACTGCAGAAGTATAAAAATAGTTTAACTTCAGTACTTGGTTAGCTATAAGTATTTTGATGCTATATTTATTCGTAAATTTGACACAGCCTTTTATGATATATACATGTTATACTTAATTGCATAGTAAATAAATTGTATCCCAGTACATTACTTACTATTACTAGTACCCGAAAAATCTTAATATGATACGGTAAAAGGCCTCTTTTCAACGAGAAAAGAGGCCTTTTTTCATTAATATTTAGTTAAGTATATGCTATGAATTAAAAAGGAAACTTTATATTAATTTACATTTCTTTCATAGAGTTAAGATAAGGATCATATATTATAACAACATGTTACATTGAAAGGGTGAATATATGATTTCATCGTATTCGGTAAGTTATATTTTAGTCACGGGTAATACTGCTATAAAAAAGGTAGCTAAAGTTCATGCATCCTCAGAAGTTTTTGCTGTTAATAAGATTAAAAGAGAATTAGAACGTAGGTTTTCAAAGCCAACAAAAATTGAAGTTTTTCCGGTTTAATAAAACGGTATAAAAAGAGGAATCACTCTTTGCTTTCTTATTAATTAATTTGTAATTATTATGGATTAAACCCCATATTTTTTAATTAAATTTCCAACTACATTTAAAAAGAGTTCTTTTATTTTATTTCCATCAAGCTAACACTTTGATTATCAGTTTACCTATAAATTAGCCGTAGGTTAATTATTAACCCATAAACTTTGCCAGGAATTTTAATAAGAAGCATAAAGTTAACTAGAATTAAGGTGTTTGATGCTAATAAAATTAGAATATCAATAAAACCTTCACTGAAAGATAGCGCCAACAATAACCAAATTTCTTTATTAGACACGAGCTTGGTTAAAGTAAATTCAAAATATCTTTTGGTTTATTTAATACAAAATCAGCTTTTTCAAAACCTTCTCACCTGAAATTGATTTTACATAATCTTAGCTTGATGGGCATGGGATTCTACCCCTACAAGTTCTTTTTCAGATATAGAAATAATTTGTTATTAAAAATTAGAGTGAAATTTTAAAAGTTATAAATATTATAAATTTCATCCGTTTTCCTATGATGTGTAGGAATTTTATTTAATTTATACAGGACCTAACATTAGCATAGAAGGAAGTTTTATAGCTGTAGATTGCGATAGTAAGCCATATCCATATCCAGCTAATCCGTTCATTAGACCTTGTGTTTCTTTTTTTATGTTTAAATTCTCCAGTCCTTTTATTCTCATATCATGTAGTACATAATCAAGCATATTTTTTATTTGAGCGGCAAGTTGTCCATTTTTAGTTAATTGACATGCTGTTTTTAAAATTTCTATTTGTCCGAAATTACCATGACAGAGGGAATGATTGCTTACCACTCCTTTTTTTAAGACTGTATTAATTGCGATTTCAATTTCCCCATCAATTAAATGATCTGTATAACCAATATTTTTTAAAATTAATCGATTTAAGAGTATCCCTGGAGCACCATGACACCATGAATATTGAATGGTATCCTCAGTCGATGACCTTTTCCAATTATTTTCGGAAGAATCATAATGATTTCTTTCGAAAGCTAAGCCTTTCCTTATAACATCTAGTAATTGAGGATTTTTATTAATTGCGTATAACCTTGCTAGCATGGCTATAATGCCAGAGCTACCATGAGCAAATCCTGTATATGCTATTTTATCATGGGGTGACTGCCAATAGTTAGAATTCTTATTTGCAATAACGTTATTAACTATTTTATTGGCACATATTTCAGCTCCTCTTAAAGCGTTTGTATAGCCCTTTGTTTGGTATATTGATAAAAGTATACCTAATATTCCAGCAAGTCCACTAATTACATCATTCTCTTCAATACTTTCTAATTTGTTATTTATTAAATCTATGCCGTTATGCACTTCTTCTGCTAATTCTCTATCATTCCAACAATCAGCGACAATATACATACTGTAAAGTCCACCGGTCCAACCATCAAAAGCACCAAGATTTTCAAAATCACTCAAGTTATTTTTTAGTGTTTCTCGAATAGAATTTAATGCGATATAACTAGCTTTTTTAAAAACATCTCGGTTTGTTAATTTAGATAGATATGCGAAAAATATTGCTATACCAGCATTTCCGTTATACAAGTCCACCCCTGTAGGACCAATACTCCAATCATTCTCTTCACTGCCGTTAAAGACTGTGCTAATCCAACAACAATCATCAAGACCATTGATTGTTCCTTTTATAGATTTGGATAAAATGTATTCACCAATTTCTATAGCTTGATAAAGATAATCATTTTTGGATAGTAATGAATTATTAATTTTAAGCGAATTACTATCGACATTTTCATGTAAATATTCATAATCACCAGCAATTATAGACATATCAATAATATTTAGTTGTAATGATAGATCTTCTTCAGACAATTTGTTAATTTTTGTTTGAATTATTTCCATAACACTTTTTTGAAAATATTGATTGATTTTATTAAACTCATCAATATAAAGATTTGTTTCAGTTGCTTTTGTAAAGAAATAAGGAATATTGCTATTTAATAAATCATTTTTTTCTTTCCGTATAACTTTATTTATATCCTTCTTTTGAGGTTTATTGATATTAACTCTATGTAAAAATAAATCACGTGCCAAGCCATTTCTTAAAAGGTCAGGATGAAAGCTTTGAGTTAATAAACGGCTATATTGGTTTGTAGCTCGGATTATAAATCGGCTCTCTAAATTACCGAATATTTCTAATCTCTCTTTCAAAGTGTCTTTATGATTCATAGCCCACTTATAAAATTCACAAAAACCATAATCAATTTCTTTTAGATAATTAGAATTTTTCAGCTCTTTTTCATTGATGTATGGGTTGTTCTTTTCTGGTGTTAGCTTATAAAAATCCTGATCTATCTTTATAAAATCTGAATTTAAATTAGTTATTTTTTGGATTTTGTATGAAGAAAGCATCTCGGATTTTACACTCATTCCACTTAAATCTATCCCTTTTTTCTTTCCTTTTTCTAGAAATATTTGATGAGGTAGCATTCCTATTGAATGTACAGAGTTTTTAATGAGTATATTCGCCTTTTCTACGGCCCTCTTATCAGTTCCATTTTCATTAAATTCAAAAACATCCTGATGTAATAATGATTCTAAATCTATAGGAACTGGGTATTCGGAATGTGCAATAATATTTTCATGATGAAAATCCGTAGCATTTAAGATATATAGCAATCCTAGTAGATTACCTGAGCGCACATAGAATTCTTTTACCTTTGATTCATTAGTACACCCTAAATGTTCGATGAATTCTGTCCATCCATAATGGTCCTTTTCGAATATTTTCATTTCAAAAAAGGGATATTTTGTGGTTTTCTCTGCATTAAAAAATTTAACCAATTCATTATATTCCTTATCTATAGCTAAGGAACGGGGTTTGTAAATACATATTTTCCCACAATTAAATTCTATTGAAGCTACACATTTCCCATTGTGAAAATCACCTAAACCAAATTTAATTTCTTTAATTTCTCCTAACTCATTCCCATTATTAAATACTCGCTGTAAATCTAATTTATTTTGTAAAGTATTCTCTATAATTTCTGAAATGTATTCTACCCACTCGTTTATAGATTGTAGTAATAAACGGAATAGTACAGGGTATTCATTGAAGAGATTTTTTAAATAAGATTTATCTTTAAGTTTTTCTTGAACAAAAATGTTATATCTTTCTTCTGTATTTAATTCCTCATTCGCATTTAGTACCCGTGAAACATTGATTTCAAGAATAAGGACCTTATGACTAATTTGGAATAATTTTTCTATCAAGGTGCATATTGGATTTTCAAGAAATTCCTTATACATAATATTTTTATCTTTTAATTCTGATATAGCAAGTGCTATAAATGGAGTAAAAAATGTAGAAAAAGGAAGTGAATAGCCACTTAATATGGAATTCGCATTTTCTAAGGATAATTTCTCATCTATTTTTTGGAAATATTTCTCTGCAAAATCGATATATATATTATCTATTTCAAATGAAAAATCTCCATGAAAGTAATTGTTTAAATCTTGCAATGGAATATTTGAAGTACTAGCCAAAGCTTCTTCTAATGTCCTTCTATTGTTTTGAAAAAATTTACTCCAATATAATTCTAAATCTGTATTTTTTTTAAATTCATTATTTGTTAAAAATCGTTCACTAAAATAAGAACTATGTTTTAATATGTTTCTCAATTAAATCATCCTCATTGTAAAATAAGGACCGATAATAATAACGGCCCTTAACATATAATTATTTAGTAGTTTAAATAACACCTAATTGTCCACTCTAGTGTGTATAAATATGAGAGTGATTACTAATATTTTACACTTCTATTATGTATTATTAGTATTATTTTTTATTAGGATTTAAGTTACAGCCAGCTGTACATTCTAATGTGTACGTGCAGATACGCCCTTTATTTCCTAAGATTTTACTCATTCGATCAATATCAATAATTAGAGAGTAGTTACTTGCATCTTCGCCCCCTGCCATTTGAAGATCAGTATCGCTTATTTCTTCAAAAATATTTCCTACAGGATTTTCAATAGTACCAACTTCTGTCTTTTTCATTGGATTCTTCCAATTTTGGATAATATTATATTTTCTCACAATAAACACTCCTTAATTTAGTAAAATATGTTAACATCATAATAAACAGTAAACCAGTATTATTGAATTGTCAAATAATATAATTAATGTAATAAAATTTAAAAAATGGTTGTTTTATCCTATTTTTTTGTATAGTATTTTAAGAGAATAATACAGAAAAGGAGGTAGGTTGAAATGAAAAGAGATGACCTTAGGAAAGATATTGAAGTTTCCAGAGATCAGATTGGTAAAGTTAAAGAATCAGAACTTAAGGAAATGGCTGGAGCTGGAACTAGTAATGTAGAACCTTATGGTATTTTTCATTCTATTACTTTTTGCTTTACTTTAGAAATTGGAAACCATAGTTGTTACCCAAACAGTATAAAGTGCTAAAGGAGATGTTTATTTTGAATTTACAAAAGAAACTAACTAAGAAACAATTAAGAGAACAATTTAATTTTGACGAATCAATTGGAAAAGTTGATGAAGCAGAACTAGTTGAATTATCAGGAGCTAGTGGTGAAGTAACCCCATACACTACTTGGGGCTGTGCTATATTCACTATTGCTTCAGCTGCACAATGTCCTACTACGGCTTGTAGTAGTAAATGTCTCTAAGTAAAATATTTATTGTGTAAAAAATACTGAAAAAATCCTTATAACTAAGGATTTTTTCAGTATTTAAGGAGGAAAAACCTATGAGCAAAGCAATTAAGTTAGATCAAGAACAATTAAAATATGGGTCCTTTATTCATGAAAGAATGATTAGAAATAAAATAGAAGAAAGTATTGATATAGAATCTTCACAAATAAAAACATGGATAAATTCAGGTAAATTCTCAGAAGAAATGTTCTCTAATCGTTTGAAAGAACTTAATTTAACCCTTAATAATTTTGTAAGCATTTTTAATGCAAAAGAATTTTATTTAGATAATAGTGCAATGCACTGGATTAATACTTTATTAAATGTATTAAAAGAACAAACCACTTCTGCAGAATATGGGGAGTTTAGTAAAGCACTTCCTTTTAATAGCTTTGTAATACCCTTTTTAGCTTATGGAGATAAACTATTATTAAAAGAAGTTAATATTATCAATTCCGAATTAATAGAATGGTTTTCAATACGTAAATCTATACTTTCAGCACTAGCGCGTGAACTAAGTGAGCTATCATTAAAGGTTTTAATCAAAGAAATACATATATCAAAAAAATTAGGAGAGCTTAAAGGGGAAGATAAGTATTCTCGTTATAAGTATTTCAACGAAATAATGCTTAAGGATAATGATTTTGTTATCGACATATTACTAGCATATCCGGTTTTAACAAGGTTATTAATCGAAAAAACTGAAAATTTCGTTGCTTCATATATTGAGGCGCTATCCCGTTATATAAATGATTTTTCTTCTATAAAGATTGATTTTCATATTGATGGTTTAATTTTGAAAAATATAGAAGGTAATAATGGAGATTCTCATAAAAATGGCAGAAGTGTTATGCTATTTGAGTATGAGAATGGTGAGAAGTTGGTATATAAACCACGTTCTATGAGTGTTGATGAGCATTTTAATGATTTACTTGAATGGATAAATTTTAAAGAGACAACATTTGAATTTAAAGGGCCAAAAACAAAAAATTATAATACATATGGTTGGCAAGAATTTATTAAACATAAACCTTGTGAAAACGTGAAAGAAGTGGAGCAATTTTACTATCGACAAGGTGGATATTTAGCACTCTTATATTTATTACGATCAAAAGATTTTCATTATGAAAATTTAATTGCAAATGGAGCACATCCGATCTTAATAGACTTAGAAACTTTATTTGATAATGTGATTAATTTCCAAAACATTGATACTAAATTTGGCGATGGCGTTTCGGACTATACGGAATCAATTTTAGGTTCTGCTATGTTACCATTTAATTTTGTCAAACGTAAAGGTATGGATTTAGATTTTAGTGCATTAGGAGTTCTAGAAGAAGGTGAACTGGCTGAGTTTTCTAAAAATTATACAATTGCTAATGAAAATACTGATGAAATTCGGTTAAAGGAAATACCTGTGAAGGCTGAAAAAAAAGAAAATCTCCCTGTTTTATCTAATATATCAGTTGGTTCATATGAGTATATTGATGTTATAGAAGAGGGTTTTCAAACGTTATACACTTTTTTCCTTCGTAATAAAGAAGAATTAGCTTCTAAACAAGGTCCTATTTATAAATTTGAAAATGATGAAATTCGCCATGTGTTTAGAAATACAAATCTATATGTAAATTTCCTAGTTTGTGGAAAGCACCCGGAATACTTACAAGATGGCCTTAATAGGAATAAATTGTTTGATATTTTATGGGGAGATGTTAAAAATGAAAGTAAATATATTAAATTTGTTAATAGTGAGTGTAATGACCTTTTGAATCAAGATGTTCCATACTTCACTTTTAAATTTAATAGCAAGGATTTAATAAATAGTAAAGGGAATATTATTAAAGACTTTTATGATAAAAGTAGTTTAGAATTAGTATTAGAACGTTGTATGAAGCTTAGTTTAAATGATTGTCGACGACAAAGCAGATATATACGAATGTCTTTATCTACATTAAATAAGGATAGAGGAGAAGCGGTTATTAAACCTAATCCAGAAAAAATAGCTGGTGTTAAATCTCAAGATTTCTTAGAAGAGTCTTTAAACATAGGTGAAGAAATTTCAAATCATTTAAGACCATTATCATCCGAAAGAGAAATAAATCGTTTTGCTTTATCTATGGGGAAAAATATTGAGGGCAATGGTATTACTTTGGGCCCATTAGATGAGGGGATTTATGATGGATTTTCTGGATTAGCAGTATTTTTTGGCCAGTTAGCTTCAGAAACAAATGATAAGTCTTTAAAAATATTGTCTGAAGATATTTTTGATTACGCTTATAAAACAGCTAAATTTAATCACAAGAGATTAAAAAATCCCTCTGCATTTACTGGAATTGGTTCGATACTATACACTGCCGCTTATTTTCATTTGTTATGGGATGATCCTAAATATTATGATGTAGTAGTAGAGAATTTGAATCTTCTAGAGGAACTAAATCAAACAAATAAAGTACATGACTATCTTACTGGAGAGGCAGGAGTAATTCTAGTATGTCTACGTATATACGAAAAATTCTCTAACGAACAAGCACTTTCAATTGCTATTAAATTAGGAGAATATATAGTTGAAGAGTTATCTGTTCCAGGAGAAATAGACAAGTTATTAACTGGTTTTTCGCATGGCGCTTCAGGGTATGCATGGCCTTTAATGTCATTAGGACATATAACAAAAGACGAGAAATTTATAAAATTAGCTAATAAATTAATAAGATATGAAAATAATTTATTCGATAAGCAATATCAAAATTGGCTTGATTTGAGGCCTCAAGTGAAAAATAAAACTGGATCTTATTATTGGTGTCATGGGGCACCAGGTATAGCATTAGCACGTCATAATATCTTGCAGTTGAATATGAACCCTCAAGAACAAAGGGAACAATTAACTGAAGATCTTAGAATTGCAATTAAAGCTACTTTAAAGAATGGATTTAAGTTTAATCATTGTTTATGTCATGGAGATTTAGGAAATATAGATATTTTGTTAACAATAGCTAAAGAACAAAATAATATACAATTATTAACTGAAGTCTTAAGTATAGGATTTGGCGTTTTAGAACAAGGTAAAAAATTAAAGTGGATGAATGGTATTGATAAAAAATCTGAAATGTATGGGTTTATGCTAGGATTATCAGGCATAGGATTTGAACTATTAAGACTTTGGAATAATGATATTCCTTCAATACTAAATTTAGAATTACCTTCATAAAAGGACTGGAATCAATGAATAATTATAGTATAAAGCATAAACGAAAAGTTCCTTTTATAGAACAAATGCAGCAAACTGAGTGCGGAATTTGTTGTATGGCTATGATTTCTTCATACTATAAAAGTTATTTTTCTTTATATGAATTACGAGAAGCAGCTGGTAACGGCAGAGATGGGACCTCCTTACATCAAATGAGAGAGTTAGCAAGAAATTTAGGGTTCAAAGCGGATTGGCATAAAGTAAACATGAAAAAACTTATACACATTCAAGAACCTATTATCCTTTTTTGGGATCATAAACATTTTGTTGTTTTGGAGAAGTTTAAAAATGGGAATTTTTTTATTGTTGATCCTTCTGGTGGAAGAAAAAAGTTAACGGAAAATGAATTTGATAAGCTTTTTACTGGATACATTCTTACTTGTACACCAGATGAAAGTTTTAAAAGAAGAAAACAAAAAAGTATATGGAAGCCTTTTTTAAAGTTATTATTAGATAAACCAAAGTTATTAATTAATGTAGTAATAACTGCAATTGTATTACAGCTATTTACATTAGGGATTCCAATGTTAATACAAAGGGTTATTGACAAAATTATAATGCCATCAAGAGAAGATTTGTTGTCTTTTTTGATAATAGGAATTGTTTTCTTAGTGCTATTTCAATCAGGTATAGCGTTAATTAGGGGATCACTTCTTATTACCTTGAATAACTTTCTTGATAAAAAAATGATGACTCATTTTTTTAAACATCTTTTAAAACTACCGTATAATTTTTTTCAATTAAGATCATTTGGAGATTTAATATTTAGAGCAAATGGTTTGCGGAGTATAAGAGACATCTTGTCTAGCCAACTTATTATGGGAGCATTGGATATTGGTTTAATTATAATAATTTTAATTTATATGATTAATCAATCAATTTTAATGACAGCTTGGGTAATAATAATCAGCTTGTTAAGTATACTTCTAGTGTTCTTTAGTAAAAGTGTACTATATCAAAAGAATCAAGATGAAATAACCCATGCAACAAGTGTCCAATCCTTTCAGACTGAGTTATTATATGGAATTTTTGGTGTGAAAACTGCAGGAACAGAAAAGTCAATGTATAACTCATGGGAAAAGTTATTCGATAAATTATTACTGGCATATCGAGAGAAAGGTAAGACTTTAAACTATATTACTACTGTAAATAACATTTTAAAATTATCTGGACCACTAGTGGTACTCTGGATAGGGGCTAAACTTGTTTTTTCAGGAGAAATAACTTTAGGAGCTCTGATTGCCTTCCATGCACTATCAACACAGTTTTTTAATTTAACAGGTTCAATTGTAGATACTTTTAATTCATTTTTATTAACGGACTCTTACTTACGGAGAGTTCACGATGTTTTAGAGGCTCAACCAGAACATATGCCAAAGAACCCTATATACTTAAAAGAGTTACAAGGTGAAGTGACTTTAGAAAATGTCTATTTAAAATATAATAAACATCAAGAGTATATTTTAAAAAATATAAATTTAAAGATTAAGCCAGGACAGAAAGTTGCTTTAATTGGAAAATCTGGTGCTGGAAAAAGCACTTTATCTAGATTAATTCTAGGTTTATATGAACCGACACAAGGAAATGTATATTATGATGGGCATCATTTACTGGATATTGATAAAGAGTCATTTCGAAAAAATATAGGAGTTGTCCCTCAAGATGTAAGTCTTTTTAATCGTTCAATTAAAGATAATATTGCATTACATCAACCAGATGCCTCAATGGAAGACATAATTGAAGCTGCAAAAATTGCTAAAATTCATGATGAAATTATGCAAATGCCTATGAAATATAATACTATTATTTCTGAATTAGGAATGAATATTTCTGGAGGACAGCGGCAACGCCTAGCAATAGCAAGGGCATTAGTACATAAACCATCTATTTTGGTTTTAGATGAGGCAACTAGTTCATTAGATCATTTAAATGAAAAAGAAATTGATAATTATCTATCAAGTATTAACTGCACTCGGATTGTGATTTCACACAGACTCACATCTCTTATTAACTCTGATATTATTGTGGTATTGGATGAAGGAGAGATTATAGAATCAGGAAATCATGAGGATTTATTGAGAGGTAATGGTTTTTATTCTCAATACTATAGAAAATTAGAATCAAGAAAAATTTCAATTTAAATAAAATGAAATGTAAGAGTTACTATGTACGTAAATTTTTAGTATGTTAAATTTGGAATTTATATCGCGTAAAAATTTTTAACTTGAAATTTGATAAGCCGAAAGCCCTCTATTCTTAAATAAAGGGCTTTTGAATTAGAATTTCATCAATATATGTAATGCTTTTAACTAGCTCTTTTTATTAAATATATCTTAGATATTGCACCAATAGCAAGTGAGATAGCCATCATCATCATTATATACTGTTTAAAGTATATGGTATTAGCTGGCATAAAAAAAACAGAGAATCCTAATAAGAGGATTAGTGAGGTATACATATAATTAGTTATCTTTGAATTGATTTTTACATTTTCCTCATTTTTAATTTGTCTTTTAAGGAGTATTAATAGAATAAATGATATTATCCATATCCCCCCTGTGATTGCAGTAAATATATTGAAATATAAGATATCCAGAGAGAGCCAATAATCTAATTGCTCAAATATAAAAAACATATTATAGCCTCCTTTTAAATAATGATATAATAAAATAATAGTTTATTATTGGTTTTTTTTCAACTTTTTTACAAACTATTTTTGTACTTTATTTTATACTAGAATTCTTTTTGCTAACGTTAGAAGTTTCACAAGTTGATATATAGCAAATAAAGTAAAGGGATTAACTGATGACACAAAGCATTAGATTATTATTTACTCTACAGAAGAATATATAAAATGGAAGGATAACGTAGGTATCCCATTTGCAGATATGTTGAATTGGATTTTTGTGGAATCGTGAATAAAGGGAAAGAAACGTAGAAAAAGATCACTTGTATTGAAATAGCTTAAATTTGTTATTTAATAAAACGTTACTAACTTCTATTATTTTTGTATGGTAAATATGATTTGATGAAATTGAAAAAAGTTATATTTATTTTAGTATTTCAAACTAATATTAGCAAAAAAAATCAAAAAAATATATGAAGTTAATGATATTGTAAAGATAAACTCAATATTTAGGGGGATTACTGTTATGCATAGTGGTTATTTAACTGAATGGATGCTCGGAGGAAAAACGCCTAGTAATTATTTTTTCTATAATATTCCTAGTAGTGAAGAGGGAAATCCAATTATTCATTATTTGCATTCGATACAAAGCATAGAAGGATATGGTGTAGTATTTTGTTTTTTAAATAGAAAGTTGTATTCTGGGAAAAAGATTAAGCTGTCAGGTCTGATTATGACTAAATCAATTCGAAAATCTGCAGATTTATGGATTAGAGGTAAAAGCTCCAATGATTTATGGGAAATTAAATCATTGGATTGCAATCCTGTGAATGAAATAGAATGCTGGAAAGAATATGCGATAATTTTAGATATTCCTAATGATATCAAGAATTTATCTGTAGGATTAACTCTGAAAGGTGAAGGATATATATGGTTTCATAGTATGAAGGTTGAGATTGTAATGGAAAAGTAGAAGAATAGTGAATAAAAAATAGGTTATATAATAATTATTTTGTATATAAAGAAAATACATATTTTCAAAAAGATCTTGGAGAATTTTTTCATTTGTTTTAAGGGTTTCTGTGCCCATCCACCGAAAAAGGGGAATAATATAAAATAAACCAATTATGTATTATTCAAGGTGTTTTATAAAATTATTTATTATTAAAGAAATGGTAAAGAATGAATCCGAACATGTTTGAGATTCATTCTTATTTTTAAAATAGAAAATACTTACATTTCTACCTGTCACAAAAACAGACATCATATATTTATTTATTTGTATTTTCTGAAAAAAAGATTGAAAAAATTGTAAAAAGAAAATATAATCTGTTTGAGGGGTCATTAGTAAACATAATATTACATTTTTGTTAAAAAATAAGGGTACGATATGAGAAACTTAAAAGAAAGCATGGTAGGTCTAAGTATGGAAAGCTTAGGGTATCAGGAATGGAGAGAATTTATGGAAGTATCAAAAACTAGGGATACATGAGTACATACTAAAAAAGCTTAGTATTATAAGTTATATAAAATAATTTATTAACAAGAGTTATTTTGCGAAAAATAACAATAGGAGGGAAAAATGAATATTTTCAAAAAATATTTTCTGATTATGCTTAGTATTATATTACTAGTTAGTTTTGTGCCAAATAACATCGAAGCAAAAGAAAGGGAATATTACTCTGTCCTTATAAAAGATAATGCAGACTTTAATGCTATTGTAAATAAGTTGAACAAAGAGGATCAAAAAGTTGTTTATTCTATACCAGAAGTTAAGTTAATTCAAATTGAGGGGGAAAAGGCTAAGGTTATATCTACTATTGGTTCGGAGAGTATTGATGAGATTAATCAATCTAATGAAGGGATTAAAACATACGCCGCCAACATTAATGATGAAAAAATATTAGGTAATGAATCTATATGGGACATACAATGGGATATGAGGAGAATTACCCATAATGGAGAGAGTTATAAACTTCACTCCCCATCAGGTAAGGTATCTGTAGCTCTTATCGATTCGGGTTACCCAGAAAATCATCCGGATTTTAAAAGTATTTCCATGGGAAAATCTAAAAATCTTGTACCAAAGGGTGGATACAAAGGAAACGAGCCAGCGGAAACAGGAAATATAGATCAATTAACAGATTTAACAGGGCATGGAACGGGTGTTCTAAGTCAGATAAATGCTGATGGATTAATGAAAGGGGTAGCACCCGGCATACCTGTTAATTTGTATAGAGTATTTGGAAAGAGTTCAGCAGATACAACTTGGATAATTAAAGGAATTATTGAGGCTGCAAAAGACGAAAATGATGTTATTAATATAAGTGCAGGCTCATATCTATTGAAAAACGGAAAATATTCTGATGATAGCGATAATAATAGTTCTGAAATTAAAGCTTATAAAAAAGCTATTAATTATGCAAATAAAAAAGGAAGTATTGTTGTTAGTGCTTTAGGAAATGATTCAATAAATTTAAATAACAATAGCGAACTGTTAGATTTTTTGAATAATCAAATAAAAGATAAAGGGAGAACAGCAATTGGAACAGTAGAAAATATACCTGCTCAGTTAGCTAATGTTATTTCTGTTGCTTCAACAGGACCGGATAAAGAAATTTCTTCATATTCAAATTATGGAAAGAATACAATAGATTTTACTGCCCCTGGTGGTGATATTAAGTTGTTAAATAAATTTGGTACAGATGTATGGATGAGAGATGAAATGTTCAAAAAAGAAGCTATCCTTGTTGCACATCCTCAGGGAGGATACTATTATAACTTTGGTAATTCATTAGCAACACCTAAAGTGTCGGGTGCTTTAGCGCTAGTGATAGATAAGTATGGATATAAAAATAAGCCGAACAAAGCTATTAGTCATTTAAGGAGAAATAGTAATGCAGATAATGAAATAGATTTGTATAAAGCACTTCAAGAATAATATATTTATAAAACATTATATCAATAAAGTCTATAATATTAATTTGGTTCTGGGGCTAAAAATATAACACTTGTGCAATGAATCTGTAAATCTTGGACATACTGATACTATTACTCTAAAAAAGGGTGTGTGATCAGTATGAAAAAGAAAACTTTATTTAAATGAAAGCACTTTCAGCCAGATATTATTCTGTTAATTGTACGTTCGTACCTACGATACAATCTTCGTTTTCGTGATTTGGTAGAAATGATAGAGGAAAGAGGACTATCCTTGGCTCATACAACGATTATGCGGTGGGTCCATCAATATTGGCCGGAGTTAGATAAGCGAATTCGACGTCATCTCAAACAAACGAATGACTCCTAGAGAGTAGATGAAACGTACATAAAAGTAAAAGGACAATAGATGTACCTATATCGTACCGTTAATTCTGAAGGGAACACGATTGATTTTTATCTTAGTAAATCTAGAAACCATAAGGCTGAAAAGTGATTCTTCAAGAAGGCTTTGCGGTCTTTTCATGTTTCAAAACCTCGTGCAATCACAGTTGATAAAAATCCCGCCTATCCCATTGCTATCAGCGGGTTGAAGAAAGAGAAAAAAATGCCGTTAGGCATTCAAATCAGACAGATAAAATATCTAAATAACATCGTAGAGCAAGACCATCGTTTCATTAAAAAACGTATACACTCTATGTTAGAACTTAAATCTTTTCGCACAGCTACATTTATTCTTGCAGGAGTAAAAGCCATGCATATGATAAAAAAAGAACAGATTGATTTACGGGATCAGTCTGTTCAAAATCAAAAACAATTCATTCATCAATTATTTGGATTATCAGCGTAAAGAAAGATTCTGGTAGGAATCCTCATCGTTTTTTAGAATGTATCCGTTATTTGCACTAGAACCGTTCTAAATCTCTTATATAAGATTTTACAGCTTGCAATAGGAATTCTTCCTGCCCCATACCAGCATCCGCTGCCATTTGCACTACTTTTTGCTTGAATTCATGATCTGCATGAAAAGTTAATGGCTCTACATTACTTTTAAAGTAAAATCCTTCTACATGTGGAAGGATTTTACCTGATTTCATATAAGAATGTAAGTATTTAATCTCTTCTTGAAACTGTAATGGATTAACTTGTAATACGAAAGGTTTAATTTCTAATTTAAAAGTATCAGATGAAATACTCAATCGCATATTTGTGACACCTAGCTCTTTGTAAAATAAATTTATTAGATTATAAGTAATGGAATTAAATAGCTGCAGTTTTTAAATAAAAAAGATAAATACCCTCGTTTGGTAAGTACAGCTTGTTTTTGGAAAGGTTCAAAGGAGTAATCATGCTCCTTATAATTGGATAGAGGGAAAATTTCTTTGTCTTATGTAAGAATCTTGCCGTCTGCTCCATTGATTTCTATTACTCTAGCGGTTTTGGTCACTATAGGTATATTTAAAATAAGTCATATGTTGTCCGTAATTAAGTCGGCTAATTTTATTTATATTTTCTTATAATTTAATATTATGAATAATAACGTCATGATTTAGATTATCCAAAAATTCATCTCAAAAAAGTTTGCAATATACACCTAGATTGTAAATGGGCTTAAGAATCTTTGTATTCGAATTACCTATTTACACAATGGCTGAGTGAATATATATGAAATTGGCTGGTTACTATTCTAAATATATAATTTATTATATAGATAAATACAAGTAGATTAGGGAGTTACTAGAAATATGAAAGAGATAGAAATTATAAAATCAACAGAAAAAATAACCATTATATGGCAAAGTGCAACGATAAGTATTCCATTAGAAGATATAATTGAGATTAATAATAATAATAATACGTGTAAGAATACTAACAAAGCAGTGGAAATCGGTAATAAGTTCAAGCATTCGGAAACTATCTTTATTAGAACAAAAAAATTGGATTATATATTATTTACAACTAATAAATTAACGCTTCTAAATAAAATCGCATTCTAACTGATGATAAGTTAGAATGCGATTTTTTCTAAGTATTTTATAATAGTGCCTGCTAAGGTTTCTGAAAATATTACATATTTATAGGAAACCTTAGCGAAGAACTAATGAATGATTATGAGAAAAAGCAAAAATAAACAGACGGTAAATCGGTTTTAATTGTATAAAAAATACATAACTATAAATAATAATATTTAACTTATTTAACATTAAATTATAGAGGAACAATTTAAAATTCATCTTCTAAAATTAAATTACCGGCATCATTATCTTTCGTCAATCGCTGATTTAGGTAATTTAATTTTGTAGTTCTATCATTTTTATGACCTACTGCAGCTGCAATAACATGAGGTGGTAATCTCTTGTAATCATACAAGTACTGCACATAAAAATGTCTAAAGAAGTGGGGAGTAATTCCGATATTCTCTGTAAAGGGTAGCTGAGTATCCTTAATGATTTTAGAAATATATTGTGATAAATAATTCTCTCTATAAGCAGTATGGTTTTTAGTTTGAAATACTGTTCCACCATTTCTATTCCCAATGTCTATAGGTAATCTTCTCCGCATTCGAAATGCAGCAATCCGATTAAAAATCTCCTTATTAATAGAAACAATCCGCTCATTATCTCCCTTTGTATCAACCTTTAAATAATATCGTCCTCGTATAGCGTCATACTCAAGATCATCCCACTTTGCATGTGCGACTTCTGCAACACGTAATCCTGTAGTAGCTAGGACTGACAATAAGGCGTAATTAATTTCATTATCCTTGTAGTAATGAAGCAATTGTTTTACTTCCTCATATGATAACTCGCGTTTAGGTTTATGTTGTTTATTTACAGCTGTACTTAGTATCTCAACATGTAGAGGATCCTGAATATATTGGATTTCATATAGCCATTTCAAATATGAACGAATAATACCAAGCTTTCTACTAACTGTAGATGGCTTGTACTTATCTTTTGACTGATAGGAGATTGCCTCTTGAGATAACCATTTTTGATAATTACGGATATGCCGTTTCCTAAGGTTTCTCCATACTTGACCAAATTTATAATCCTTTACATCTTTCTGTAGAAATTCCTCACTTTGTTTAATAAAGAAATAAAACTGACTTAAATCACGTGCATATAGGATTCTTGATGCATCCTTGATTCGTTTTTCTTGGTCAAAATGTGTTTGTCGATTCAAGTAGTAGTACAGTATTTCTTCATCTGAAAATCCTTCATATGTATATGAATCTTCTCTTTCGTTATTTTCCTTTTTTACTTCCGCTTCATTTATATAATCAGGGTTCCATAATGCAATTAGATTTGTGAAATTTTGTTTTTGTTTCTCTATGTTATTTAAAGAAGTCTCACTATGAACAATATCTAATTCAAATTTCAATGTTATTCAACTCCTTATAAATTCCTTTTATATTAAATATTATAACGTAAGCAATTATAAATTAAATTACATATTAAAATTAAATTTTATGAAGTAATAAGTATATAGTAACTATAGAAAATCTCCCATTTTCTATGGTTATTATTTAATTTTAAAAATAGTGTTTTTATTATATAATTTAATATTTTATAAAATTAAATTTAAAAATAAAGTTAAATTATACATTACTCTAATTTACAATCTAATATATATATCGATATATGTTATAATTTATTTAAAATGTAAATACTATAAATTTTAATTTACATAATATTATTATGTAAATTACGAGGTGTGAGGAGGAATTAGAATGATTAGCGCATATGAAATGACTATGACTACAAATGAAGTAAAAGATTATTTAGATATAAGTCACTTTATTTTTAATAATTTAATGAAGCAAGGAAAACTAACACCAATCAATAAGGATACGTGGCGTTTAGATGGCAGTTTTTTATTTAGTAGAGAAGAAGTAGAAAAAGTAAAAGAAGAACGTAAAATTGAGGGGATTACTTTATACCAAGCAAGTAAAGAGTATCATATTAGTATGAATCAGCTTGAAAAATGGATAGAAGAAGGAAAGTTAGTTTATTTTTTAATAGAACATCGTAATCGACAAACGAAATTTGTGAAGGAGGAGGATGTTCGTGAACTTGTTCAGCAAGTAGAACAAGCTAATCATATATATACATTTTCGCAGAAATATAATGTAGTATTATTTCAAAAGTTTGTAAAAGGCAATACATTGGCACGTGTTATTTCTATTCCAAAACGTGGTGATATTATAGTTCTTGATGAATTTGGAACTAATATGACACTTAGTGAGGCATTAAAAGCAGGATATGAGTCCGCTTATAAACTGTCGGATAAACCTAGAAGTCATCATCAAAGGTTTGTTAAGTTTCGTTTTCCTAAATCTGCGCAATTACGAAACAACATTTTTCATATAATCGATAATATATTACAGTACGTATCTCCAAGAAATATAAAGATTTTAGAAGAAGAGACATTTTGGTATTTTGAAATTCGTCAATCATTAATTACATTACCACCAGGAATTCAAATGGAATGGATTGAGGAGCTAACGCCTTATATAATAGAAGGGAAAATTGTTCCAAGAATGAATCATAGCGTATATTTGGATAGTAATACAGTAACGAAGCCTGTCATACTTACAAGTAAGGAATACAAATACTTGAAAGAAATTACAAATGAAACAAATAGCTCTATTGAAGAATTTATAGCCATTGCTATTAGAGACAAGATTAATCAGCACTTACTTAAGTGAAAACGAATTTTTTAATAAATTAAAGCTGAATCTAGGTATTTTCTCTTTTACTTTTATCATTTTAGCCAAGAAGACTCCTTCCTCAAGGAGCGTGAAGGGTCCTATCCCAGTGAGTAGGTGGGAGATGAATTGGCTTAGAACAAGGGATGGCAGGAAGCCATCTTAATTGTTCGACATACAGAAAGTGTTACTTCACTATTTACCGAATGTACGTTTGGTGTGTGATAGTTATATACCGAAATGGAGGTGAATGGAATGATGATCAATAAAGCCTATAAGTTTCGTATTTATCCAAATCAAGCACAAGCAATTCTAATTAACAAAACGATTGGTTGTTCCCGCTTTGTATTCAATCATTTCTTATCCTTATGGGATCACGCATACAAAGAGACAGGAAAAGGCTTGACCTATGGTACATGCTCTGCCAAACTTCCTGCCATGAAGAAAGAGTTTGTTTGGCTAAAAGAAGTGGATAGTATTGCGCGTCTGTTCGCAACCTTGCGGATGCGTATACGCGCTTTTTCAAAAAACAAAACAGCGGACCGCGTTTAAAATCTAAGAAGAACAACGTACAATCTTACACCACAAAACAAACAAATGAAAATATTACCGTTGTAGGGAACAAAATAAAGTTGCCGAAACTAGGCCTTGTTCGATTTGCTAAAAGTCGCGAAGTAGAGGGACGTATTGTAAATGCGACTGTTAGACGAAACCCTTCTGGCAGATATTTTGTGTCACTATTAGTTGAAACAGAAGTACAAGAACTTCCGAAAACACATTCTTACATTGGAATAGATGTAGGACTAAAAGATTTCGCTATTTTGTCAGATGGAACACCCTATAAAAATCCAAAGATTTTCCGATCATTAGAAGATAAGCTGGCGAAAGCACAGCGTGTTCTTTCTAGAAGAATGAAAGGATCTTCTCGCTGGAATAAACAACGAGTAAAAGTAGCTAGAATTCATGAATACATATCAAATGCTAGAAAAGATTACTTGGACAAAATCTCAACCGGAATCATCAAAAACCACGATGTTATCGGTATAGAAGATTTGCAAGTATCGAATATGTTAAAGAATCATAAGTTAGCAAAAGCAATTAGTGAGGTGTCTTGGTCACAGTTTCGAACTATGTTGGAATATAAAGCAAAATGGTATGGCAAACAAGTTATTGTCGTATCGAAAACATTTGCTTCCAGCCAATTATGTTCTTGTTGTGGATATCAAAATAAAGACGTTAAAAATCTGAACCTACGTGAATGGGACTGTCCTTCTTGTCGTACACACCATGATAGGGATATTAACGCAAGTATCAATCTAAAGAATGAAGCGATAAGGCTTCTAACCGCAAGGACTGCGGGGTTAGCCTAATCAATTAGAGTTCGATAGAACTCTTTACTTAGGAATCCCTCACTTCTAAACGAAGTGAAAGTGGGGGTAGTTCAAGTATTATGTAAAAATATCTATTGTGCATGTGAAATAAATTTATATGTATGTTTTAATCATTAATGTTAGAAAATTACCCTATATTTTTGTTTTAGTCCAAACTGCATTACGGCCTTTTGATATTAGTTTAATTAATTTTTCTTCTTGTAAACATGCAAATGCTTTATTGATCGTGCTTGGTGAAACATCTGAAAATACCATCCGTATTGCTTCTTTTGTAAAAGGGAGTTCTTGTTTTAATATATACTCTTTAATTTTAAAGCTTTTGTTCCCTTTCAGTTGGTAACTTGTAATATGTACGTCTAGTTCTTTATATGCTTCTAGAATAATATGTAATAGACATTTTAATATAAAGGATACATTGTGCTCTTGAAAATGCCAATTTGCTGAAGATTTATATAGGGCATCATAATAATCTCTCTCGTATTTTTTTATTATTTTATCTAGTGAAATATATTTCACTAGTGAATGTTTACTTTGTAATAGTAATAAAGATATAAGTAGACGTACCATTCTTCCATTTCCAGATTCAAAAGGAAAAATACATATAAAATTAAGTACAAAATTACAAATTAAAAGTAGTGGATCAATATCTTTTTGATTTAATAAATAATTATATTCTTCACATAAATTTTTTACTGCTTCTGGGATTTCTTTAATTGTTAAAGGGCGATAGCAATAAAATGAGAAATTAAGTTGCTCATGTTCTTCAAGTAAGATGTCCTGTTTTCTCCACGTTCCACTATCCGAAGTAGCATATTTAAAAAGTTGAAAATGTATTTCTAAGATTGTACTTGGATTAATAGTAAGCCTTTCATAGTTATTATGAATGAGTGATAGCGCATCAACGTAACAAGATATTTCATCTTCAATCATTGTTTTTGGCGACAGATCATATGTAATTAATTCTTTTAACCTTTTATTTGTTATTTTTAAGTTTTTATACATTGCGACAAAATCTTTGGTATGTTGAAGTTGAGTAGATATTTGCAACTTTTCTAATGTACATGGAAATTCCTTCTCATAGACCTCCAATCTCCCTTGGTATTGCTTTATTTTTCCGATTAGGCTTGCTACATCTAAATTTACCAATAAATTTGTGAATTTTTCGCCAAAAAACGACATATTTTTCCCCTCCTATAATATAAAACTATACAATACTTAACTGTATTTAAAGTGTTTTTTTGAATAATTTTCTAAAAAAAATTAAAAATATAGTTTTTTATGTGTGAAAATTACAATAATTAGGGTCTTTTTGCCTTATTTTGTGACAAGATTTAACATCAGATTAAATAGTTTCATGCTAAAAAGCAGAGTTTTATATTGTGTAATTGCTTTTTATCAATAAGTGAGTCATTGCATATGGGGAAGGGGGAAGTCCTTACTAATGAAGACTATTGCTTTTTACTTACCACAATTTCATGAAATACCTGAAAACGATTTATGGTGGGGAAAGGGTTTTACAGAATGGACCAATGTAAAAAAAGCAAAACCACGTTTTCTGGGACACTATCAGCCTAGGGCTCCATTAAGGGATTATTATTACAATTTGTTAGATTTAGGTGTACATAAGTGGCAAATAAATTTAGCAAAACAGTATGGTTTAGATGGTTTTTGCTATTATCACTATTGGTTCAAAGGGAAAAAATTACTAGAAAAACCATTAGAATTGAGAAATCAATGCAAGGAAATTGATTTCCCATATTGCTTATGTTGGGCAAATGAATCTTGGACAAGATCTTGGGATGGGAAAGACCAAGAAGTATTAATGCGACAAGAATATGGGGATGAGTCTGATTGGAAAGAACACTTTAATTATCTATTGCCATTCTTTAAAAACAAAAACTATTTAAATATTAAAGATAAACCGATATTTGTAATTTACCGACCAGCTTCTATACCAAACCTAAATAAAATGTTGAGTCTATGGAATGAATGGGCTCAATCTGAAGGGTTTCTAGGGATACACTTTGTAGAAATGTTAACAATTTTTGAAGATAAATCAGACTTTCCTTTTGATGCTGCTATAGAGTTTGAACCTATGTACACTTTAAAAAAACTAATAGGTAATACAACTTCACTACATCAAGAAAAAAAAGATTTTCACTTAAGTTATGATTTTGTATGGAAAAGAATATTAAACCGTCAAATTAAAGAACGTAAAAACATATATAAAGGAGCTTTTGTAGATTGGGATAACTCTTCAAGAAAAAAAGAAAGCGCTTTAATTATGAAAGGGGCTAATCCCGATAAGTTTAAGAAGTATCTTTTACAACATAGTAAGAACACTGATTTTTTATTTATTAATGCTTGGAATGAGTGGGCAGAAGGCACATACCTAGAACCAGATGAAAAGTATGGATATAAATACCTTGAAGCTTTAATGGAGATAAAGAAGAGTCACTTCTAATAAATTGTAACAGCAAGAAGAAGGGGGAAACATTATGACTGATATAAATACTATGATTTCCATTCGAAACATTAAGAAATCATATGGAGATTATACAGTTATTAAGAATTTAAGCATAGATATCCGTAAAGGTGAAATTATAGGATTACTAGGACCGAATGGAGCTGGAAAGACAACACTTATATCGATTTTATCTACTCTTACTCTGCCAGATGAAGGGTATGGTACAGTATGTAACTACGACTTGTATACTGAACGGAATAAGATAAAAAAAAATGTGAGTGTAGTACCTCAAGATTTAGCGCTATACCCGACTTTAACTGCATATGATAACTTATCTTTTTATGCCGATTTATATGGATTAAAGGGAAATAGGAAAAAAAGCCGCATAAAAGAAGCTTTGCAATTCGCACAGCTTGAGGATTGGGCACATAAGAGAATTGATACATTTTCAGGTGGTATGAAAAGAAGAATTAATTTAGTGATCGGTTTGTTAAATAAGCCAAAAGTTATTTTCTTAGACGAACCAACAGTGGGAATTGATCCACAATCAAGAAACCATATTTTTAATTGTATTCGCCATCTCGTAGAAGAACTAGGAATCACTGTCATATATACAACTCATCATATGGAAGAAGCTGAGATGTTATGTCATCGTGTAGCAATTTATGATAAGGGTGAAATATTAGATATTGATACCCCAAAAAATTTAATAAAAAAGTATGGGGAAAATTATTTAGAGGTTGTAATATCAAATATTCCAGAAGAATTTATACATAAAACAAAAATGATTGCTGATGTGAAGTCCTGCACTTTGGTAGATAAAAAAGTCATCATTCAATGCGTAGATAGTTTTAATGTTACAAGAGAAGTTATGAAATTAATTCAAAAGTATAATTTGAAAATCGAATTATTTAATGTTAAAAATTCTAATTTAGAAAATGTATTTTTACATCTAACTGGGAAAAATTTAAGGTCTTAAATGAAAGGAGATGGTAAAAATGAAAGCTTGGTATATAGCTAAGAAGGATCTACTTATTCTTTTAAAGGATATCCCTGGTCTAATCTATTTATTTATTACACCTATTATAGTTATTGCAGTTGCTAGTTTTGCATTATCAAATGTATTTGATAGTAAGACAGAAAAATTCAAGATTCCTATAGTAGTAAATGATAATGGAGAACTTTCTAAAAGGGTTATTGAGGAATTGAAAAAAATCCCTGCCCTTGAGATAGAAGAAACTTATGAACGAAATGGTAAAAAGAAAGCATATACAGAAGAACAGGTGAAAAAGGAAGTTCAAACTAAAAAAGCGGCAATCGTTATTCCTAAGGATTTCACACAAAATGTATATTCAGGGACAGAGGCTAAAGTCATCATCATAGAAGATGAAGTTGATCGCATTATTCCAAGTGTTGTTTCAAATGCTGTAACTCAAATTGTGTCAGAAATACAAAGAGATATGACTAAAGAGATTGTAAAACAAGCCTCTGCCCAAATGGAAGTAAATGTGAAAGTAGAGTTTAAAAAATTAGCATCAGATAATGAACATAAACCCACTCCATTTGAATCTAATGTACCAGGATATGCCGTTATGTTTGTACTTTTAGGTACTGCTGCAGCTGCAGGTGCATTAGTAGAAGAGAGAGAGAATGGAACGTTAAGAAAAATTCTTACTTTACCTATTAATACATTATCAATCATTTTTGGAAAGATGCTCTCATGCTTTATAACAGCTATAGTTCAATGTGCAGTCCTTTTTAGCGTAGGACATTTTGTATTTGGAATGTGGCTAGGGAAAAGTGTATTAGGAATTATATTGCTAGTGATATGTACTGCATTTGCAGCTTCAAGCCTAGCAATTTTATTAGCCTCTATATGTCAAACAAGATCCCAAGCAAATGGTATTTCAATTTTAATCGTGTTAACCATGTCTGCTTTAGGTGGATCTTGGTGGCCACTTTATATAGAGCCTGAATGGATGCAAAACCTAGCGCATATTACGATTACAGCCTGGGCAATGGGAGGCTTTAACGATTTATTAGTATATAACAAAGAATTCTCCTCTGTTCTTATTCCATCAGCTGCATTAATTGGTATGGGAATTTTATTTTTAACAATCTCCATACAAAAATTTCGACGTTCTTATGAAAAGTAGGTGAAATAAGTGTACTTAGTAAAAAATGAGGTGAATGTTCGTTTTGGGGAATGCGATCCTATGGGAATTGCTCACCATTCTCATTATTTTCATTGGTTTGAGCTGGGTAGGTTTCAAATGCTAGATATGACTGGTATAAACCAGTATTTAAAACAGGAAAAATTGTATTTTCCAATTATTGATATAAGATGTACCTACAAAAAATCAGCTCGTTTTCAAGACGACTTAATTGTAGAAACCTATCTTAAGAATGAAAGTAAAATTTATATAGAATTTGTTTATAAATTATTCCGCAAGAGATGCCGAGTTTTGCTAGCGGAAGGATTTTCAAAACATGTTTTAACACGGTCGAATAATCAATTAATTAGTAGATTACCAGAAGAAATTTTAGAAAAGATTCAATTTGAAAATAGCGGGGGTGTCATATGATTACATTTATTTTTCCAGGACAAGGGTCTCAATCAGTAGGGATGTGTAAAGGGTATTTAGATAAATACCCAGACATATTTGTACCATTATTTGAAGAAGCAAATGATACGCTTGGTTTTGATTTAAAGCAATTATGTTTATATGGGCCAAGTGAAAAATTAATAGAAACAAGTGTTACACAACCAGCTATTCTCACGGTAAGCACAGGAATATCAAGGCTTTTACATTTGAACGGTATAAGGCCATCTAAAGTGGCCGGTCATAGCTTAGGACAATTTTCTGCCCTAGTAGAAGTAGGTTCTTTACAATTTTCGGATGCGCTATCCATTGTTCGAAAGCGTGGTCAACTGATGAGTAATGTAAAGAGAGAGGGATGCATGTTAGGGGTTGTGTCGAATACTTATCAAACATTATTTGAAGTTATAGAGGAATCTAAACAATATGAAATTGATATTGCTGCCTATAATTCCCCTACACAGGTTATTTTTTCTGGAGAGAGTAAGAGCATTCTTAGGTTTCAAAAGGTATTAGATCAAAAAAACGGTATAAAAACTAAAATACTCTCAACTAGTCATGCATTTCATTCGCGTTTAATGGAAGAAATGGTTCTTGAGTTTAAGGAGTATTTAAATTTATTTTCGTTAAAAAGTGCCCAAATACCAATTGTTTTAAACTGTTCAGGAAAACCAACTACAGATAGAATCAATATTTTACAAGATATAAAAAGACAATGTGTAGATCCAGTTATGTGGCAAGACACTATCTATACTTTATTGAATAATGGTACGAAACACTTTATAGAAGTAGGTCCCGGAAATACGTTAACCAAGTTATGTCGCTCCTTTAAACAGAACATATCTGTATCCTCTACAGAAACACCGATGTATTTAAAAAGAAGTCTTAATATGATAGAGAAAGAATTTAAGGAGGAACGGGTCTATGTTTAATGGAAACGAAGTGGCGTTAGTTATCGGAGGATCAAGAGGCATTGGTAAAGCAATAACAATGGACCTAGCCAATCAGGGCTTAACTGTTTACTTTACGTTTCAAAGTAATCAAAAATCAGCAAATGAAATAGCCAACACTATAGAAGCAAAAGGTGGAAAGGCATTTCCTATGCATGTAGATATTACAAATGAAGATTCTATTCATAAATTGTTTCAACACATACGCTCAAAGGAAAAAAGAATAGATATTTTAGTAAATAATGCAGGAGTTATTAATGATGGATTTGCTGCAATGATGAGCGAGGAAAAGTGGGATCATGTGGTTGATTTAAATTTAAAAGGAACATTTCTTTGTTGTCGACAAGCATTAAGAATCATGATGAGACAGAAAAGAGGTTCTATAGTAAATATCACGTCGACAAGTGGAATAACGGGTGCAAGGGGGCAATGTAATTACTCTGCTTCAAAAGGTGGGGTTATTTCTTTAACCAAGACATTAGCATTAGAAGGTGGGGAATTCGGCATTAGGGTTAATGCAGTTGCACCTGGTTTTATACAAACAGATATGACAAAAGGAATGGATCAACAAACATTAAAAAGGATGTTAGAACTAGTGCCACTTGGCAGAATTGGGGAACCTAAAGAGGTAGCACATCTAACAACATTTTTATCCTCTAATTATGCAAGTTATATCACTGGGAAAGTTTTTACAGTGGATGGTGGATTAGTTAATGGCTAAACAATAGATGATTAAATGACGAATTTTGAGTTAAACAAGGAAATGGGGAAAACAGATGTTTACGTATGTAGAAACAAAAATTATTGCTGCAAAAAGAAAACAATTAACTACTAGAATTAAAGAAATTATTACTGAGAGATTAGATTTAGAAATCGAACCGCATTTCATTACTGATGATCAGCCATTATTCGGAAGAGGCTTAGGAGTGGACTCCTTGGATGCATTAGAGCTATTTCTGGCAATTGAAGAGGAATTTGGAGTTGCAGTGTATGACGAGAATATGGCAGTACTGGGTTCCATTAATAAAATTGCTGATTTTATTGAAGAAAATAGGGAGGATGATGTGAAGTGAGACCGGTATTAAATGCAGATCAAATCCGAAATATCTTACCGCATAAATGGCCATTCCTTTTCTTAGATAAAGTTATTCAACTTGAGCCAGGAAAGAGTGGAATTGGTATTAAAAATGTAACAATAAGTGAACCCTTTTTTGAAGGGCACTTTCCAAATGAATCAATTATGCCTGGAGTGTTAATTATTGAGGCTTTGGCACAAATGACGGCTGTTGTTTATGTTACAGGAGAACTAGCAAAAATAGATGCACATGGCGCATGTTCACCTAAAATAGATCCAAGTTCATATGTGGGTTATTTAGTTTCTGTACGTAATATGAAATTTTTAAAACCTGTAGTACCAGGAGACCAGCTAGAATTACATGTCCAAATTGGAAGATCACTTGGGGTAATCTCACAAGTAGAAATCACGGCTTATGTAGATAAAAAGAAAGTTGCTACTGGTAGTATTCAAGTTTCTAAAAGAGTTGAGGAAATATGATCCATGGTATAGATGTTCAAGTTCGTGAGTGTACAGAGGCAGATAGTGAAAAGTTAGCTCACTTTTATAATAAATATCAATATGGACCTATTAAATATGGGTATCCCTTAAATAAGCAAGACATCAAGCAATTATTTCGAGAGCGGAAGATACAGTTATATTTAATTGCTGAATATGAAAATGAAATTATAGCCACCTTATTATTTTCTAGTTTGTCAGGTCAAAGAGCAGCAGTTTCAGATGGAACCTGGGCAGGATTCTTTTTAATCCATCCAGAATTTCGTTCGGGAAATATACCAGATAAATTATTTGCTTATGCAATTAAAAATCTTATCCAACAAGATATTAAGTATATTGATACAGAAGTGAATCCGGAAGATAAAGTAGCCATGGCACTCTATAAAAGAGTGGGGTTATATCAAACAAGTAGGTCGTATATAGACTATGATGGCTACTTGAATTTAAGGAGCTATTTACCTTATGTTATTAGTTATCTATTAGATGCATTTAAACCGATTATTTCAAAAAGTGACCAAGATATATGGTTATCTAGAGGTTGGAAAACAGTTAGGGGATTGAAATCCTTACGTTCTATTCAGAGTAACGCCATAACAAAAAATGGAATTGAAGTTGTAAAATATGCTATTAATCTTGGAGCAAAAGATGTGAATTGTTGGGTCGATATAAAAAGTGAAAAGATTACTGAGGTAGAAACAGAACAAGTACGATTCACTAGTTATATTTTAGAAGGAAACAATTTAATCGTTGGAGAGAAGATTCACATCTGTTATGTATATGAACACCATTTTCCGAATCCTCTTGAAGCCAGTATTTCATCGAAGATAGGGAAAGATTACTTAATTGATTTAAAGAAAACTTTTTATCCAAATAAAAAGTACGAGTGGGAAGAAGTTATAACAGTAAATAAGGAAATAGAGGGAGAGCTTGTTACTAAGTTAAAAGCAAAAGAACTAGAATTATCTGTTCATTTTGGAGTAACCATAGCAAATCCGTTAGAAGTAAATGTTGCTAATTATCCTAAGTTAATTAATGGAAAAGAATCTGCATGTATCGTTAATGTAAAAAATAATTCTTTAGATAGATTAATTTACAAACTACTTATTCAACAAGAAAACTCGAAAATACTAGATTTCAAACCGCTAGAAAAACACCAAATCTGTATCATAGAGCCGGGTGAAATAAAGGATCATATTATTGTATTGAATCCTAAAAAAATTGGTATCACTAATATGACATTTTCGACTGTTAGTCATCAAAATAAAAATATTGGGGAATTAAAGGCAATAATTCCGATTCATGCGCATGGGAAAAATCATGTTTATGAAACAAAAGAATACTTAGTTCTAGAAAATATGTATATAACCGTACAAATAAGTAAAAGTACTGGTTGTTTATATATATATGACCTTAGAAAGCAGCAATTATTGGCAAAAGAAGCATGGCCAGATCTAGATTATCCATTTTTAAATGCAGTAAAAGAACCGAAAGTAAATGAGCTGTCATGGGAAATAACATCTGATTCATGTTTTGAAATTATTCATGAGGCCACAAGATTAAAGAGAAGCATTTGTTTTTTGTCAGATAAGATAGTTCAAATAAATGATTTCGCACAGGAAGGAAAATATATAAAAATATATCCTTGGTGCATGTTATATGATGCGAAAATGACGGTACCACTAAAGAGTGGGCTAGTTTCTAAACCTATGGTATATGGTGAGTATCCATATGCACTACATGACTATGAATTTGTAAATCAATTTGATCTACCTAGTCATCCAAACATGTATGAGCGAAATTATACATTGTTTGAATCGCAAAATATTAATATTGGATTTATATGGAAAGGAAATGTAGAGCGTATCCTATTTGGATTAAGATGGATGCCAGCGGTAATATTTAAACGGAATGATAAAGAAAAATGTATAAAAAAAACGCACTATTATACTTTATGTTCCCATGATAGCAAAGATGAAGTGGAAGAAATCTATAACGATATTACTAGTCCTACATCCAAATTCATATCTAATAAGATTCCGTACTCAATTGAGACTGACCAATTTCATATTATAAATGAAAACGGGGAATTTAATATTCATGGAAGTCTAAAAAACTTATTTTCTTCCATATTAAAGGGGAAATTAACATTGTTTTTCCCTCAGACATCTTACGAACAACAATTGTTTATACAAGACATAGAATCTATAAGCAATTTTAATTTTGAATTTAGTGGAAAGGTTAATTGGTCAAAAGCACATTATGCCGTACTTACGTATCAAGATGAATTAAATAGAAATGCGATAACTAAAAAAATATATCTTTTCCTTAAAGGAAGAAATAAATTAACATATAGCGAAAAAAAACAAGAATATCTAGTTCAAAATAATGTACTAAATTTAAAGATTAAAGTAAACCAAAGTAGTAAAATAACAGAATTTATGTATAAAGATAAAGAGATTTTAAAAGAAAACTCAGTATTAAGTTCTTATAATTTTTTACCCGGTGTAATGATACCAACAGCTAACTCTTATACTCCAGATTGTAGGAAAGATTTGAGCATTAATTCAATATATCTCAATAAAAGTAATCATTCAGTAGTAGCAACGGAAAATACATATAAGGAATTTATTAATCAGATTTTCTGTCAATCTGATGAGTGGAAAGTTAAATATACAACTGTATATGATCTACCTGTTTTACAAATGCAATTGAAAAGCCTACAGAAAGATAAAATAAAAACTAGTGTCTTTCACTTATTCTGGGAGAAAAAAGGAAAAACAAAAATTAAAAAGATGTATTATTGGCAGAATGGAGAGCAAAACACGTTAATACCAAATGGCAAACAAAGAAAGATTTATTTAGATAATAAGGTAATTCTTGAATTATCTAATGGGTTATTTGTATCTATTTTAGCATTATCACATAGTACAAAATGTTTTATATACGAATGGCCCAAAAAAGGGATACAAATCGGAATATATGGTAATCAGAATGAATTTAATGATGGAGATATTCGCTTTAATATTGCAGTTGGAGAAACTTTACTTGATAGTGAATACTTTTCGCAAATTTTAGTAGAGGGGAATAAGACATGAAAGTATTGTTTATTGCACCTAGTCATTTTAGCATTGGTGAGTTGCATAATGCCTTATGTCTAGCTAAACAAATTCAAAAAGATGGGGAAGTTTATTTTTTAACAAGCGAAAAATTCTCATGGTATGCCAGTAAATCTGTAGCCAATGTTACATCACTAACAAAGGGGCTAAAACAAAAAGAGGTTATTAAACAGATAATTAATTCTTTTCAGCCTGATGCAATTGTTTTAGCTGATTACCATAATTTATTTTTAGAGTCTCCAATTATTGATCTTGATTATCTATTAAACCTACACATACCTTGCTTCTCTATTGATTCTTTAGCTTGGGGTAGTGAGGACAGATTATTAGAAAATAAACTATTTAAAAATGCAAACTACAATAGCTTAAAGAAAAGGTCAGTGATTGAACTGCCTAAAATCCCGTCTCAATTTAAGCTAATTAGAACGTGTCCAGTGAATAGTCATAAACAAGATAATAAGAAGATTGTTTCTGTCAAGTTGTATAAAGAAGCTTTACAAATAGATGAAGAAATAAGAATGAAAATAAGAACACAACTAGGTTGTAGGGAACAAGATAAATTAATTATGATTGCGAAATCATCATGGGCCAACCTATTAGTAAAAATGAGGCTCATGGAGAAGAAACAGTACAATGATGCAAGGTTTAGTTATGAATATATATTACAAGAACTATTAAGCCTATACCTTCAGGACTTTCCAAGCGATACATGTATTAAATTAATTGGGGTTTCAGATGAGACCAAATTTGTTTCTATGAAAAATGGAGGAAAAATAGAATTTGTTTCACTACCATTTCTTCATTTGGAAGAATATGAGCAACTAATATTATCATGTGATTTATTTATCACCGATAATATTACATCCTGCTCAATGGGAAAAGCGGTATTTGGAAAAATACCTGTAATTAGTCTGGTAAACCATATGGAATATGAAGAATTAAAGACTCAAAGAGATAGCCATAATCCTACCTTAAGAAGCATTATAGAAAAATGGAATTATATAATACCTAATGGACTTTATCCATTTCTTGTATTTCCAAATGGATGGCATAAAGAATTAGCACCATTGATGGAGCAAAATGATTATTTTAAATGTGTGCATACTTGTGAAATGTTTGATTTAAAAGAAACTAGTCAAACCATATTTAATATGCTGTATAGCAAAACGGAGATTGATAAATTAAAGAAAATGCAACAACTGTATATAAATAATGTATGTAATCTACCGACAATTAAAGATGTGATAAAGAGAGAATTGGGGGCGCTTAATCATGAGTAATCAAATTAATGTACAAGAAGAAACTAATGAAGCATATGATGCAGTACGTAACGGAATTGGTGTAATAGATTTATCAGCAACAGGAAGAATTGTGGTGAAAGGTGAGGACCATGTAGAGTTCCTAGATCGTCTAGTTACGAAGGATATTATATTTATGGAAGAAGAAACAACACTCTTTACTTTGTTATTACAAGAAGATGGGACTGTAATTGATATTATTAATCTGTTTAAAAATGAGGATTCTCTTACAGTTATTACTACACCGCATAAAAAAGAAATGGTACTAGCCTGGTTGCAAAACCAAAAACCAAGCGGTGTTGAGATTATAGATATAAGTCAAACACATTCTCAACTTGGATTTGAAGGTCCGTATGCATGGAAATTAGCTCAAAAGTTTTTAGACTTCGAAATATCATCACTGCCATTTCAATCATTTGTGATAAATCAATTATTTGGTAAAGAATTTCTATTAGCAAGAACAGGTGTTACAGCAGAGTATGGTTATCAATTATTGTTTGAAAAATGCCTAGAGCCAATAGTATTAGAAACTGTAAATTCTTTTAAAGAAGAAGATATTAAATTGAAGAAAGTAGATTGGGAAACATTAGAGACGCTAATGTTAGAAATTCGACATCCATATTTTGAATTCAAACATTTAGAAGAACTAAATATTTTTGAAGCTGGTTTAGAATGGTTTATTGATTTTTATAAAGACGAATTTTATGGAAGAGAATCCTTAGAACAGCAATCGGAAGCTGGAGTAAATAAAAGAATTGTAGGATTCACGACAGGAATAGAGAGCAAAATTACAGTTAATGATGAAATTTTTATAGAGGAACAATTAATTGGTAAAGTTATTGAACTTAAAGAAAGTCCTGTCTTAAACAGGAGACTCGGAATTGCTTTATTAGAGGAACCATTTGCTGTTTCAGGAATTGGATTTTATGTGAAAAATAAAGAAAATGCTTTGTATGGGGCACATACTCAGTCCTCACCATATATTCTACCTAAATCATGGTCAATCAAAATACTGTAAAGGTGATGGCATATGAACATGAATAATCAACGAATCGTCGTAACTGGCATGGGAATTATTTGTTCAAACGGAAATAGTGTAAAAGAATTTTGGGATAATATTAAATCTGGGAAATCTGGTATTAAAGTAATCCAAAATATCGATATGGCTGAAATGGTAACAGATTATGGTGGAGAGATTGAAAACCTTCAGGTAGATGATTACTTCTTTAAGGATGAAATAAAGGATATGGATCGCTGTGGAAAATTAGGTGTCATGGCGGCAAGAGAAGCGGTAGAAAACGCAAAATTAAAAATAGAAAACTTTAATCCATACCGAATTGGAATATCATTAGGCACATCTTTAGGAGGCATGTTGAGCGGGGAAGAATTTCATAATCAGTGGATTAAAGATGGAATTGAAAAAGCAGATGAAACGTTACTTTTTAAGTATCCAATCCATACGCCCTGTGACAATATTACGCGAGACTTAAAAATAAAAGGGCCAAAAATGATTATTTCGAATGCATGTGCCGCTGGTACAAATTCAATTGGATTTGCGCTGGATACAATTCGAAATAACAAAGCAGATATCATGATAACCGGTGGTGTAGATCCCTTATCTAAATTGTCAATGAGTGGTTTTAATAGTTTACAAGCACTAGCACCAACGCCACCATCGCCCTATAGCAAGAGTAATGGCGTGGTAATCGGAGAAGGTGCAGCTATTCTTGTTTTGGAATCCTTAGATCATGCGGTTGAAAGAGGTGCAAATATCCTAGCTGAAGTAGTGGATTACGATTTATCTTCAGATGCATATCATCAGACGGCACCAGATCCGGGCGGGGAAGGTGCTTTGAGATCCATGCGAGGTGCTTTAAAGAAAGCCAATATAGATGCTAAGGAAGTAAGCTATATCAATGGACATGGAACAGGTACACCCGCAAATGATGTATCAGAGCCAAAAGCAATTCGTACATTAATTACTGAAAATAAGACACCAGTTTCTTCAACTAAATCAATGATAGGACATATGTTAGGAGCCGCAGGGGCGGCGGAAGCAGTAACAAGTATTCTTGCTATTCAACATGGATATTTACCTCCAACTATAAACTTTGAAGTTGAAAGTCAAAAGTTTAATCTAGATTTTGTACCTAACATAGGTAGGGTAAGTGATTTGAGTTATGTACTATCAAATTCATTTGCTTTCGGTGGAAACAATGCAAGTATTTTATTCTGTAAGTACAATGAGAATCACGAGTTATCAGAGGAAAAGGAAACGCTAATTAAAGAAAAAAAAGTCGTAATTACTGGTGTAGGGGGACTTGCTGGGAATTCTTCAAACCCTCAGGAAATTAAAGATTGTATGTTTAAGGGAAAGAGTGGTATCTCAAAGATTAAACAGTGGAATGACAATCCTAAGTGCATACAAGCCGGGAAAATACCAGAACAAAACTATCGAAGGCTAATACATCCTAATTTATTAAGGAAGATGGATTCAATTAGCAAACATGCAGTATTGTCAGTGAAAATGGCTATAGAAAACGGGAACTTAAAGATAGATAAAAATAATAGGGACAAGATAGGAATTATTTTTGCTACTGGTACAGGACCAGTAGGAACGGTAGAATCATTTAACCGGATTATTATCCAGGAGGGTGTTAAGGCCGCCAATGCTAAATTATTTCCAAACACAGTTATGAACGCAGCAGCTGGACATATTTCATTAAACTTTAAAATAAAAGGGCCTACTTCAACTATTTCATGTGGTGGGGTTTCTGGTATTAGTGCACTATACTATGCCCATGCCATGATTCAATCTAGTGATTATGACACATTTATTGTGGTAACGGCAGATGAAGTAAATAATCCAATAATAGAGGGACACTCAAAAATAAAAAGATACTTAACAACTGAGAATATAAGGCCTTTTGATTGTAATAGTAGTGGTACCATACTTGGTGAAGGGAGCGTTGCTTTTATTGTAGAAAGTGAGGAGGCAGCGTTAAAAAGAAATGGTAATATTTTAGCTGAAATTAAAGGTTTTGGATTAACATCTGATGACAGTAAAATAGGGGACTTAAATCATCTAGGAAAGGCATGGGAGGAATCCATGCGTTTAGCAATGAAAGAGGCAATGATTTCTCCAGAAGAGATAGAATATATTTGTGCAGCCGCCAATGGTCATACATATTTTGACCGTATTGAAGAGAGAGTTATAGAACGTATATTTGGTATCGGGGCTCCTGTTAGTGCTACAAAATCTATCTTTGGGGAAACCCATGCAACTGCAGGCCTTCTTTCTCTCATTAGTGTAATATGTGCATTTGATGGTGAAATACCAGCTACGCAAAATGTAAAGGGTCATAGAGGCAGAATAGATCTCGTCACAGAAAATCCTCGTAAGGCTCTAGTGAGCAATGCTTTAATTAGTACATATTCTTATGGTGGTAATTATAATTCTGTTGTAATAGGAAAATATTTAAATTAATTATTTATGTAGGAGGCCACTTTTATTAAGTATGTATCGGTCTCCTGCAAAATAAGCTATATAGTTTTTAAAGCTTAAGCTCTTATTTGAGCATATCAGAAAAACTATGAAGGAGCACAATGCCATGAAAGGTATCATTCTTGCAGGTGGGAGCGGTACTAGATTGTACCCCCTTACCCAAATTGTATCGAAGCAATTATTACCTATCTATGATAAACCCATGATTTATTATCCTTTATCAGTACTAATGTTGGCGGGTATCAGAGAGATACTAATTATTTCAACGCCACAAGATATTAATAAATTTGAGCAAATGTTAGGTGATGGTTCAAAATATGGAATTACTCTTTCATATACTGTTCAGCCTTATCCAGAAGGTATAGCACAAGCATTTATTATAGCTGAGGAATTTATTGGAAATGATAATGTAGCTTTAATTCTTGGCGATAATATCTTTTATGGTCATGGACTAACAGAATTACTAGAAAAGGCTGTTAAGAAGACTAGGGGAGCTACAGTTTTTGGTTATTATGTCAATGATCCAGAGCGCTTTGGGGTAGTAGAGTTTGATTCTAAAAAGCATGTAATTGATATCATGGAAAAGCCAAAGGAACCAAAATCAAACTATGCAGTAACTGGCCTGTATTTTTATGATAAACGTGTAATAGAAATAGCAAAAAACATTAAACCATCTAATCGTGGGGAATTAGAGATAACAGATATAAACAAAGAATATCTTGAAATGGGAGAATTAGAAGTTGAATTATTGGGAAGAGGCTATGCATGGCTGGATACAGGTACACACGAATCATTATTAGAAGCAGCACAATTTATAGAAACAATTGAGAAAAGACAGAGTTTAAAAGTAGCTTGTTTAGAAGAAATTGCATTTAAAAAGAAATATATAACTAAGCAACAACTATTAAAAATAGCAAATTCGGTAAAGGAAAATCAATACAGCCGATATTTACTAAGTGTTGCCCATCAATAGCATTTAAATGAATGGAGAGAGAAGAATGCGTAAAATTCATACAGCATTAGATGGTGTTTTTATTATAGAGCTTGATAAATGCAGTGACAAACGTGGTTACTTCATAGAAACATGTAATAAGAAAAAATTTGAATTTTTAGATTTACAGGGAGACTTTGTACAAGATAATCAATCATTATCTGTTCACACAGGCACGATACGTGGGCTGCATTATCAGTTGAATCCTAAAGCCCAAATGAAGGTAGTGAGCTGCATTTCTGGTTCTATTTACGATGTAGTAGTAGATATCCGAAAGGGATCTCCAACGTATGGGCAATGGTTCGGAACAATTTTAAGTGAGTATAATAACCGTCTACTTACCGTTCCTAAAGGGTTTGCACATGGTTTTTGTACTACAGAACCTAATACTATTGTCCAGTATAAAGTAGATGAGTATTATTCACCTAACCATGAAGGCGGAATTCAATGGAATGATGAAACGATAGGGATTTTTTGGCCAACTAATCAACCAATTTTATCAGAAAAAGATAGAAAACTACCTAGTTTAAAAGATACTAATATCAACTTTGTTTATGGAGATGATTGTAATTGAAATTATTAATAACGGGTGGGGCAGGATTTATTGGTAATAATTTTATTCGGTATATGTTAAAGAAATATCCTCAATACCAAATTGTAAATGTAGATTTATTAACATATGCAGGGAATTTATCTAATTTAAAGGAAATATCACTAAATCAAAATTATAAATTCATCAAAGGAGATATTTCAAATGAAATATTCATAGATAAGCTATTTAAAAAAGAGAAATTTGATTATGTATTAAATTTCGCAGCAGAATCTCATGTTGATAGAAGTATTAAAACTCCCCATATCTTTGTCCAAACTAACATATTAGGTACACAAGCCTTATTACACTCAGCATATAAAACAAAAGTGAAAAAGTTTGTACAAATTTCTACAGATGAAGTATATGGGACATTATCTCAAACAGGTGCGTTTACAGAGCATACACTAATAGCTCCTAATAGTCCTTATAGTGCAAGTAAAGCTAGTGCAGACTTAATGGTACGAGCGTATCATGAGACATTCGGTTTACCTATGAATATAACTCGTTGTTCCAATAATTATGGTCCCTATCAGTTCACGGAAAAATTAATACCATTAACAATAACGCATGCGTTAAATAATAAAAATATTCCTCTATACGGTGATGGATTACATATAAGAGATTGGCTTCATGTAGAGGATCACTGTGTAGCTATTGATTTAGTTCTGCATGGTGGAGCAGATGGGCACATCTATAATATCGGAGGAAATAATGAATATACTAATCTAGATATTGTACAAAAAATACTCAAATTCCTAAATAAAGATCAATCGCAAATTACATTTATCTCAGATCGCTTAGGACATGATCGACGTTATGCCATGGATGCTACTAAGTTGAAAGAAGAATTAGGTTGGACACCACACTATCTATTTGATGATGGGCTCACTCAAACAATTAAGTGGTATATAGATAACCGTACGTGGTGGGAATGAATTTTATTAACTAAAAATTACATAAGTTAAACGAGGAATTTTAAAATGAAGATACTGATAACGGGAGTAGATGGACAACTAGGACAAACTTTAATGCAAGTACTCAGCAGAACACATCATGAGCTATATGGTGTGAATCGAACCACGTTAGATATTACAAATAAAATAAGGGTTTACTCTTATATTGACAGAGTAAAGCCAGATGTAATTGTACACTGTGCAGCATTTACAAATGTAGATGGGGCAGAGAAAGATAAAGGTTTGGCATATGAAGTAAATGTATTAGGTACAAAATATATTGCTCAAGCCGCAGGAAGAATAAAATGTAAATTTGTATATATTAGTACGGATTATGTGTTTGATGGCGAAAAACATACACCATACAATCTTGTGGATCGTCCTAATCCATTAAATATATATGGAGAAACAAAATTGGCTGGAGAACATTTAGTAACAAAATACACGAATAACCATTTTATTATTAGAACTTCGTGGATATTTGGAAAGGGAGACGGTCACTTTATCGCTAAGATAAGAAAAATAGCAAATCTATACGGTGAAGTCCGCGTGGTATCTGACCAGTTTGGTTCACCTACCTATGTACTAGATTTAGCAAATTTTATTACAGAGTTAATAGAGACGGATCAATACGGATTATATCATGTGACAAACGAAGGAATATGTTCATGGCATGAGTTTGCAGTTGAATTTTTTAAAGACTTCAATAAAGACATCAATATAATTCCCTTAACGACGGAAGACCTCCCGCAAATAGCCAATAGACCTAAATATTCAGTGCTAAGCAAAGATTGCATTATCCTGAATGGATTAAAACCATTAAGACATTGGAAAGAAGCATTAAAAAAGTATAAGGAACAATTTAATAGTAGATAATCATTTTAATTTATATAAATTTAGCCAGTAAATATAGCTTTATTTTTTGGTAAGTTGCAGTTGAATTTTTTAGAAATTTGTCGTTTATAAAGTATGAACTGTAAAATAAAAAACCACTACAAATAAAAAACCACTACTTAAAGTAGTGGTTTTTTATTTTACAACTATACATTAAATCGTAACAAAAGCCATTATACATTCGCTGAAAGATTAACGGTACATTTACTATTTTAGCATATTAACATTCAAATAAATGTTCCAATCTAGTGAACTTTAAAATTTTGCTTACTTCGATATAAAAGCTTTTTATAGTATAAAATAAGTTCATCACGGAGGGAATTTAAATTATAAATCTTTCTTTGCATATATTTTCAGAGATAGTAGCATTGATATAAGACCAATAACAATTGAGATAATACAAGGCATCCATGTTAGGACAGTTGGTGAGAATGGAAAGATAATTTTAAAATTGATGTGACTTGATTGTAGACCCCGTATAAGAGTAGGAGCAACAAAAGGTATTAAAAAGGCAGTTAAAAGTAATATGATTTTTGTTTTATCATAACCAAATTTAAATTGAACAGGAAGGAGTATCCCAAATAAAATACTTAGAGTTAGAAACGTTATTCCAAGAGCACTAGTGCTTAGGTTTTCTATACCTGATGGTGCGATGACCGATATAATTACACGGATAATGGATGCACAAATAAAAATTACAAAAAGAAAAAGATACTTCGCTTTTACAAATGCGCTTCGTGTATATGGAGTTGCACAAAGTAAAGCAGCTCCCTTGTACTGATCCTCAAATTTGGATACTGTTCCGAACAGAATATATTCCATCAAAATCACTGTTAAAAGAAAGCTAACAAGGCCGCCATCATTTAATTGCAATTGTGTAGAAAGATATATAGGAGCAATTGCAGCAAAAACGAGTAAAATTAGAAAATATTTTTTGACTAACATAAAGTCTTTCATTACTAAGTTAATTAGCATAGCTATCCCCCCCAATATATGAAAGCATAATATCCTCAATAGTTGGTCTTTCCATTAATACATCAGGCATGAGTCGACGTACGTCATCTTTTTTATTAGTAATTCCTTCGAATTCGTAGTGAGTTTGATGCAAATTTTAAAAAAGGTTTTTTGTTTGCTCATTAATGAAGCGATTACTGCCCTTTACCCATGCATGCGAGTCTATTAACATATCTTTTTCATCATTAACTAAAATTTTTCCGTCATCAATTAAAATAATCATATCAGCAATTTTATCTAGATCAGAGGTAATATGAGTGGGAAAAATACGCTTTTCCCTGGTTCTTTCATAAAATTAAGGAGAATATCCATTAATTCACTTCGTACTAATGGATCCAAGCCACTTGTTGGTTCATCCATTAGTAATAGATCTGCGTGATGAGATAGAGCCAAAGCAACTGCAAATTTCATTCGCATCCCTTTGGATAAGGTAGAAATTTTCTGTTTTAGATTTAAATTAAACTGTTTAATGTAATCTTGAAAAACGGGTTCATCCCAATCAGTATAGGAAGGAGCAATGATATTTTTCACTTCTTTCAATGTTAATTCATCATAAAAATATCCCTCATCTAGCACAATACCAATTTTGTTTTTGGACTTTCTTTCATGCTTATCCATATCGTTTCCTAAAAAATTAATTTTTCCAGAATCTTTTAAAATTAGACCAAGGATTGCTTTAATTGTAGTGGTTTTCCCAGAACCATTGGTACCGATAAATCCTGTTATACAGTCGTTATTAATTCTAAAAGTAACATCTTTTAACGAGAAATTTTCGTAACATTTATTTAAATTATTTACTTCTAACATAACATTCATTTTTTATTCTCCTCCTTCATTTACAAAAAGCATAAAAGATTACAAACAGGTCAAACTCTATATTAATTAAAAACGTTAAGATATTAGAAAGAAGCACTAAAAGAGAATAAGGAGTAAATAATCATTTAAATTAGTTCAATTTCAATTTATTGTAACTCTATCGTTTTTAAATTATTAACTTCAAAACAAAAAAGCCCCTTACTTTAGTGGCTTTTTTGTGGGTAATGAAGATCAAACACTAAATTGAAACACGATCCGTTACGCATTCACTGAAAGGTTGACCGCTTACATTAATTATTTTAGCATAGTTGGATTCAATTGAATGTTCCAATCTGGTGAACTTTCAAATTTGAATTAATTTAAAATATAGCATGGGTTTGTATTTTAAAGGAGCAAAAGTAGGGAAAGGTATGTCCCTAAAAAAGTAATAAATTTACTTATACCAACTTAGATACAAGTAAGTTTAGTTTATGGAGTTATTATTAAATTATTTAATCAAAAATTTAATAATAGTAGCTTATTGAAAATGTGACAAGATCCTCTTTTAGAATTAAGAAGCCTTATATAGAATTTGGTTAATTGACTTTTCTCTGAAAGAAGTCCATGATAAAATAGTTCACGTATGAACAATACGAAGATGAACTATATGTAAAGAGAGGAAGTTACTACAATGGTACAAAAAAATCAAAGCCTCAAAATAGGGGCAGAAGTTGTACAGTCATTTGTAGCAATAAACAAAGAAATTATAAAACTTACAAATCAAAATGCCTCTAGTTTAGGATTAACAGTACAACAAATGGGGATCTTAAACACAATTTATAGGATTCCTAATATTACCCTTAAAAGTATTTCAGAACGACTTTCAGTACCTAAGAGTACCGTGAGTGTAAATGTGGATGAATTAGTCAATCTAGGATTAATCGAGCGAAATCCCTCATCTGAAGATCGTAGAGAGATAAAATTGAAAGTAACAATGAAGGGGCAAGAAACATCACAAAAATCTATTGAAAATTCTACTTCCTATAAAGCAATGTCATTAGCATTAGAACAGCTTGAGGAGACAGAAATTCAAACATTATTGCATATGCATAAAAACATATTAAATTCTTTACGTTCTTGAAAATTCTAATCCCTCTCTAAATAGAAATAGAAAAAATACCGATTTAAAAAGTTGAGAAAATTTAAATATAAAAGCCTAATTTCTCATTGTAATAAGTGAGAAATTAGGCTTTTATTATTTTTTTAAAGCGCCCTTTAATAGGATAATTAAAATGCTAATTTGATTTGCTAAAGAACTATAACGACATATGCCTTTGCATGCTTTAAAACACCTAGCTAAATAAAAAGGGAAGATAAACTTAAAACTGTTTGCTTACTTTATAAGTTAAATATTTCTAGGGGGGAATCTTATTTTATTGAAAATTGAAATGTTAAGTAATATTCCTATTGCTATTAAATTAACCATTAAAGAACTTCAACCAAAACTTATAAATGGAAATGGAGTACCCGTAAGAGGAAATAGTCCTGTAATACCACCTAAATTTACAATGGATTGTATACCAATCATACACCCTATACCAATTGCTATAAAACTGCCAAATGGATTTACACATAACTATGCAATTTTTAAAGAGCGAAGTATTATGGCCCAAAAAGAAGATGGCACAATAATGTTTCTAGTGATAGATGGTAGACAAACACATAGCATAGGAACCACGTTAAAAGAGTGTCAAGATATTCTATATGAAAAAAGAGCAATAAATGCAATGGCAATGGATGGAGGATCCTCTGCTACTCTATATTTAGGAGGCAGGGTTATAAATTCACCTTCTACATTATCACATGAAGATCGTTATTTACCGAATGCTTGGGTGGTAACAGCAAATCCGAAACATTCGATAAATTTGATACAAATATTATATCTCATTAAATAGTACTAAGAAGCAAATGTAAATATGAAATAAACCAATTAATGTAAAATTTATATTATGTATTTTTTATGTAATAAAACTGTATTTCAAGCGAAATATATATAATATTTAAACCCTTATTTCTTTATTTTTTCCTATTCTTCCTAAACTATCTTTAATAGTTGTTTCCCCAAGTTGAGTATATAACAAGGCTGTATCTTGACTGGTATGCCCAAGCTGCTGCATCACTTGTAACGAGTCTTTTTCTTCCATATATAACTTATTTGCCAATGTATGTCGTAATTTATGGGGAGACATTCTTTTACCGTAGGCCTTAGTATATTTTTCTACTATATCTTGGATAGCCCTAACGGAAAGAGGCTGTGCAGTATGTTTATACTTCGATAAGAATACATTTTGTAATTCTTTCCCTGGAGCGTATTTGTTATCTCTGATTTCCATATACTTTTCAAGGTCATTCAATGCAATTGGAGTAATCCATACTGAATCTTCTTTATTTCCTTTGCGGATTACATCAATTAGTCTTTCTTTTAGGTTTATATCCTCCATACGAAGATCGGCTAATTCACTTACACGAATACCACTACCAAGAAAGAGGGAGAGGATAGCTACATCACGATCTTTATCCCTAAGGAAATAGAACAACTGATGTTTTGTTAAAGATTTTTCATGTTCGTACTTAACGTAATTCAAAAATTCTTGATCGTCATCATTATGAAATATTTTGGATCTCATACGTTTTGCACGAGCATTTAATGTTTCTTTATCTTTGTGTATTTCTATTTTAGCCATTACATTTCTATAAAAATAACATTCTCCATCTTCATTCTCTGATAGGGAGGTAAGGTACTTAAATAAAGATTTTAAGGCCGAAATTTTTCTGTTAACAGAGGAATTCTGCATGTTTTGTTGTAGTTTTAGAAACCTCATAAAGTTCTCAACATCTTTTTTCTTTAAATTCTCCAAATCAGAGAAGGATATGTCTTTAATGGGCTTAAATTCAATAATTTGTTCAGATAATAGCCAATTAAAGAAGACTCTAAAATCATATACATAATTCAGTAGGGTGGAGGGAGAGGCATCATGCAATTCTTTGTACTCCACAAATTCTTCTATGTAAAAGGGCATTTCATTTAAATTCTCGTATAATTTCTTACGATGTACGGATTTTTGACGTTGTTTGCTGTAATCCATAAAAATCACCTCACATATACTATAACAGAAAAGATACACGAACACAAGTTCGCATTAAATTCAATTTTTACACAGACTTATTTACATAATTAAATTATGGGATACTAAAATATACTCCAAATTAAATAAGGATGGTGTAGTCATTCTAATAAAATTATAGATAAGCACGCGATAAATCTGTATTAAGCTATAAGAATTAGTACAAAAATCACATTAACAGGTGTGCAAAATAAAAAAAATTCATATATAAATATAAATTCATACAAAATAAATACATTTTAATCATGATTATTAGGAGTTAAATAGATCAACATAAGAAAAAATTTTATAAATTGAAATGTAATTTACTATAAAAATTTTCAATGAGTAGTTTAGTATTTGATAATTTCTATATAAAATATGAATTATATGGACACATACCAATATACGGAGACTCATGCTAACAAGCTCGAAATCCCTAAATACTGTATTAGATTTTTATTTATATATCTTATTGTTCGTAAAAACGGTATTTCGTGCAAACTTATAAATATTAGAAAAATAGTAGCTTTACTATCATCTTCCTATTGTTAATTAGCCCTTATTTGTTTTCTAGCTAGTGCTTCAATTACATCTTTAATATCTTTCTCAAGGGATCTTACTGAATATGATGAAATCATACTCTCACCCTTTCATATATCAATTATGTTTAGGATATATACTCAAAAAATACAAAGTGATATTGTGAGCAGAATGAAAAATATAAAAAGGTTAATTTAGAAAAAGCACTGCCAAAGTCTTCAGCAATGCCTTTTGATTAGACGTACTTTGATAATGAACGTCTACTTTTTTCTATACGTTTGCTCATGAATAGAAGAAAAATTATTATTTATCATAGGTTCTGTATGCTTTTTTTTAGCATAATAACGGTATAATTCTATCTCTCTATCAAATTTAAAGTTTCACTTCGAAGTGTACTATTATCTTTAAATATTCCTTTATAGGACGAAGTTATAGTCATTGAACCAGGTTTTTTCACACCTCTCATTGTCATACACATATGCTCAGCTTCAATTACTACAATTACTCCTTTTGGCTTTAAAGTTTCAAAAATTACATTAGCTAATTCATTGGTTATTCTTTCCTGCACCTGTGGTCTTTTACATATGGTTTCTAAAGCTCTAGCTAACTTGCTTAACCCAGTTACTTTTCCATTATTAGGAATATAACCTATATGGGCGCTTCCAAAAAAAGGTACCAAATGATGTTCACACATAGAATAGAACGGAATTTCTTTGACTAATACCAATTCTTCATGATTTTCATTAAATATTTTTAACAAGTGTTTTTCAGGGTTTTGACCTAAACCTTGAAAAACTTCCTTATACATTTTTGCTACTCGCTTTGGGGTTTCTAAAATACCTTCCCTATTAATATCTTCACCAATTGCTTCAAGAATCATTTTTACTGCTACTTCAATTTTGTCAGTATCTATTTCTCCACTTTGGATTGTTTTTAAGCTCATATATTATCTCCACCTTATTAATTTATTCATAATATGCCCTTATTTATACGCCTCGTTTATTTCCCCATACTAACGCGTGAAGTTGAGGTAATACTTTTGCATCATTCATTTCTTTACACTGTACAGTTTTTTCAATCAACCGTTCATATTTCTGTAATAAGTTTTTAATAAGCGCTGCATCATCCATCGTTTTCGTATCATCGTTACCAACTTGTAAAAAAAATGGTACATGCGGATATCGCTTGTGTACCTTTACTGCATATTCAAAATCGTAATCTTCAAATACAACTACTTTTAAACTAAAATCTTTTCTTTCTAATTTACGAATAATAGAATCTAGCATTATAAAATCTGTTTTCATCTTTGAACTTGGTGGTTTAGGCGAAATTGTCACTTCTTCAATTTGAAGTAACCATTCTTGCCACTTACTCCCTTGCGTCTCAATCGCTGTACGAATTCCATTCTCTTTTAATACAGTAATAAGAAACTGAATATTTTTCAGCAAAACAGGATTCCCACCTGAAATTGTAACGTGAGAAAAATTTTCTCCACCAATTTCAACAAGTTCATTCCAAATTTCTTCTGGCGCCATTTGTCTAACTTGTTGTTTTGCTGAGCCATCCCATGTAAAGGCTGAATCGCACCAAGAGCAGCTATAGTCACAACCTGCTGTGCGAATGAACATCGTTTTTTGTCCGATAACCATTCCTTCTCCTTGAATGGTTGGGCCAAATATCTCCAACACAGGAATCTTACTCATCAAGTATCCACTCCCGTCTTACTTCTGCATAACTCGTTGGTGTTTCAAAAAGACGTACGAATTCGACACGAGCTCCTTTATATTCTTCTGCTCGATACCCTTTTGTTAATGCTTCCGCCATCTTTTCATAAATCCAGACAACCATATTTTCCGCAGTCGTATTCATCACTGGTAATGTCTCATTTAAATAGCGATGATCTAAATAAATTTCGATTTCATTTTTCCAAATTTCTTTTATATCTCCAAAGTCAATTGCAATTCCAATATCATTTACATATCCACTAATCCCAAATACAACTTTATATGTATGACCATGTAAATTTTTGCATTTTCCTTCATAACAGTGCAAATGGTGTGCTGCATCAAATGTAAATTCCTTGCTGACCATTACTCTTTTATTATGGTATTTTAATTGCTCAAGCTGAATATCCTTGTCCATTTTTTGCAAATTTTCAACAATGCGAAACCCGAAAAAGTTTTCCATTATTTATTCCCCTCTTTGCGTTCTTGTAGATACGTATCTAACCCTGCTTTACGAAGTTGACATGCTGGACATTCACCGCAACCATCACCTATGATTCCGTTATAACATGTTAATGTTTTTTCTCTAATAAACTCGAATGCGCCAAGTTCATCAGATAATTTCCATGTGTCTGCTTTATCAATCCACATAAGTGGTGTATGAATGACAAATGGATAATCCATAGATAAATTTAATGTAACATTTAACGATTTCACAAACACGTCACGGCAATCTGGATAACCACTAAAATCAGTTTCACATACACCCGTTACAATATGACGAGCTCCAACTTGTTTTGCTAATACTGCAGCAAATGATAAGAATAGTAAATTCCGCCCATCTACAAATGTCGATGGTAATTCACCTTCTTCGTGTGTAATCTCCATATCTATTCTTGTTAACGCGCTTGGAGCTAGCTGATTTAGTAGGCTCATATCTATTACTGTATGTTTAATGTCAAGCTCGTTCGCAATTTCCGCTGCACAATCAATTTCTAACTTATGACGTTGATTGTAGTTAAATGTTACAGCTTCCACCTCCGCAAACTGTTGCATTGCCCAAAATAAACATGTTGTACTATCTTGTCCACCACTAAAAACAACTATTGCTTTATCATTAGAGTACATTTTATTCTCCCCTTAACTACTTGCACTGTTATAATATCTTAAGGCAAACTTCCAAAAATAAATTGAAATAATAAAAAATCCAATAGAATAACCTATTAACATGAATACATCGTTTAGTTCTAATCGATTAATTAAAGCATAAGTTGGAATATTACTAACAATAACAATAGGAAAAATAAATAAAAAAACAAATCGACTTATTCCTTTATATAAGGAAGATGGGTATCTAAGTAATGTCATAGTACCAAGAAATAACTCATGCATACCTTCAACTTTGGTTAACCATATAGATAAAGTCATTAAAATAAACCACATAGAATACGAGAGTATAATCCCTAAAAACAATAGACCCAAGAAAGAAAATCCATTTACAATACTAACACTCTCTCCCTTTTGTAATAATGCATAACTAATTAACAGTATGGCTGGTAAACAGTTCCCTAAATTCCCTAAATCAAGCTTTCTTAATGAAACTAGAAATTGACTATTAATAGGTTTAAACAATATCTGATCTAAACTTCCTTGGTTAACTAAACTCGGTATATAAGGTAGATTATTAATAAAAAGAGTAAACATCAAAGATTTTATCAACTCACTTGTTCCAATTAACAAATAAATATCATTTGTATTCCAACCATTAATATTACCAAAACTATCAAATATACTATTAAAGAATACTAATGTAACAATGAACCAAACAACGCTATCTACTATATTTAAAAAAAAGTTAACTCTATACATCATAATATTACTTAAATTAATTTTAAGAATTGCTTTTAACATTTTTAAATATCTAATCATATTTATGCACCAACAGATTCATATTTATTTAACCCCTTCTTCCAAAGTACTCTAATAAGGACATAGAAAACTAAAGACCATATCACTTGTGAAATTAATCCATTTACAATTTCAGCGCTACTTAAATTTCCTAAATATACATTTACAGGAAAGTGAATTAAGTATGAAAAAGGTAAAAACTGAGTTATTGTATTTAACGGAGCTGGTAAAAATTCAAGTGGAATAAGCGATCCAGATAATAATTCTAATACTATATCTACAGTAAAGAAAAAGGATGATATCTCTACAAAGTAAAATGAGAAGAGTGATATCAAATAATAAATCATATAATATAGTATTAATGCTCCTACTATTGAAAGAATGAACAGGAAAGTATATTTTAGGGTTGGCAAAAGGAAATAATCCCTGTTCAGGAATATTATCGGTATTATCGGTATCACTGACATCACTAAATGAATAATTTTGTTACCTAAATTATGACTGAACCAATATCCAAAATATGAAAATGGTTTTATTAGATATTTTGATAATTCACCAGATTGTATTTCATCATTTATCGACCAGTGCATTTCAGGAATTAGCAAAAGTTCAATTAACTTAGCAATTATTACATAAGTAATCATCATTTCAAGAGTATAACCTTGTATATTGCTTTTTGTTTCAAAGAGAGAATGCCACAATAGTATTAAAGCCACAAGCGGTATTAAACCAAAAATCATATATAATACAACATTCATGCGATACTGAAAAACCGCTTGAAATGAAAGCATCATTGGTTTTAAATACTTCTTCATACTGTTATTTTCACTCCAGTCGATTCCATTGAATAAATATCTTCAATGAGGTCTTGTGATGACATTTCAGTCAAATTGTAGTCAATAACATTGAATTCTTTTAATATGCTAGATATGGTCTCGTTCACTAACTTTTCTTGCACTTTTATTGTTACACTAAATGTATCCGACTCTTTAACTTCTCCATATTTCTTAAGATCTTGAGAATCTATTTCATTTTCAAAGCTAAGATATATATATTTATAACTCTTAATTTCTTCTTTTATTTTTTTGAAATTGTTATTAAAAACAACTTCTCCATTCTTCAATATTATTAATTCTTCACATAACTCATATATATCCGGGAAATAATGACTGGTTATTACAACTGTTGTATTTCTTTCTTTGCAATAATTTTTGAGAAAATTCCTAATATTCTTTTGGGCGAGAAAATCCAATCCAATAGTCGGTTCATCTAAAAATAATATCTTAGGTGAGTGTAAGATTGATGCGATTAACTCACATTTCATTCTCTCTCCTAACGATAGATTCCTTACTGGCGATTTAAGAATTTCTAATACCCCAAGATTTTTAGCTAATTCATCTACATTCTTTTTAAACTCTGTATCAGACAGTTCATATATTTCTTTATGTAATAAAAATGTTTCGTAAGGGGAAAGATCCCACCATAGCTGATTTTTTTGTCCTAAAACAACACCAATAGACTTTAAAAAATCATTCTTCTTATCATGGGGGTTAAATCCATTTACCAAGATTGTCCCGGAAGTAGGTTTAATTAACCCAACCATGGCTTTCATTAAGGTAGACTTACCAGCACCATTCGCGCCAATAAGCCCTATTATTTTACCTTCTTTTACTTTAAATGATACATCACTTAAAGCAGTAACCTTGACTTTTTCTCTTTTAAATAAACTTTTGAAAGAGTTTATTAATCCTTCTTCAATTTTTACTCTTTCAAAAGTTTTCGATACATTTTCAATTTCAATGATATTCATCTTCTCTCTCCTTTTTACTACTTACTTACCACTCTAAAAACTTCTGCAAATTGCACTCCTGCCTGCATACCCCTATAAGAATTTAGCCCCAAAACTCCATCAACCAAATTTAATGTTTTAAGTTGGGATTCATATTTTTTAATTGATGCTTTTTTCAGTTCAATAAACCTGGTAATATCTTTTACAACCTGATAGTTTTTCATGGGAGTCCATACTTCATACTGTAAACACATCGGAGCACAATTCTCTTTTAAGAACCCTGATTGACACAGAAATATTGCTTCTGATACAACTTCATTTACTATTCGATGATCCCTATCACTTTCCATATTATGGGGGAAATAAATAAAATTAGGCTTATATTTTGAGATTTCATGAATAAGTTCTTCTACAAAATCTAAAGAATACACAAGTGATCTGTCTGGTTTCTTTAAAAATTTAACATTTTCTTTTTCTACCCCTAATGTATTACAAGCATTTATACACTCGTTCTCTCTATTTGAAATAATTTCATTTAAATCCCCTTCTCCCCCAGATAAATCTCCTTTTGTAATTATTATTACTTTTACATGTTCACCCTTACTAATAGCTTGAGCAATTGTTCCACCACAGCCAATGACTTCATCATCATGGTGTGGCGCTATAACTAAATGTTTTTTTACAATATCCTTCACTCAGCATCACCTTTATTGAACAGGTAAATTATTTACCTATTATTTAAATTAACTGGATACATTTTATTTCCACTAGAAAAATATACTTTTTTCAGAGCGACTATTTAAATTGTATATCATTAAAATTTTCCCCTTGCTGCCTACACTCGTACACCATAAATTCACTATTCCTTCCAAAAGGATTTTTATTGTAATCACCATAAAAATTTTTTATATTGAATCCTTCTATCTCTAAGAGATACTGCATTTCGGATGGTAAAGTATACTTTGCAAGAAATCTAAAATTTTTTTCACTTAAAAAATTATCTGCTATGTCATAAACTTCAAAATAACAAGTGGTTTCAACTATTTGCTTATAATGATCTGCTTTTACGACATCCCATGATTTAATTTTATATTTTTTAAGATTCTCTCCTTTAATAGAACTATTTCCTCCATCACTCACTCTCTTAGAATAAGGAAGAATAGTTGGAGGTGTAATAATATCGAAAACAAAAATCCCGCCTTCTTTTAATAGTAATTTAATGTTCCTAAGAGCTAATTTTTGTTGTGACGATGTAAGTAAATATTCAAATACACCACCAGACATAAATATAAAATCAAATTTTCTTTCAGACTTAAAATCTGTAGCAGAGGAAACCTTAAATTCTATTTTATCCTTAATATTTGGCATCTCCTCTAACTTCTTACTGGCTTTTTCAATCATTCCTGCTGATATATCAACACTAGTTACATTCGCGCCTTTTTCAGCAAGAATAAAAGATAATCTACCAGTACCGCACCCCAAATCTAAAACTTCATCATCTGGTTTTACCAAACTACTGTAAAAATCAAAAATACCATCAGGTTCTGGGATGATAATGTCGTATAATTCAGAAATTTCATCGTATTGTTGCTGCATTGTTTTCCTCCTTAATGCATTTCTTTTTTATATCCCCTATAAAAGGCAAGCTGCCAAAATATGAGATAGAAAGCAGTTAAATAACCGTATTTTTTTTTGATATACTTATATGAGTTAATAATGGACTTCGTTTTATTTTTAGGTTCATAATAACCATCTTTTTTGTGTAAAACCCCACGTGCATGACCTACACCATAATTAAATGAACTTTTCAAATCTTGCTTAATGCTTAACTCTGGATGAATAATTCTTGCTTTATCATCATATAAAATCTTAAGATTTGCAGATTTAACTCTAATATCAAAATCATAATCCTCTGTCCAAGATAAATTCTCATCAAAATAATATCCATTTACCTTCGCTAAGATTTCTTTATTAAATGCCAATGGAGGTGAATATGCATTTTTTTTGCAAGTATGTATATGTCTTGCGCGTGCAATGATTTTTCCAATTTTGCTGTTAAAGGAAAACATCACCCTTCCTTTAGCCAAAGGTCCTGCATCTAATAATTCGAATAATTTATTGATGGTACCTGGTAGAAAAACACAATCTGAATCCATAATTAACACATTATCTTTACTAGAAATATCAATTCCATAATTATAAGCTTTTGCTAAATTAGGTGTAGGTAATTCCCCAATTACTGCATTGCTAGAATAAGCGATTTTTTTTACTTCTTCTGTTGCACCATTTAAGACAACGACAACCTCTACATTTTCATCAATACTTTTTAAACACTTTTCCAATCTAACATCATTATAAGCTGGTATTACAATTGATAGATTCAACATATCTACTCACCTTATTTAAACAATTATCCATACTACTCAAAACTTCATCTAAACAATAAAATTCCCCTGAATCCTTTAACTCGACTAATTTATCTTTATTATTTCTATATGTTTCTATATCTGGGGTTAAAAGAAAAGTAATTCCTAGGTCCATACAAATATCTTTAATTACAGGAGCCATTGAATATTTTTTTGCCGGTATACCATATTGTACTACTGCATCGTATGAATTTGATTCTAGGTAGCTCCTAATTCTTTGTATCAATTTTTCCCTATATTCTTTCATTAATTCTTCATAAATTACTGGATCCTCAATGTCATCCATCCAATCGTACGCACAAAAAGTAGGATTCATTTGGTATTCATATGGTATAATTCCCGCATTTGATAGAATAATTGGATGAACCATTGGGTATTTATTTGTAACTTCTCTAATTTTTTTACCAATATATGAAAAATCATATGGTTTAGCCCAAGAACAAACTTGTAAAAAAGCAATTCTTTTCCCTTGAGGCTTTTCGTAATATTCCCCACAAAAATATTCCTGCCATGTATTGAACTCTTCGTGATGAATATACTTTGAGCAAGCTCCTCGTTTAAAAACTGTTTCCTCTTTTATTAAATCTAATAGTATATATTCTGGGTAGTTAGGATAACCTTTTTTATTAAGTATCGAATCCTTTACCCTTTCATCCTGTAGATTAGAATAATTTCTATTTCTCAAAATCTCTCCTCCTTTATTTAAGAATTAAAAATGAACCTAATAAAAGGGCATCCATCTCTGATCCATAAAATGACCTAATGGCATCATTTGGGTTACATATAATTGGTTCTTTTCCTACATTAAACGATGTATTCATAACTGCTGGAATTCCTGTTTTTTGGTAAAAGTTATAGATTGTTTCATAATAATCAGAATTCATACCCCTTGTAACTACTTGAGCCCTTGTTGACCCATCAACATGAACTATTGCTGGAACTAAATGATGTACCTCTTTTTTTACAGTAGAATTTAACAGCATATAAGGGTTATTTATTTTTTCTTCTAATACTACAGAAGCGTTTTCATCTATGATGCTAGGAGCCAATGGTCTCCATTGCTCTCTTTTCTTAATAGTATTTACTTTATTTAACATATCCCTATTCTGAGGGTTAGCTATTATGCTTCTATTTCCTAAAGCTCTAGGACCAAATTCCATCTTTCCAGAAAATCTTCCTATTATCTTATTTTGAATTAATAACTCGGAGCATTTATCATATTTATTAGAACCTAATTCTATATATGATAAATTATATTTTTTTAATATATTTAAGATACTAGAATCAGAAAATTCCGGACCAGAATATACATGATTTTCAGTGAACATAGGCGCTATACCATTTTTGGCAAGAAACCATGTAGCTGCTCCAATACTTACCCCACTATCTGAAGCACCTGGTTGAATGTACAAATTATCCACTTCTGGTAAATCAGCTATAATTCTATTTGCTATACAATTTAATGCTACTCCTCCCGAAAGACACAAATTATCAATTCCAGTTAGATTAACAGCTTTTTTTACAAGCTTAACAATTGCTCTTTCCAAGGCTGCCTGACCTGAGGCTGCAATATTTTTATATTCCATTACTGATGAATTCATTAATAGTATTGAATCTATTGAATTATATTCATATTTAATATAATTAGGAGCCATTTTTGTTATACTATTAATAGCTTTTATCCAATCTTTTAATACCGAAAAATATTTACCATTCATACTAACTGGATTTTTATTTGGTTTCAAAGGATTTTCCAGTATTTCAGGAAATTCAAATATTTCTTCCCCGTATGAAGATAGGCCCATTAACTTCCCTTCATTATGCCTCCCTAAACCTGAAAATACAGTTAATGCTTCATAAAAAATACCTAAAGAATGTTCCAACGGGTATTTTTCTAGTACTTCTATTATATTACCTTTTCCTTTTGCTATCGTTATTGACTCTTCTTCTCCACTTCCATCAATAACTATTATGGTAGCTTCATTGAATCCCGAACTAAAGAACGAACCAGAAGCATGTGCCAAATGATGAGAACACATATGGATTTGAGGATCTTTATCTCTCTTAAAAATTCCCTTCGGAAAAATCTTTTCAAGACATTCTTCTTTGTTAAGCTTCTTAGAATACTTTTCAAAATATAGTTGTTCTACATCCCATCCCATAACAATATGATCTACTTCATTTGGAGTAATTTTAGCTTCCTTTAAACAATAAGCTATTGAATTATATGGAATTTTATCTAATGCCTTTTTTTGACGAATAAACCTTTCTTCTTCAGCTGCAGCTATTAATTTACCATTATAAAATAAACACGCACTTGCATCATGAATATCAAAGTCCCATCCATTGACTCCTAAAACATACATTATATTACCTCGCAGTTATTTTATATTTTTCTTCTAATCTCATAATATTCTTGCGGAAATAGGGTAGGTTTATCTATTAATCGTACAAAAACCAGCATATCCGTTTGAATATATAAATTTTGAAATGTGCCTTTGGAAAAGCCAATGCTATCCAAGTCTTTTTTTATTAATTCTTCATCAATGTAAGGCTCTTCAGCCACTTTATAAGAACTTAAATCGTGAATAATTTCTTTTAAATAAAAGCCTAAAGAGGTCAAGAAATTCTGCAAATAAACCGCTCTATTCCCTAATCTTTTAACACTTACATTTAAAAAAATTAAATCACCCTTTTGACCTTTTAATAATTCATTAGCTCTATTTAACCACAAATCTAACCCTCTACCATCATCTATAGGGTCACAATGTATTGCATCATACTTATTCCTTAAATCTTCTATAACTTCATTTCTAACATCAAAATTATAAAAATTAATATTATTATTTTCGTTTTCCAAATATTCAACTAATTCTCTGTCAATATCCCCTACACTTATTTCTCTGTTTTTATATTGTTCAAGGGCCAAACTTGTATAATCATCGTCTCCGCAAAAAAAGATATTTTTATTAGATGATAACTCTTGATTTATTATTTCAGCTCTCCTCAGTGAACTATCCCAAGTAGCTTTAAATTGAGCATAATTTTTTTTGTTTATTTTATTCGTATATACTGTATTAGGAAAAGCGGTTGGTTCATATAAAATACTACTTGTTAAATCTTGTGAAAACCTTATTTTATTTTCTATAATTTCAACTAAATTTCTTTCTTTTAATACTTTTAATAATCTTAAAGCCAAACTTAAAGTCCCAGTTATTTTGACTAGATCATCTAAAGTATCTACAGTATTAATGGACTTCCAAATTATAAATTCAAATTGTTTTTCACTAATTTCATACCATTTTTTCCAAAAATTCAAAAGTACCCCTCTGTTTTTTAATTTTGGTACTTTATCTAACTCTTCTTCATAGTCTAATTCAATAAATCTTTCATATAATAAAATAATCTTATTTTCTTTCATACTGTATACCCTACCTTAAAAAAAGTTACATATACAGTTAAACTGCATATGTAACCTCCTTATTTTAAAACTTAACCTAATGTCTTGCCTGCACGAATTAATAAATCCTCTTCATCTAATTCAAGATCTTCAAGCTCTAGCATTTCTTCATGAATATATTCCTTTTCCATTTCACATTCCCCCTTTTATAGATAATTTTGTATTCCAAATGTTTGTAACAGAGCTGCACAACCAATATTAGCATAAAAGTAGAATTTTCTGATTAATAAAAAAATTGTATTTGTAGATAAAATTTGTTCAGAAAATTAAGTTAAATTTTTCCTGATAAAACAATACTAGGAATAATTATGGGTATTTATTTTATTTAAGTTTTTATATTATGATTTTTTAAAAACCCAGTATAGAGCCTTTTCTTAGAGATTTTTGTCGATTTTTCTTTTTATAAATTTTTCAAAAAATGTTTATTTTCGTGGGTTATTGGGGGATGTCTATTTTATGGGAGGCAAGACAGAAAGAGGCTATATAATAACTTATATAGTTTTAAAACACGCCACTTTATAAACCCTTTTAGCTTTATCAAAATTATAAAATGGTTCTCTTTCTCTTTGGACTATACAAATTCTATTCTTATAGAAGAACAAAAGAAAAAAGGCACATTTTTGCCCAGTTCGGCTTATTATCCGGATGAATTAGAAAATCATCATTTGAGATTAAGTTATTCTTATATGAGTGAAAAAGAATTAAAAGAGGGTGTTAAAGTTTTATGTCATATATTCCATTTGGTTATTTCAGCGAAGACAACTCATGACAATTCACCATTCTTTTAATTACAGTAAGGCAACAGATGATTTATAGTTCAATAAATCTATTCAATCTTATAAAAATAACAATGTGTCATAGGTGCCATCGCTAATCTATGAGGTAAGTTCATTTTCCCTCCTTCCCCGCAGATACTGCAATAAAAAATTTTGAAACAGCTTTTGGCGCTTCTTCTTTGCTAACGGAGTTAGCAGCCATTGTAAAAGCAGCTGAAAAATAGCCGGAATTATTCGAGCAATAATTGCAATGGTAAAATTAGTTGTAAATATCAATAAAATATTGAATATTGCAACAAACAACTAATTATAACAAAGTATATAGACTGCACTCAGCCTTTTATGTTACCTATTTGTAGCATCTTTTTTGTGCGCAATCGAACACTTGTATGTTAGAATAGTATTTAATGTGTATATTCGAAAGGAGAAATATATGAAGTTACGTAAAGTTATAGCAACACTTCTATTTCCAATGCTACTCTTGTCTGCATGTTCAACATTAACGGCAGAGGAGTACTTGGATGCTGTATCAAAAGAAGAGGTTGATGTTAGTGGAGGGATAGAAAAAGGGAATGACAAATCTCTATCGGTTGCTGAAAGAAAAGAGAATATTGACAAACGCATCTCTCTTTTAGAAGATTCTAAGAAACTATCCGCCCCTTCTGAATGGAAAGACGCACACAAAGAATACGTTAAAAAATTAGATCTAGAGATTGAAAACCTTGAAAAGGCGAAAAAAAAACTTACTCGTACATCATCTATATTTGATGACTATAGTGATAAAGACAAAGAAGTATACAATAAATATGACAAGTTATTTCTTGAAAAGTTAGGAGTTGATGCTCGCGAAAAACTTTATAAGAAAAATCGTGATTTACGTAGAGTATCAAGAGAAGAATACATTAAAGTATATCAAAAAGAAATAAAAGAATTTCTTGAGTACTTTAAAGACGCGCAAGTTCCTACAGTTGATGGTAAAGTAGATCATCTTGCTGTCATGGACCTTGTGAACAAGGCTAGAGGGCATCTAACAAACATAATAGCTATAGTTCCGCCTAAAGAGTTAGATGAGGCAGCGGAAAAGTTTAAAGAAGCAAATAAAGAGTTTGACGCAGCACTAGATGCACTGTTTTCTGATCCTAAATTAACAAAAGGAGAAACAGGTAGTACGTTTATGTCTTCGTATCTAAAAGGTTTGAAATTAAATAAAGAGTTTATGGAAAAAGTAAAAACTACATCGTAAGTACTGCGGCTTCTTCCGTTTTCGATAAGCTATAGTGTCTGTATTAGATTTGTACAGTGTGAGGTTGAAGGAAAGAATACACCTTCTTACAAGCATTCCTATAATTATAAAAAAGATAACTCCATTTTGATGAGAGATTGCTCAAAATAGAGTTTTTTTGTGGGGTAATAATAGGGTTTTATCGTTTCGTTTTATTTTAACTAGGATTTAAACTTACATCTATAGAAAAAACGACACTTGAAAGGTGCCGTTTTCTCTCATGATTAACGTTTGTAAATACCTGTCCAGTCTTTTGTTAAGTTACCAAACTTATCTTTTGTTTCATATGCATCCTTCAAATAAAATGTATATCCACATTTCACCATTGTATTTGGCAATGATCCTCTTGATGGGAAGTCATTTTTGTACCAAGCAGTAGGTACTGTTTTGCTGCAATCGATACTATACACATTTGGATAAGTTTCTGCTGCTGAAGCAAATCCTGTCCCCCCTGCGAAGATAAATCCTGTCACCATAACACCCAGTGCCAATTTTTTAAACATGAAAATTCCTCCTCATAAATTAGTAGATTACACATTTACTGTATCACATTTTCTATTTTTGTTAATATAATACATTTATAGAAATATTTAATGTAAAATTGGGAATAATCTGGAATTTATTTAGAAACATTTATATTTTTATTCTTCCATTCTCCTATTTTGGGTCACCATACATGTCCATCAACTTAAGAATATTCACTATCCTAAAAAATAAAAAACATTATTCTTTCTAAACAAGCTAGATTATTAGAAAGGATAACGTTTTTTATTAAGTTGCTGAGTATAGGTGGCACTCCTATACTAACGAATACATACTTTCACAATTCGTGTTAGTTAAATTAATGTTTTATCCGTTGTTTAATTTCTTTAAAACGAGCTTGTATAAATTTCTTGATATCCAGGTGATCCTTATATAAGGTAACGGTATACATTATGGAAGATGCAAGCATAGTAGACCATATTAACCAATTTCCAGCATGAAATCTCGATATGAGAGAGTTAAGGTCGAATAGCAATAAAATAATAATTATTCCCAAAAAACATAATAATCCATCCGATAATATAGGTATAGCCTCCAACACTACATAATTGATTGTTATGATGAAAGACTTTCACCCTCTTAGCTTGCCAATAACCAACTATCACTCCTAAGATAAGCAAGCTAATTAATTTAATTTTAATTATATAGTCCAATCTATTTGGAAGACCAATATAAGTTCTGATATTGGTACCAATCTTCTTTTTCTACAGGATATATCTAAAATAAAATGAGAACAAGAAAATTAAAAGAATTGTTCTCCTATATCCGGGAATACTCCTTAAGGAAGACTGACCAAAATGCTAAGGAGTTGTACACGATATGGAAAATGCAATTGGAATTGTATATGATGGGCAATTTTATCAACTTTTACTTCATAAAAGCCCAACTGTTTTTAAAGAAAATATCAGACCAAAGGAAGCGCGCTTACCACTACCTTTGATTTTCTCAGATGATCAAAATGGACAGATCGTAAATGTAGCCTATGTTTCTAATAAGCCTGAGGTAGTAGGGAATACCGTAGCATTATCAAGTGAAATGTTAGAGATTTTACATGGTAACAGTACAGAAGAGCCATGCTCCTTCTTACCAGGTACCGTGGGCGGGTCAACCAACGTTCGTTCTTAATATAAAGAACTATTCATTGAATGAAACTGCACGAGAAGGAAGCGAAATCTACATGAAAACATTATGATTAAGCAGATGTTTTTTTAGTAACTTATAATGAATTAAACAATATTATAAAATTAAGGCTGCTTTTATACATTTAGTCGAAATCTCAAAAATCTATATGACAACAGCCTTAATTTAATATTGTTCCATTTTTTTGTTTGATTAAGTAGAGTGCGTTGCAAATTCGATTCAAGAGTTTATTTTTTCTCAATTAATATGAGATAGAATAGTTTCTAAATCAATCATTAAAATTTCATTATTAATATATATAGTTGAAATATTATAAAGGAGATAAAGAATGACAATTAGTATTAAGCAAACTGGGCCTACTTGTGGAATTTATGCAATGTTAGATGGCTTATACAACTTAAACAAGATTAAGGATGTTTCTTAGAAACAGACGGATGATGTAGTTTGTAATCTATTAAGTAAAAATGTAATAACAAAAAGAGGAAATGCTATTAATAGAAATACATTTTTAGGAGAATTTTTTGATTTAAATTTGTATAAAATAGTTTCTAGATAATAATTTGGAGATATTTAATCAAGCAACTGGATGTGAAGATATAAAATATAATGTAAGTATAAAAACCATAAAACATCTACATTCTAAAGAGTTAATTACGAAGTTGCAACATAATGAGTGTTTTGTACTTTTTAGTATATGTACATATAAACCTCTTACAAAGAATCATTTAATTTCTCATTGGGTTTCTATAATTGATTATGATAATAAAACAAGTAAATATATTGTAGTAGATAGTCTAAAAGGGACAATCAAGAAATACTCACTGGAACGATTATATAAGGGAAATAACCGGCTACAAGATGCTTAGTTTCAATGGGGAAATTTTGAAATCCGTAAATTACATTATTGGGACCACCCGTGGGGATTGCACCCTGTTAAGAAGCGTGTAAAAGAATAATATGAAAAGAAAAAGGTGTATTAAGCATAAAGTACCTCATACATTGTGGGGAATTTTTCCGTATAATAGTGATAATATAGTACAAAAGAAATCACCATTTACAGATAAATCTCTAAAGATCACAGAACCATCATGGACATAACGGAAAGTAACAACAAGAAAAGTTCTAGAATTAGGGTTTTCCGTGATATCAAATCTTGTATCTTTGTTTGGAAAAGACTATTGTACTGCAGTATCCTCAGACATATAACCACCCACAAATCTTGCAGGAGTAGAATTCATAACTTTATGTATCTCTTCATTAGGTTTTAGCGTAATGACCTCCAAATTCTTTATGTAATCTATTTTTATATTATAACACATCACCATCATCCAACTGTTCGTTAAATAAGAATTTAACGTGAAGATAGAAAGGCACGGTGTAATTTATTTTTTCCCCTCTTCTTGTACACTGTACAAAGACATGAAGCTCCAAACTATTTTAGACAAGAAAATCTAAACTTTTAATTTAATTAAACTAGAATGAAGTCCATGCCTCAAAATAACAAAGACCCAAAACATTAACAATTTGTTTTAGGTCTTTGTAAAAGATTTTTCATACTAATTCTTCAATATTAAATGTTTAATAGTTAGCAAATATATTCTTATTGCTTTTATTTCGGAAGAACAATTCTTTTATATAATTGAACGGTAATAAAATAATAGATTGAATAGATAATTAGGAAAATCAAGATTGGTAACCAAATACGGAAATATGGATCAATTAAGATTAAACCAAAAATCTTCATACCCAATAACACATGAATCATACCTATTATCCCTGGGAATAAAAACACTAAAAATATCTCTTTATAAATGGATTTTGCTAATAATTCATGACGTACTCCAATTTTACTAAGCATTTCATAGCGTACAATATCTTTTGATGAACCAGAAAGAATCTTAAACATTAAGCAGCTTGCCATCATCGCAAGGAAAGCAATACCTAAGAAGAACCCCATAAATACTGTTCCACTGGCACTGGCGTAAATACCAGTATAAATTCGATATTTACTAAAGATATTTTCAACTGTAATATCTTTATATTTTACTAGCTGCAACTCGTCAATTTTTTTCCATTTGTCTAAATATGTTATAAAATCATCCGTTTTTCCAATAACAATGGTGTTTTCTTTTTCTTGAATTCCATCATACATTTTTCGATCTACTATTTTTTTTACTTTTTTCATGTAATTCAAATAGGTTGGTTGAAGAGAGCGTAAAGCGTCATCCCACTCTTCTGGGATAATATTTGTGTTCTCCCTATTCTCCTCACCATAATTTGAAATTGCTCCTACAGGAAGATTTTCAGAAACTCGTTTTACTTTCCCTCTATCCTTTTTTTCTATTCCAGCTTGTACAAGCGGACGATTTTTCTCTAAATCTTCTTTCAAGTAATAAATATACTTCTCCTCCACTTTATAGCGATATTCATTCTTTTCTTTAAATGTAATGCTATCTAAAATGTTCTTTTCTTCTGCTGTTGGATTATGAATGACTGTATCGTATATTTCAAATTGATCCGTCGATTGAATTACGTTATTTTTGAAAGCCATCCCACCTGAAATCGCCCCCGCACCAAGTGCTACTAGCATTGCTACTGTTGCGAGTACCTTTGTCAAACTATTAATACGAAAGTTTAATTGTGCAAATGTAAAAGCATTAAGGCCTTTCTCACTACGCTTTTTATTACTCTTTAATTTTTGAATAATAAGCGGAAGTACAGAAGTAAATAACATATATGTTCCCGCTGTAGTGGTAAGCATCGCAATCATAGGACCCTGTTCTTTTAACTTATTCATATAAATCATGGAAACATATCCAATTCCTAATAAGATAATGGCTAAAAATGAAACAATCCCAGTCCACTTCCCTTTAATCATTGTACGTTCTGCTGAAGCGCCAGCATGTACAAGTTGCAGAACGGAGATACGTGATAATTTCACACTATTCATAATGGCAGATAACATAAATAATACCAAGAAGAACATACAAGTAACTAACATCGATGGTACATAAAAAGCTTGATAGCCACTCGCGGTAAAATCTAGTTGCTTCATAAGAAGTTTACCAATTCCTTGTGAAAGCCCTATTCCTAATGTAATTCCAACTACTAAAGATACTGCTCCAATAATAATTGTTTCTACAAACATAAGAAATGTAATCTTTTGTTTTTTTGCGCCTAACATCATGTACATCCCAAATTCTTTTTGGCGGAGGGACATTAAAAAAGAATTGGCATATAGAACATAGAAGAATGTAATGATCCCAAGTAGATATGATCCCACTTGAAAAATCATACCAGTTGAGCGAATGGGACCATTATTATTAACAAATGCTTCATTTAATGCTAATGTTTGAAACATATAAAAAATTGAAATTGACATAACAAGGCCAACTAGTAAGACAATATAATCGTTCAGCTTACTTTTTAGTCCTGACATAGAAAGTTTAAAAATCATGATGGTTGTCCTTTCTCTTATCCTTTTTGTGTACCTAAATCTGCAAGTACATCTAAAATGTCTTTATAGAATGCTTCACGTGTACCATCGCGGTGAATTTCTTTAAACAACTCACCATCTTGAATGAATAAAATACGTTTACAATAACTCGCACTATATGGATCATGCGTAACCATCATAATAGAAACACCTTGTTCTTCATTTAAGTTTTTCATTGCTTCTAAAAGACTTGTAGCATTTTTCGAATCTAATGCCCCTGTTGGCTCGTCCCCTAAAATAATTGCAGGTTCATGTACAAGTGCACGTGCTGCTGCAGAACGTTGTTTTTGTCCACCAGATACTTCAGAAGGATATTTTGAAAGAATTTCTGAAATCCCTAACATTTCTGCCACTCTTTTGACTTTCGGGCCAATTTGTTTTGACGGAACACCTTGCAGCGAAAGCGGCAATGCAATATTTTCGTAGACTGATAAATTTTCAAGTAAATTAAAATCCTGAAAAATAAACCCTAATTTTTGAGAACGGAAGTCAGAAAGTTCTCCTTGTTTCATTTTTGTGATATCGATACCATCAATTTCAACAATTCCATCAGTTGCCGCATCTAATGTTGAAATTACATTTAATAATGTTGTTTTTCCTGAACCTGAAGGTCCCATGATCCCAACAAACTCTCCCTCTTGAATCGAGAACGACACATCTCTTAAAGCATGTGACTGATTCCCCCCTTTTTTACCGTATATTTTTTGAATGCTTTTTACATTTACAACTGAATTGTTCATAATATTCTCCTTAGCTCGGTATAATTATTAGTTATTTTTTAGTTTCTCTTTTATTTTTTTAGGAACTTCATTCTCTTGTACAGCCTCAAATTGATAAACATATCTCCCTTTTATATGGACCTTTAAATAAGAATTTACATATTCATCTTTACCAGCAGCTCCTACTTTAATGGTGTTTTCATTACCGGATTCATCTACTCCATTTAACATGTAGAAATATCTCTTACCATCGTGTACAGGATCAGGTTTTGCCGCTTCTTTTGGAAGAGCATACACATCTTTTTCTTTCACCAACGGATTAAATCTATCTACTGTTTCTCCTCCTATATAAGTCAATAATCCACTTCCTACAACAACTAATCCTATTATTGCAATCCATGCTTTTTTCATCTTTCTTTTCCACCTTTCTTTTTCCGTGCGATTATATGTGAACTTATTCATTCCTTTAGATTTCAATAAGAACGGACATCTCTCTAACACATGTTTAAATATAAATAGAATTTCTTAATAAAATGTGAGAAAGCTTCTTAATTTTTTCTTAAGAAAAATATTTACATTGTAAAAAAGAACCCTTATCAACAAGAGTCCTTTTTTGCTATATAGGTATATATTCAATTTGTATCATTTCAACAATCCCTTCATTTAACAAGGCATCTCGAGCATTTGTATAGTCATTTCGAAAATCGGTATGTATCGTTTTATAAGACATTGTATCCCTCCAGCGGTTTGATGAGTGGTTTTTAACTAAGTACAATCTAGGTGTCTAGCATCTATTTTTAATGACATATACGTTTAAATTCAATGTAGGAAAACATAATTCCTAGTTTGTTCTTGTTCTTTTATGAAAAAGTAACATTTGTCATGTTGTGTTTATAGAATCCAAAAAGAGTAGCACCCTTACTCAGGTACTACTCTATCTTTACGCAATTGTATATATGGCTTAATATCCAAGTATGCCGACAATTTGAGTTGCTTTGTTGTTACGAATGGAATAATAAATTTCTAAACCTTTACGTTCAGCTTTTAGTATTTTACCCTTCATTTTAGATAAATGTTGTGAAACCGATGATTGGGGTATCTCTAAAATTTTTGTTAGCTGAGAAACATTAAAAGTATTATGCTTGCTTAGCTCGTTTACAATACGTAAACGAATTGGATGCGCCATTATTTTTAGAATTTCAATATCTTCTTCTGTAATATTAGTTTTTTTTGATTCGAGTACAGTGCTTGTCATAGTTATTCTCCTTTATTACTTTCTTATGAGAAGTTATTTACCCTAGTATTCCGTATCAAAATTTTATATATCTTAATAGATAAAAATCAATGTAACATTAATAAATTCTATAGTTATTATATACCGGATTTTCTATTCGAGTGTGAAGTTCATCTGGAGTTTCCGTGATTTCTGTATATCCTAATGTAAAACTAAGTGAATGTATATCTGAGGTCTGATATTGCATAATTGTAAATAACAAAAATACAAAGTTCTCATATTTACTAAAGGTAAGTAATCCTTCTATTTTATTTTTCTACAATACAATTACGTTCTTACAGGGGGGCACCACACATCTATCAACTTAAGAATGGCAACAAAGTTTACTTTCATTTTGTGGGGTAAAGCATTCCTAAAATAGAAGCATACTCTTAATAATACGCATACCAAATAAACCCTATCGTTTTATTAAAAATCAAGGGAATAGTAATGAAATCCTATATTTATGCGATTGAATATAATGTCACACATTTTATAGGGTAAAAAGGAAAGGATAGATGAGCAGGAGAATATACCTGTTTACATCTATCCTTTTTTACAACAATATGACCACATTTACTACTACAACAAAGATTTTTATCATAACAAATTTTCATATAGTTATTGAACTATTTTTTGAATAACTAAATTGACCTCTTCGTTAACTTTAATTACGAATAAATGGTCCCCTTCACCTTCAATTGAATCAACTCCATCTTCATTAAAAGATTCAGCATGTTGTCTACCATATCTATTAAACTAGCGGTTTTTATTTTCCCTGATTCCTTTCCATACCTAAGGTACCCAAAAGTCCACTGGATTCCCGAGGCTACCATCCACATTTGCGTCTTTGAAAAGGCATTTTGTGCCACTAGACATAACTGTAGATTCCTGAACAAGCAAAATCATGAAAATACACACAAAGTTAGATTATCATCCATTACATTACTGTTTTGCTTCGTTCGAATAGAAAAACTCGGAAGAACGCCACTTGTTCGCTATCTCCTCAATGTGATAAGGTGTCGTTCTGCAGCATCCACCTATTAAACGTGCACCTGCTCGGTACCATTCATCAGATTGAATATCCAACGCGTTACATTGTTCATGACCATGCCATGTTTTTGTTTCCGGATTATAAGTTTCACCAGAGTTTGGATAAACAATAATCGGTTTTTTGGTGTTTGCCCTCAACTCTTGGATTGCACCAGTCACAACGGCTACTGGCGCACAATTGATGCCTATCGCTACAATTTGTTCACTTTTCTCAAAAGCTCGTGCACACTCCACGAGTTTCATACCTTCACTAATCTCTTTCTCATTTTTTAGCGAAAAGGAAAGCCACGCATATGTTTCTGGAAACTCACGCAATAATGTATCTAATACTCTTGCTTCTTGCAGGGAAGGGATCGTTTCAAATGCCAATAGATCTGCACCTGCTTCGATTAACGCAGACATTCTCGAACGGTGAAAGTCTGCTAATGTTTTATCTGTCACACCATAGTTACCTACATACTCTGAACCATCTGCAAGGTAAGCCCCGTACGGCCCAACTGATGCAACAACCAATGGTTTAGGCCTATTCGTTTGAATATTTTCCTTCCAAAAATCATCTCTTGCCCTTCTTGCAAGTAACACCGTTTTCTTAATTAATTCCAAAGCTTCCTGTTCTTGTATTCCACGCGCGGAAAAACCACTAATAGTAGCTTGATAGCTTGCTGTTATGGCACAGTCCGCTCCAGCACGAAAATAGTCCGAATGAACCTGATAAATTAGTTCCGGATTTTCTAATAACACACGTGCCGACCAAAGGGGGTCGTCCAAATTACATCCATGCCCCTCCAATTCAGTAGCTAATGCTCCGTCAAGAAGCATAATGGAATGTTGGGATAAAATAGCATCAATTGGGTTGATTTTGTTCGACATAATCTACACCCCTCTTTTTTAAATTTTTTGTTAGATAATAACTTCCATAGCAAAATAAAATAAAAGGTATACCGCAATATAAGGCAATTCTCTGTGTTGGATCGAATGCAATTCCAATACACGATGCCAGACAAAGGATAAAAGAAGCAATTGGTACTAATGGATATAGTGGTGTGCGATAAATCAAATCCTTTTCAGAATTTCCTTCTTTCAAAAATTGTCTGCGAAATAGGAACTGGGAAGCACTAATACTCATCCAAACTATAACTACTGCTAGACCGGAAATGGAAACAAGTACGATATAGACAGTATCTGGTGCCACAATACTTGAGAGCAAAGCCAAAGCTCCACCCACCATGCTGAAAATGACGGCGTTGATTGGAACACCTTGCTTCGTCATTTTCCCAAAAATCGGGGATATCGTATTCTTATTAGCAAGCGACCAAAGCATTCTAGAAGAGGCATAAAGGCCTGAGTTTGCCGCAGATAAAATGGCTGTTAAGATAACGAAATTCATTATGTCAGCTGAATATGGCACCCCAATTCGTTCTAGAACTGCAACAAAAGGGCTCTCTAATACCCCTGCATCGGAAATAGGCAATAACGCAGATAAAACAACAATCGTTCCTACAAAAAAGATAATTAATCTCCACAGAGTAGTTCGAATGGCCTTCGGTATCATTTTTTCCGGGTTCGCTGTTTCTCCAGCTGCAATGCCTATTAATTCTGTTCCCGAAAAAGCAAAATTAACCGCAAGCATGGTCATCATAATGGCCGTAGCACCATGAGGAAATAAACCTCCACTTGTAAAATTAGAAAAGAATGGTGCTGCTTTTGAATGAGTCATCGGAAGAAACCCTAGCATTGCCGCTACTCCTAAAACAATAAAAAACACAATAGCTATAACCTTTATCGATGAAAACCAAAATTCGGATTCGGCGAAAAATTTAACAGTCAGGACATTTAATACAAAGATCAAAATGGCAAAAAGAGCACTCCATACCCAAACATTAACCGATGGAAACCATCGCTTCATAAGTAATCCTGCAGCTGTAAATTCAGAACCTAAAGCAACAGTCCAAGTTAACCAATACAACCAGGCTACTGTATACCCTGTACCCGGTCCAATGTATTTAACTGCATAACTATGAAATGCGCCCGTTTCAGGCATATGTACGGAAAGCTCGCCTAAACATAGCATAACTAGATAAACCACTAGCGCACCAACCAGATAGGATAGAATTGTTCCAAATGGGCCAGCTTGTTGAATAGTGTAACCCGAACTTAAGAATAAGCCAGTTCCAATCACCCCACCAAGTGATAGCATGACTAAATGACGTGCTTGCATTTTCCTTTGAAATTCTTGCCCATTTTTGTTCTCCATTTCTACTCTCCTTTAGTTACTATCCAGAAAAAACAAAAGCGCACTCTAAAAAAGAGGGCGCTACTGACAAATAAAAACGGAAGCTCTCATCTATCAGGATTATCACCCGCTGGAATTAGCACAGTGCCTACTTAAGCAGACCTGTTGCTGAGGTTTCATAAGGCCAGTCCCTCCACCTCTCTGGATAAGAAATATTTTTTTATAACCTTATCAATCCATTCAATAACTGTCAAGACAATTCTGTTTTTTAAAAAAATTACCTATTATAGAAATACAAAAAATAGAGTATTACTATAACTGTAACTCACTCCTTCTTGGGTATTATTTAAAAATCGAACATACAAAACCTCATCTATTTATGATACGGTTCACAAGCAATTCCTCAAAATTTGATGCATTTCTAAATATCTTCTTACTTCTTTGGCTACGGGGGGCACCATACATATCCAGCAACTTAAGGATGTGTATGGTGCCCCCTATTAGAATTAACCTTTAACTCTTTTTCCATAAAAGATGTATTATTTAGTAACACTTGTTTTTGATTGACTTTTTTAGTTTTATAGCCACCGATTAAACTTCCTAATGTATATTATCTTTATTAATTGAGTAACTAGAGCATACATTGTTAAAATTCCCAATAACCACAGAAAATAATAAAATGGAAGTGGAGTTAAACCAATTTGAGTACTTAAACTGGTAAATGGAAGGGAAATCCCTATAAACATAACTAAGCCTGTAAGTATCAAAACTGGCCTAGCAGCCGTACTTTGTAGGAAAGGGATATGTTGAGTACGAATCATATGCACAATTAATAATTGTGTTAATAACCCTACTACGAACCAACCCGTTTGAAATAAGGATTGCATCTCAGGAATATTTGCACCAAATACATTCCACATTACGATAAAAATGATTATATCAAAAACACTACTTACCGGCCCAATAAAAATAATAAAACGAAATAAATCTTTTGTATCCCAACTTCTTGGTTTTACTAAAAATTCATTGTCTACTTTATCCCACGGAATTGAAAGTTGGGATAGATTATATAGTAAGTTTTGACATAATATTTGAATTGGTAGCATTGGAAGAAAAGGAAGAAATGCACTAGCAATTAATAAACTTAATACATTTCCAAAATTTGAACTTGCTGTCATCTTAATATACTTCAGTATATTTCCAAACGTTGTCCGTCCTTCCACTATAGCATCTTCTAAAACATGTAAGTCTTTTTCTATAAGTATAATATCTGAACTCTCTTTAACAATATCATCTGCTGTATGGATAGATACACCAACGTCAGACTGTTTTAAGGCAAACACATCGTTAATTCCATCCCCCATAAACCCGACTGTATGACCATTCATTTGAAGTGCCTTTATAATACGGAATTTTTGACTAGGATTTAATTTTGCAAACACACTTGTTTTACTTGCAAGTTTTCCTAATACCTTATCAGGAAGACTATCAATTTCATAACCCAGTACTGGTTCTCCTATATACAAGCCCATTTTCCTACATACATTTCTTGTCACGGACTCGTTATCACCTGTTAAAATTTTCACTTGTACTCCTTTCTTTTGTAGAGTATGAAGTGCAGCGATAGCCGATTGTTTGGGTGGATTTAAAAAACCTACATATCCAACGAGTATCATATCTGATTCATCACTTATAGAATAACTTCCCACTTTATCACTATTTAATTGTTTATATGCAACTGCAACAACTCGCATCCCCTGCTCTTGCCAGAGTTCAATTAGGTGTTTATTTCTACGCTGGATTTCATCTGTAATAGGAATTATCTTATTATTTTCTTTTATAAAACTACAAATTGATACAACTTCTCTAACTGCACCTTTACAAAGCATTATTCGTTCGTTAGCATTTTTTTCTATAACAACTGAAACTCTTCTTCTATCAAAATCAAATAGACATTCATCTATTTTGGAGTATTGAGACAGATCATACTTACTACTATCTTTTACATAACGTATAACTGATAAATCAATTTCATTTTTATTATTTGTATGGAAGTAACTATTTATATACGCTAATCTTAAAACCTCATCCGACTTCTCTCCATTTGTATCTGTATGGCGTACCAGATCCATCTTATTTTCTGTCAATGTGCCTGTTTTGTCGGTACAGAGAATATCCATAGCTCCAAGGTTATGAATAGAAGATAGTTGTTTTACAAGTACCTTTTTTTTACTCATATTAATAGAGCCTTTAGCTAAATTAGCTGTTACAATCATTGGAAGCATTTCTGGAGTGAGTCCAATTGCTATAGCAATTGCAAATAAAAAAGCCTCATACCAATTCCCATTAATACCCCCATGGATTATCATGACAATAGGAGTCATGATGATCATAAATTTAATTAATAGCCAACTAACTTTGCTTACCCCTTTATCGAATTTAGAATCAGATTTCTTGTTCAGCTTAACCTGATTCTTTGCTATTGAACCAAAGTAAGTATCTGTTCCAGTACCTACAACTATTACTTTTGCTGTACCACTTATAATATGAGTTCCCATAAAACAGAGATTTTCTAATTCAATTAGATTTTGGATTTTTCTAATTTTACGTTTTTTGTACATATGGAAATACTGATTTGATTTTTCAACGGGTAATGCTTCTCCTGTTAGGGATGATTGATTTACCAGTAAATTTTCTGATGAGATGATCCGTACATCTGCAGGCACAATATTTCCAGCAGATAATTCTATAATATCCCCTGGTACAAGGTTCTCAAGACCAATTTGTACCTTTCCACTTTCCTCCAATAAAGTTCTCTTATTTTCTTTATAAGGAATATTTCCTTTCCTGAGAACAGTTACCTTTTCATATACAAGATTTTTTAATCTTTCTATTGACTTCTGAGAACGAATTTCTTGTATGAACCGAATTAACACGCTTAACGTGACCATGATTCCCACAATAATAGTACCTTTTATATCATTGGTAAAAAAAGATAACATCCCTAATACAATTAGAAGAGAAATAAACGGACTTCTAAAAGAATTAAATAATGTTATATACCATTTTATTCTTTTTTGAGAAACTATTTTATTTTCTCCATACACTTCAAGCCTCTTAGTTGCTTCCTCGTGAGACAGCCCTTGAGACGTTGTTTTAAAAAAATCTAACGTTGATTCAACATCACTTTTTGCAATTTCAATTAACATATTATAATTTTTGCTCAATACTTCCTGTTTATAAAAATATTTTTTATTAGATCTCAACAAATTTACCTCCTATCCAAATAAATAGAATCCCCCTGTTTTTAAAAAATAATTATAAAAATATATTTTTATAATCACTCTGAATTTTCAATCATTTTTTAGGAGTTCAATAGCACTTAAATATTATTATTCTCACCATAAATAGTAATTTTTATTTATAAGTTCCCTCTTATTAGCAACAAAAAACTACTATAGCCATAATTTTTAACTGCAACAATTGAGCTAGCACTATACATTATCAAAATTTCAAATACAATTGTAATGATAAGCGAAAACACCAACGGATATTCCAGTAACTTGAATGCTTTTTTCATTTCTATTCTCTCTTTCTCTATACTTCCAACGAGTTTGTCTACAAACTTTGCGGGAACGAACTTAGGTATTAAAAACTTAATATAAATTTCTTATAACCCTAGTAACATTTTTGCAATGGTAAAGTACAGAATTAACCCCGTTCCATCAACTAATGTCGTAATGAACGGACCTGAGATAACAGCTGGATCCAGCTTTAACTTATTTAAAATCAAGGGTAATACAGATGAAACAATGGACGACCAAATAACAATGAACAATCCAGTAATAGCTACAACTTGCGCGACTTCTGTACCTACGCCTAAAGTGTACGCACGAATTAATGCTGCCACGGCTAATGTAAGCCCTAGTAAAAGGCCTACTAATGCTTCTTTTTTCATAACACGAAATATATCTTTAAATTTCACCTCATTTAGAGCTACAGCTCGAACCAATGTAGTTACGACCTGTGTACCTGTATTTCCACCAGTTCCAATTAACAACGGAATAAAGAAAGCCAGTGCAACTACATGAGTCAATGTTTCTTCATAATGTCGAAGTACAGAACCAGTATATGCTTCTGCTACAAACAGAAGTAATAACCAACCTATACGTTTACGGTATATTTGCCAAATAGAGGTTTCGAAATATGGCTTATCTAATGGGGTGCTCCCTCCCAATTTTTGAATATCTTCAGTTGCTTCTTCTTCGAAAACATCCATTGCATCATCGAAGGTTATAATACCTATCATCCGATTATCCATCGTTGTTACAGGTATAGCGGATAAATCATAATCCATTAGTTTTTGTACGGCTTCCTGTTGGTCTAGGTTCACTGAAACTGAAATAACATCTGATGCCATTATCGATGATAAAGTCTTATCATCTGAAGCCAGCAATAATTCACGAATAGAAACAATTCCATTAAGCTGACCACGTGTATCCAGAACATAAATATACGAAATTGATTCAACCCCTGCCCCAATTTTTCTAATATGCGACAGCGTATCTTTTACTTTCCAATTTTCCCTGGCAGCAATATAGTCAATCGTCATCAAACTGCCCGCTGTTCCAGATTGAAAAACCAGCAGACTTCTAATTCTTTGTTGAGATTCTTCAGACAAAAGTTGTATAAGTTTTTCAGCCTGAAGTGGATGAATTGAAAGAATTACATCAACAAGGTCATCAATAGATTGCCTAGCTAATAGCTCTTCTCCTTTATCCACAGGCAAATTGGTACAAATATTATATTGCTCTTCTGGTGTAAGGTAACTGAGAATTTTCGCACCTTTTTCAGTAGGAAAACATTTTATTAAAGATATCTGATCTTTATGTTGAAAACCTTTCATTTCCATTGCAATATCATAGGATTGGTTTTTTATAAGCTCATGTACTAAGTGTATGTCTTTTGTCGTTAATAATTGTTTTAAACATTTTTTCATCTTAAATCCTCCTTAAGGACAATGGTACTTGTTATCATTTCCCACTTCAGGGAAAACATATTTCTTAATAAATATGGGATCAATATCATCAATCATTAGTTTTCCCCCCTTTTATAAGAGACTTATTACAAATAAAATTTTGTATATAAAAAACCTCCTCTAGTGATTCAACTAAAGGAGGTAGATTTAAAAAAGACATAGCTAAATAAAGCTCATTCCCCCCTAGTTGAGTTTTGGCACTATACAACGTAAAGGATGAATCATTCATCACTTAGCTATCTTAAGAAGAGCCTTAATCCGACAATTCCTGTTCTACCCATTGGCATCTTTCGATATTTTTGGGCAATAGCCTGTGTTTGTATAGGAGCCTCACCTAACAGGTTATTAATATTTTAAATTTTTTGTTCGTTTCGTGTTAAAGCATATCCACTATTTTTGAACTTGTCAAGTATTGATAAAACCTATTACTTCACTTTTTGATATCATAACATTCCAAAATCACAGATATAAACATCTGTATAATAACTTATATTTATACGACGAATTTTATAAACTATTATGTTAATTTTTTTATTATTATACGTGTCCTGATGCTTTATTATTGAAGATTAATGTGGTGGGAAATTTTAAAAAGCATAAAAAGCCCGATAGATAACAAAAATTTCAACTTGATTTCCTTTTACAGCTCGATATAACCTGTATCTTGAGAAGAGATACTTAAAATTTAGAGGACAGGATTGAAATTGTTGGAAAGCTTCTTCATGCTTTCTCATGATTAAATTGATATTTCGAGAAGGGGTAGCTCCATAATCGATCATTTTAGTCATGGTGATTTGCATTTTACAATGAGTTATCTTTAAAAGAACCAAATCTGTATATAGGGGGAATATGATTGAACTTATCTGAGAGAAAAAACTAAAATTAATGATGCATACTATTACTTTATTATCCTCCACCATTCTCATTTTATATAGCATTACAATTTTTTATGTATCGTTTATTATTTATTTCATATTTAAAGGAAGAGAGCTTCGTATAATTGCTATTGAAACAGCTTTTTATCAGCTAATTACTTGGATTATTGTATTGATTTACAACACTTTTGTTATAAGAATTTTAATGTTTTCTGTGTTCCATTTCGATATAAATGCGAGTAATATGTCAATCATATTGTGGACAGCCCCCTTATATATAATCCTAACTATTTTATTAGTTTTCGGGCCTCTTAAAGGAATTTTATATGTTTTACAAAGAAAAAGTTTTCATTATCCGGTTATTTCTAAAAGGATTAACAAGTAAAAAAATAATAAAATCAATATATTTCACACAAATTAATTAGCCCCTTTAAATCAGGATCTAATTAATTTGTGTTTAAATGGAAACTTATAATTTTTATATAAAAATAAATAAATTTATATACTTGAAGCAATACATATAGTGTTACCTAGCAAATCGTATTCTCCAAAATAATTCGGTATAATAAAGTGGTCTCCTTTTTTAAAGAAATAATGCTTATCTTCTTTAATTAGCTCACCTTCACCATGTATTACACTAACAAGAAGGAAAGGTTTTTGTTGTTCCAAACTAGTTGATCCATCTAACTCCCATTTTTCCACTGAAAAATATGGACATTTGATAAAGTTAGTTATACTCAAATCATCTACTTTTTCATGTTTAACCGTTAACTGATTCGATATAAATGGGGCTTCTATTACATCAATGCTCCTTTCAAAATGCAGCTCACGTAAATTCCCTTCTGAATCTCTTCTATCATAATCATACAATCTATAGGTTGTATCAGAGTTTTGCTGTGTTTCTAATACTAAAATCCCTTTACCAATTGCATGAACAGTTCCACTCGGTACATAGAAGAAATCTCCAGTTTTCACCTTCACGCGATGCAACAGTTGGTTCCACTCTTTCTTTTCAATCATAGCCATGAATTCTTCTTTTGTTTTCGCATGATGTCCATAAATAATTTCCGCGTCTTTTATGGAATCGATTACATACCAGCATTCTGTTTTTCCTAGTTCTCCATTTTCATGTACGCTGGCATACTCATCGTTGGGATGAACTTGAACAGATAAATCTTGATTGGCATCCAAAATTTTTGTAAGAAGAGGGAAACGCTCCCCCTCCATATTTCCAAATAAATCTCGATGGTTATCCCACAATTCACCCAAAGATAGTCCTTTATACTTTCCGTTCTTAACAATACTTTGTCCATGTTGATGTGCAGCAAAAGCCCAACACTCTCCAGTTTGATTTGATGGAATCTCATATCCAAAAGAAGTTAAATGTGTTCCACCCCAAATTCTTTCTTTAAAAACAGGTGCAAAAAATAATGGTTCAGTCATGATTTAAATCCCCCATTCTATGCTATTTCATCTAGTAGTTTGTATGCTTCTGCTTTTGTTTGAACAGATAATAACCGCTCTCTAAAACTGTCATCCATAAGTTTTCGAGAAAGCATTTGAAGGATTTTTAAATGTTCATTTCCTTCATTTCCTTTTGGTACCGCAATCATAAATATTAACTTCGCTTCCGTTCCATCAAGGCTTTTCCAATCTATGCCCGATTGTTTAATTCCAAATACCACACTCGGTTTCCTTACGGCAGCTGATTTCCCATGTGGAATCGCAATGTTTATGCCAATACCTGTAGTACTTTCTTGCTCACGGTTCATAATAGCCTGTTTAAATTCTGTCACTGAATGTAATGCACCTACATGCTTTAATTTTTGAATCATTTCATCAATGATGTCATCTCTTGTTTCACCTTTTAAATCCGTTTCAATTAATTCTAAACTTGTAATATCTGTTAATTTTTTTATCTCTACCTTATCTACTTTTTCGCTTCTTGCTTGAGCTTCTTGTTCCAGTTGTTGCACTTCTATTGTTGCTGAAACTTCTTTTATTTGTTCATTTTCTTGTTTTTCTAACTTTGAAACGTCTTTTTTCAATACATTTACTACAACAGCTGTCACAATAGAGCCTACAATTACAGCCACAAAAAACATAAATACATTATCTACTGCTCCTAACACAGCAACAATTGGACCACCATGTGCCACTCTGTCTCCTACATGACCAATCATTGCAATCACAGCACCCGTCATCGAACCAGCCATTATACTCGGAATAACACGAAGTGGATCTTGTGCTGCAAAGGGAATCGCACCTTCCGTAATACCAAATAGCCCCATTGTGAATGATGCTTTACCCATTTCTCTCTCTGAATCTTGGAATTTCCCCTTACCTATGAAAGTAGCAAGTCCCATCCCGATTGGTGGAATACAAATTGCTGCAGCAATTGGACCCATAATTTCATAGTTTCCTTCTCCAATCATTGCTGAACCAAATAAGAATGCTACTTTATTGACCGGACCACCCATATCAAATGAAATCATTGCCCCTAAAATTAATGCTAAGAGAATTGAACTTGACCCTTGCATACCTGCTAACCAAGCTGTTAATGATACGAAAACTTGTGCGACAGGGGCACCAATAATAAATACAAATGCTAAACCTACAATAAGAGAAGTAAATACCGGAATAATAATAATCGGCATAATTGGTTGAATCGCTTTTGGAACTTTTAATTTTTTGATTCCTAACGCTATGTAACCAGCTAAGAAACCAGCGATAATACCACCAAGAAAACCAGCACCACTTTCACTTCCGTAAAAGCTTCCTGTTGCTGCAATATATCCACCAATCATACCAGGAACAAGTCCAGGTTTATCCGCTATACTATATGCAATATATCCTGCTAGTATTGGAACCATGAACGTAAATGATGCACCACCAATTTGTTCAATAGTTTTCCAGAAAGAACCCTCCGGAATCACTAAACCCCCAGGTGTTTTTTCTCCCCCAAGTGTTAACGCAATTGCAATTAATAATCCCCCGACTACGATAAATGGGACCATAAAAGATACACCATTCATTAAATGACGATATATCGGATTTTGCTTTCTTTCCTGTTGGTTACTTTCTACTATTTTTGACTGTGAATGATAAAGAGGTACATTCCCGCTGATTATTTTCTGAATTAATTCTCCTGGTTTACGAATACCATCTTGTACCCCAACAACCAACAATTTTTTCCCTACAAATCTATCTTTATTTACGACTCTATCTGCAGCTATAATAATGCCGTCTGCTTCGCGAATATCTTGTTCCGTCAACTCATTTTCTACCCCTATTCCACCTTGGGTTTCAATTTTCATTTGGACTCCTAATTTATCCGCTGTTTTTTGCAAATTTTCAGCTGCCATATAAGTATGGGCAATCCCATTTGGACATGATGTAACCGCTAACAATTTCATTCTTAATCCTCCTCACACTTTTTACTAAGCGCCTACACTTACTATAAATTAATATTACGACGTCAAAAGTTTCATTTTTTACCGTAAATTCCGGAAAAATAAACCTTTTACCCAAGCGAAAAACGGGTTATTTGATTCTCCACTTTTCGGTTAATTATGTAAAAAGGACAAAAATTTCATTACGTTTGTTTCTTTCGTAAGCTTTTGAATAAAGGATGGTTGCTCACTTATAAAGGATAGTTCCTGAAACAATTGTTTCGTTACCTCTTGTCCATCACTTTTAACTGCTAGCATAAATACAAGTGATACCTTCTCTTCTCCCCAATCAATTGGTTCCTTTAATGTAGCAATTGCAATTACTGATTCTTGAATAAATTTTGGGTTGCCATGGGGAATTGCGATTCCTGCCCCAATCGTTGTTGCTGACATTTTTTCTCTTATGATCGCATTTTCTGCATACTCTTTATCTACATACCCCTTACTATGCAAAGCATACGCTAACTTTTCAATTAGCTCATATGGGTGCTGTATATCCTGTTGTAAAAACACTAAAAATGGAGATGTATAATTGAACATAACAAAGTCTTTTTGTTCTTTATAACTTGGCTCATCATAATTTTGTATAAAGTCCCCTAGCTTCTTTTCTTCTGGCCCCTCTAATAATGGGGATACTACTATATGAGGAATGTTTAATCTTGAAAGACTAGTAGTTGAAATAACGAGCTCCACATCACGATGTTTCATTATATAACTTTGTAAATCAGCTTTTGAAATACAGTCCATAACATGGATATGACGAAATTTACGCTCAATTTTTGTACGTAACAACTGCGACATGCCAATGCCCATATGGCAAACAATAATTACATTTTTAGATTTTTCCTGGTGATTTAACCGTTCAACAGATGCTTCAAAGTGTAGAGTAAGATAAGCCGCTTCTTCTTCTGGAATATATATAGTTAGAGATTCATTTATCTCTTCTAATACTTGTATCAATACATTAAACACATAGGGATACATTCTCTTTATATCGTGTAACATCGGATTAGAGACAGAAAGATCATAGCTTAAGCGATTCAATGCGGTATATAAATGAATCGTTAACCCTTCAATTAAAATTTTGTCTTTACTGAAATCAATTTCATATAACTGTGACATACGTTTAACTAATTGCTGTATAACCATAGAAAGCATTGGATTACTTTCAGTAAGTGTGCTATCCTGCATTGGTTTATCTTGATAACGGATTTTCCCACCTAAAATATGAGCTGTTAAATATGTAACTTCCTCCTCTGTAAAATGAACAGAAAAAACACATTCCAGCTGTTTTAAAAACTCCAATGTCCATATATATTCTTTTGTTTCTTTCAGTATTTTAATTTCCTTTTCAGCATTTAAAATAGGTTGCTTAAGCTTCATTCTCCGTACCATAAGCAACGTATGCACTAATAAACTTTCAAATGTATCATCTGTAAAAAACAATGCATTTCGTTTTTGTAACGCTTTCAATTCGTTCGTAACAAATTCAACCTCATGATATTGAAATTGTTCTTTAATAAATTGATTCGTAAGATCAGAATTACCAATCAAATCTGATAATCTAGCCAATGCTCTTCTTTTTTTCTTTTCATTTCCATCAATAATAAGTCCAACTCGCTGTTTTGAAACAATGGTTAAATCAAAATGATGTAACCATACTTTAATTCTATCTAGATCTTTTTTTATAGTAGTTCGACTTACAAAATGTTGGGATGCCATTTTCTGTGCAGTAACTGCCTTTACATTCATTAATAAGTTGTATGCTATTTGTAGAATTCTTTCTTCATCTGATTCATACTTTGTGCGATTATTAATACAATACAGTTTATTAAACAAGTCCACCTTTTCATATTCCTCAATCTCTAAGTACACACCTAGTCCCGGTTTCCTAACAAGAATCGCACTTGAATAATTCGCAAGGTGCTCCTCAATTATTTTAAAGTCATTACGAATTGTTTTTTCAGAGCAATTCACCTGATCCGCAAGGTCTTGTACTAAAAAATAGTCGTTAGATTCAGATAATAGCAGAAATAAAATTTCTTTTTGTCTTGTATTCATAAATTTCACCTATCTCTTATATACTTCTATGTTATATGCATTACTTTACAAGATATTTTTTCTCTCTTTATAACTGACACTTCCAATTATATGTATTCATTTTAAAATTCCAACCATCTTACGATACATATTATTATTTAGATTTAATTGCATAACACTACATTACTCTTACTAATAAACATCAAGATTCTCAAGAAGTTAGGTCTGTCGGGAAGTGAGTTGCTTTATCAAAAAGATAAAATTCACCTCGTTCCCATGTTAGATGAACATCTTTATTTAACATCTGGAAATGATGTTCCAGATGTATTTGAAATTCACAATACCAAGGCGGGCAAAATTATATGTTACAACTTACGCTTTCCAGAAATTACACGCTATCCATCGTTTCAAGGTGCAAAATCATCTTATATGTTGCACCGTGGACAACAACAAATTTGAACCATTGGAGAACACTATTAAAAGCAAGAGCCATAGAGAACTGCATCTGTGTTATTGCATGTAAAAGTGTAGGAGATGTGAATAATGAAAATCATATCGGCAACACATACACGGGATACTCAATGGCCATCGATCCAAATGGAAACATTGTAAAAGAAGCGGACGACCAAGAGCCAATCATAACAGTAGAAATTGATTTAGCAAAAATAGAGGAACAACAACAAAACATCCCAATATTTAAAAATCTTTGACCGGATGTTTTTAAGTATACGAAGTAGAACCGTATCCCCCCCTCTCCACCAAACAAGTGCAGTAGTTGAAGATCGAGCTATCGTAGAGGCGGATTTTTTTATTCGTCTCTTAAGACTAAAAGATATATTCCAGCACAAGTACAATAGAAACAGGAAACCTCTACAATCGTATATACAGCCTCTAATACTCATTTTTGAAAAAATGCTTATGCAAAAATCCTAACTTTGTTTACAACAAGAGCAAACACAAATGGCGGTTGTTATTAATTAATATGGAGAAGATTAATTTAATTGAAAAGAAACGACGATGATCTTAACTTGTAGAGATGATCTCACTTTTTTTGGTGAAAACAACTATGAAATAATGTAAAAGTAGTTCTACTCAATTTGAATAGAACTACTTTTTATTGGAAATTAAGTATTTTACAACATGTGGCTAGTTCCTAATTTCCTGTCCTTCTAAATGTCTCACATTCTGTAGAAAGACAAGAATTTAGGAACCTTGTTATACAGGAATTGTTTCAATTATTTATTTTAAATACATTAAAGGATAATTAATATTTACATAAGCACACCTTTATCATGTTTAGTAATTACCAAAGGATTTATTTCTTTATAGGTATGTAGAATGATTCTTTTTATTATTGGTAGATTGTAAAAAATAATCTGTCCAAAATTAAATGAAATTCAATCTTCAATTATTTTTAATTAAGGATTAACAGTAGACATTTAATAGGATTCATCGTTCTGTTTTTAAGAGCCATCATATCCGTCACGGAACCTATTTTCATATTGAAACTTCTTTAAAATAAGTTGGATCATGTATGATAATTTTTTTTCCTAGAACGGTGATAATGCTTTCATTCTTTAATTGCTTTAACACTCCACTAACTGTTTCGCGACACGTCCCAGATATTTTAGAGATTTCGGTTGTTGTAAGTGGGCATGAAATTATAATTTCTTCTCCCTCTTGTTCTCCTAAAAAATTCATTAAATGATGTAGCGCCTGAATGACACGATCTTGTGCATTTGGAATTGAAATATTTTGTACGCGGCTTTCATTCACTTTCAATATAGAAGATAACTGTTGAACAATATACATAAGCTGTTTTCGACTTGATCGAATCATATTCTCAAAAATTACAGTGGGAATATAGTATACATCTACATCTGTCATTGCAACAGCTGTATAATCGTAAGCTTTGTCTGTAAACATATCACCATAAGGAAAAATAGAAAATCGCTTGATATATTCCTCATATAATAAATTCCCACTTTGATTGACTCGTTCTAATTTTACAAATCCATCTAATACAAGGTAAATTCTTTCTCTGGAATCACCTTCTAAAAATAAAAATTGACCTTTTTTATAGGTTCGCCAATAGAGAAGTTCTGCTAGGCTCTTCAATTTTTTATCCGTTAAATGAGCAAATAATTCAAACTGCTTCAAGTCTTCAACTACGTTTCGCTTTTTCATAAAACGCCCTCTTTCTGTATACCGGAGTAAAAATTCAAGAAAGCCTCTTCAAAATTTATTTTATCATAATTAGTTTCGAGATCGTTTTACGTTCATGAATACTTTATGAATGTTATTTACTAAACAGTATACTGTACATAAAAAAAATGAAGCAAATCACTTCATTCTTTTTATTGGTTTAAAAGCCTCTTATATGTAAACACATGCATCATGCTTAGAAATAATAGTGCCAGTATTTTCTTCTAACGCTTCATACACTTTTTCTAGTGAGGTAATAATTGTTTTTCGTTTTGGATCTGTATTAGCAAAGTTAATCGCTGCTTGAATTTTCGGAAGCATACTTCCTGCGGCAAATTGATTATCCCGTATATATTGTTCTAATTCATCAACTGTCACTGCCTCTAATTTCTTTTGATTTGTTTTATTAAAGTTTAAATAAACGTGATCAACTGCAGTTAAGATAACAAGCGTATCAGCATCTACCAATTCAGCTAGTTTTTGAGCAGCAAAATCTTTATCAATAACAGCCTCAATTCCTTTTAATCCCTCTTCAGACTCAATAACCGGGATTCCTCCGCCTCCAACAGCAATCACTATATCTCCATCCTCCACTAAGGAATTAATGATCTTATGTTCATGAATACTTACAGGTTTTGGGGATGGTACAACTCGTCTCCATCCTCTTCCTGCGTCTTCTTTAAATACCGCTTTGGTTTCTTCCATTAACTTTCTTGCTTCCTCTTCAGTATAAAAAGGGCCAATTGGTTTTGTTGGATTTTCGAATGCTTCATCCTTTTCATCTACAATAACGCGTGTTATAACGGTGGCAACATCTTTTTTTATTTTACGTTTTTTCAGAGCCTTCTCAATCGCATTTTCCATCCAATATCCAATCATACCTTGGCTCATTGCACCACAGGTATCTAACGGCATTGCTGGTGTTTTTTCCGTTTCTGCTACTTTTTGTTGTAATAGGATGTTACCAACCTGTGGGCCGTTTCCATGTGCAATGACGATATCTACATCATTTTCCATAATCTTAGTAAGTTGTTCTGCTGTTCTTTCCAACGCTTCTTGTTGCGCTTGTGCAGTAGCGTCCCCAGATTGTATTGCATTTCCACCCAATGCAACTACTATTTTTTTTCTTTTCATCCTTCAACCCTCCAATTGATTTCATATTTACAAGATCTTATACAAGAATGCATCCCGTTTATTTAAAAAGTAATATTACCTGTAATCAGTCCATAAATTGCAAAAAATGCTAAAGCTCCAATGGCCACAGATGAAGCAAGTTCAACACGAGTAAATATTTGTTTTGGATTCGTTTGCTTTTGAACATTGTAAAAAATGAAAATCCCAGGAGCATATAATGTCATTGTCAGTAATAAATAATCTAAGCCCGCTGCATAAATTAACCAAATTCCATACATACTCGCCACTAAACCAATTATAATATTCTTTGTTCGATCATTTTCTTTAGATTGTAGACTAAACTTAAATTGATAAAATGCCGAAAAGGCATACGGAATTAAAATAGCAGAGGAAGCGAGAGAAAACGCAAAATGATAGGCTTGATCGGAAACTATAAATGTTAATAAAAAAATTTGAATTAACCCATTTGTTATCCATAATGAATTTACAGGAGCTTTGTTCTTATTTTCTTTCGCAAACCACTTTGGAAATACGCCATCTTTAGCAGCTAAATACGGAATTTCAGATGCAAGTAAAGTCCATCCTAGCCAAGCACCTAATACAGAAATAACTAATCCTAAGTTAATAAAAATCGCGCCCCATTTTCCGACAACACTTTCAAATAAATAAGCCATGGCTGGATTTTTCAAATTAGCAACATCGGCTTGTTGCATAAGCCCTAGAGATAATAGTGTAAGTAGGATGTAAATAATAAGAGTCCCCATTAATCCGATGACAGTCGCCTTTCCTACATCACTTCGGTTTTTAGCACGACTTGATAGGACAACAGCTCCTTCTACACCAATAAATACCCAGAGGGTTACAAGCATTGTGCTCTTAACCTGACTACCTACATCTCCCCATGAAAAAGAACCCGCTTGTCCCCAAAATCCATCTAAGAAAATATCAATATGAAAGGCGAAGATTCCTACCACAATAAATACAAAAACGGGTACTAATTTTGCAATTGTTGTTACTAAATTTACAAGGGCCGCTGATTGTATACCACGTAAAATTAACATGTGAACACACCATAGTAATACACTCGCGCCAATAATTGATGCTACATTTTGCCCCCCTTCAAAAACGGGGAAAAAATATCCAAGTGAAGAAAATAACAATGTACCGTAAGCTACATTTCCAAGCCAAGCAGACAACCAATATCCCCATGCACTATTAAACCCCATAAAGTTACCAAACCCCGCTTTTGCATAACTAAAAATGCCACCATCTAAATCTGCCCTTTTTACGGTTAAATTTTGAAATGATAATCCAAGGGCAATCATTCCTATACCCGTTATAACCCATCCAATAATAATTGCACCGGCACCAGCACCTTTTGCCATATCGCTTGCTAAGTTAAATGCTCCGCCGCCTATCATAGAGCCAACAACAAGAGCTGTTAAAGTAAATAAGCCTAATTTCTTTTCTTCACCCATTACACTCACCTCTCTTTAATCACAATAAAAATAAATAGCAGTAGTCAATGATAGTGTCTAAAGGTAGGGAAAGAAGGAAGTTTAACCTCCTTCTTTACTCCATATTTCCTAAAGTAGCTGCCATAACCGCTTTAATTGTATGCATTCTATTTTCTGCTTGATCAAATACTTTTGAATACTTGCTGCGGAATACTTCGTCACTTACTTCCATTTCTTTTATTCCATATTTTTCATAAATTTCTTCTCCATATAACGTTTCTACATTATGGAATGCAGGTAAACAATGTAAGAACATAACATTTTCATTTCCAGTCGCTTTAATCATGTGCATATTTACTTGATATGGTTTCAATAATGTAATGCGTTCAGCAAATTTATCTTCTTCCCCCATGGATACCCATACATCTGTATAAATTACATCCGCCCCTGCAACAGCCTCTTCAACATTGCTTGTTACCTTTACTTGATTATTATATTTTTTGGCCATATCAATCACTTCTTGTGCTGGCCATAAAGATTCCGGTGTACAAATACGAACCTCCATTCCAACAATTGCTCCACCTACTAGTAAACTATTAGCGACATTATTTCGTCCATCTCCAACATAAACGAGCTTAACGCCTTTTAAATGTCCTATATGTTCTTTTATAGTTAATAAATCTGCAAGTGTTTGTGTTGGATGCCACATATCTGTTAAGCCATTCCATACCGGTACACCTGAATTTTCAGCTAAAATTTCTACTGTTGCATGATCAAAACCACGGAACTCAATTCCATCAAACATTCGCCCTAGAACTTTTGCTGTATCTTCAACAGATTCTTTTTTTCCAAGCTGAATATCACCTTTCCCTAAATATTCAGGGTTGGCGCCTAAATCTGTACAAGCTACTGTAAATGCACATCGCGTACGAGTTGAAGTTTTTTCAAATAAAAGTGCTACATTTTTGCCATCTAAATAACGATGTGGAATACCATTTTTCTTTTTCTCTTTTAATTCTGCTGCTAAGTCTAGAAAATATAATAAATCTTCTTCTGTAAAATCTTTTTCAGCAAGAAAGCTTTTTCCTTTTAAGTTCGGTCTAGTCATTAACATGATTCATCCCTACTTTCTCCATTATTTATACTAAATATCTTTTCGAACAATCGGCATACTCATGCAGCGTGGACCCCCACGACCACGAGATAATTCCGAACTGAGTACCTCAATAACTTCTATACCATGCTCACGTAATAAAGCATTGGATACATAATTACGATCATATGTAACAACTACTCCTGGTGCAATTGCCAATGTATTAGACCCATCATTCCATTGTTCACGAGCAGAAGCGATTACATCTCCTCCTCCACAAGGGATAAGTACCAATTCACTTAATCCTAATACTTCTTTTAAAGTATCCATTAAAGAAGTACGATGTGTAATTTTAAGAGTTTCTGCATCCAATCCTTTTTCTAAAATATAAATGTTCATATTTCCTTTTGGTCCTTGGATAGCTGGATGAATTGTAAATTTATCGTAATCGACCATTGTAAATACTGTATCTAAATGCATAAACGCTCGACATTTTGGAAGTTCTATGGCCACTACTTTCTTAATTTTATTTTGACGACTAAATAAATTTTTAGCTAAGCGCTCAATTGCTTTAGCTGAAGTACGAGCAGATACGCCAATTGCAATTGTTTCCGCATTCAAGATTAATTCATCGCCACCTTCAATTGGAAACTTGTAATCACGATCTAACCAAACTGGCACATTATGATTTGCAAAACGTGGATGATGTTTAATGATATATTCCATAAACAATGATTCCCGTCTACGTGCTGGTTCTCTCATTTTATTAATCGTTAAGCCGTCCCCTATAGTAGCTGCTGGATCACGGGTAAAATATAAATTTGGCATTGGATCTAAATAAAATGGATAATGGTCTTCCATTAACTCATATAAATGTGCTTTCTTACTCGCTTCAATTTCGTTTTTCCGCACACCGCCCATAATTTTTTGAATCAATTCTTCATTTGAAAAGGAAAGTAAATATTCTTTTAAAGTTTGATGTGCAACATTTACATCAGCATGTCCTTCTTTTAAAATACGATCAACAAATTCTTCTCGAAGCTTTTTACCAACTAACGCCTCCGCTGCTAGATTTTCTAAATAAAGAACTTCAACACCCCGATTGCGTAATGTTTGTGCAAAATAATCATGTTCTTTTTGAATAATTGGTAAAAATGGAATATCATCAAATAATAACTGCTGTAAATAATCTGGCGTTAAGTTTTCTACTTCTTTACCAGGGCGTTTTAATAAAACCGTTTGTAATTCTCCAATTTCTGAAGTAACATGTATCGGATGTTTCATTTGCTGTACCTCCTTTTAAATTTTTTGATGCCTTTCAAGTACATAATAAACGTTACAAACCTCCCCATTTTTGAAAACGCTAACATTTTCTATTGAAATATTTCACAAAATATTTTTTAAAATAATTTAATCTTGTATTTTTATGAACTTTTTTATCACAATGATCGCTAAAATTCTATACATTACGTATATATGATGTATAATGACCTCTTAATTAATATTAGATAAAAAAACTGTGTCTA